>NZ_MUNE01000342.1 GCF_002154605.1 Streptomyces milbemycinicus | reverse complement strand
CGGGTCAACGGGGGCGGGGCGCCGCAGATCGTCGCGGGGCCCACCGCGGCCCAGCGCGTGGCCGGGCGGCTGCGGGGCGGTCTGCGGGCCGCGACCGACGAGCTGGGGCCGGACGCGCGGGCGTTGCTCCCGGGGCTTGTCGTGGGGGACACCTCACGGGTGTCGCCGGATCTCGAAGAGGCGTTCCGGGCCGCGGACATGACGCATCTGCTGGCGGTCAGCGGAAGCAACCTGTCCGTGATCCTCGTGCTGCTCATCGGACCGCCCCACCTCGCCGCCAGGGCCGAGCGGCGCGGTCTCGCCGCCCGGCTGGGCATCCCGCTGCGGATGACCGCGTTGCTCGGCGGCGGGCTCACGCTCGGCTTCGTCATCGTCTGCAGACCCGACCCCAGCGTGCTGCGCGCCGCCGCGTGCGGGCTGATCACCCTGCTGGCCATTGCCACCGGCCGCCGCCGGTCCCTGCTGCCCGCCTTGGCCGCCGCCGTTCTGGTACTGGTCCTCTACGACCCCTGGTTGGCGCGGAGCTACGGATTCCTGCTCTCCGTGCTGGCCACGGGCGCGCTGCTCACCCTCGCTCCGGGTCTCGGCGCCGCGCTGCGGCGGCGCGGGCTGCCGCCGCGGCCCGCCGAGATGCTGGCCGCGGCCGTAGCGGCCCAGGCGGTGTGCGCGCCGGTGGTCGTGGTGCTGGCCGGGCGGGTGAGCCTGGTGGCGATCCCCTGCAATCTGATCGCCGAGCTCGCGGTCGCCCCCGCCACGATTCTCGGCTTCGCCGCTCTCGCGGCGGCCCCGTTCGCGTTCCCGGCCGCCGAGTGCCTGGCCTGGCTGGCGGGTTGGCCGGCCGGGTGGATCGCTTCCGTGGCCCGCGCGGGCGCGGGGCTGCCCGGGGCGGAGCTGGCCTGGCCGGGTGGCTGGACCGGCGGGCTGCTGCTGGCCGCCGTCACCGCCGTCGCCGTGCTCACCGGCCGCCGCCTGCTGAGGCACCGGCTGCTGTGCGCGCTCTGCGCGCTGTTCCTGCTGCTCGTACTCATCCGCCCGGCCCCACTGGCGCGCGTCATCTCCGGCTGGCCGCCGCCCGGTTGGCGCCTGGTGGTCTGCGATGTCGGCCAGGGCGACGCGCTGGTCCTGTCGGCCGGCCCCGGCGCGGCCGTCGTCGTGGACACCGGTCCGGAGCCGCGCGCCGTGGACCGCTGTCTGCGGAGACTGGGCGTGGTCCGTATTCCGCTGCTCGTTCTCACCCACTTCCACGCCGACCATGTGGCCGGGCTGAGCGGCGCGTTGCGCGGCAGGGCGGTGGGCGCGATTGAGACGACGCCCCTGCGGGACCCGCCGGATCAGGCCGAGTCCGTGCGCCGCCGGGCCGGGGCGGCGCATATCCCGGTGATCACCGCCGCACCGGGGGAGCGCCGCCGGGTCGGCTCCCTGTCCTGGGAGGTGCTGTGGCCACCGCCCACGGCCGTGCGCTCTGCGGAGAGGCAAGGCGCGGCCGTGCCGCCCGTGGAGGGGCCGAATGACGCGAGCGTCACTCTCCTGGTCCGCACGGCGGGCCTGACCTTCCTCCTCCTGGGCGATCTCGAACCGCCCGCACAGAGCGCTTTGCTGGCCGCCCACCCCACGCTGTCCGAGGTGGACGTCCTCAAGGTCGCCCACCACGGTTCCGCCTACCAGGACCCGGGCCTGCTCCGCCGCGTGAGCCCGCGCCTCGCGCTGATCAGCTGTGGTGCGGACAACCCGTATGGCCACCCATCACCCCGAACCGTCGCCGCGCTCCGCGCCCAGGGTGCCGCCGTGCTGCGTACCGACTCGGCCGGTCCGATCGCGATCACCGGCCCGGACCTGAGGGCGGCCGTCAGATGACATACGCCCCCGGGGCTATTCGGCCTCCAGCCACCCCTCGTACTCGGCCGCGTACGCGTCCAGCGCCGCCGGGTCCAGGGCCTTGGCCGGGTCCTCCACGACCACCAGCCACTGCGCGTCCTCCGCGTCGTCCTCGCCCGCCAGCGCGTCCCGGATCAGATGGGGTTCCTCGGCGATCCCGAAGCGGTCGGCCAGGCCCTCGGCCACCTCCTCGGCCGTGTCGCGGTCGGGCAGTACGAGGACATGGCGTACGGGGTCGAGTCGTGCATCGGTCACCGGATCATTGTCGGGCATCCGGGGAGCGGGGCTGTCGGGGTTGTCGGCGGGTCGTGGGATGCTGGACGGCGATGGCCAGGAAGACGACGACCGACGATCCGCTCGCCCCCGTGACTCTCGCCGTGGGCCAGGAGGACCTGCTGCTCGACCGTGCCGTGCAGCAGGTCGTGGCGGCGGCCCGGGCCGCCGACCCGGACACCGATGTGCGCGACCTCATGCCGGACGCGCTGCAGCCCGGCACGCTCGCCGAGTTGACGAGCCCTTCCCTGTTCGCCGAGCGCAAGGTCGTGGTGGTGCGCAACGCACAGGATCTGTCGGCGGACACGATCAAGGACGTGAAGGGGTATCTGAGCGCCCCCGCCGAGGAGATCACCCTGGTGCTCCTGCATGCCGGCGGTGCCAAGGGCAAGGGGCTGCTGGACGCCGCCCGCAAGGCGGGGGCGCGCGAGGTCGCGTGTCCGAAGATGACCAAGCCGGCCGACCGGCTGGCCTTTGTGCGGGCGGAGTTCCGGGCCACCGGGCGGTCCGCGACGCCGGAGGCGTGCCAGGCGCTGGTCGACGCCATCGGAAGCGATCTGCGCGAATTGGCGAGCGCTTGCGCGCAGCTTGTCGCCGATGTGGAGGGCACGATCGACGAGGCCGTCGTCGCCCGCTACTACACGGGCCGCGCCGAGGCGTCGAGCTTCACCGTCGCCGACCGCGCGGTCGAAGGGCGCACCGCCGAGGCTCTGGAGGCGCTGCGCTGGGCGGTGGCCACAGGCGTGGCTCCGGTGCTGATCACCAGCGCTCTCGCCCAGGGCGTGCGCGCCATCGGCAAGCTCGCCTCAGCGCCACGTGGTGCGCGCCCCGGCGATCTGGCGCGTGAGCTCGGCATGCCGCCGTGGAAGATCGACCGGGTGCGGCAGCAGATGCGCGGCTGGTCGGCGGATGGCGTGGCGGTGGCGCTGCGCGCCGTGGCCGAGGCCGACGCGGGGGTCAAGGGTGGCGGCGACGATCCGGAGTATGCGCTGGAGAAGGCGGTGGTCACCGTCGCCCGTGCCGCCCGAGCGGGCCGCTAGGCCCTTCTCCCACGGAGATCCGGCGCAGATCCGGCGGAGATCTGGCGCAGATCCATTGGAGGCCGGACAGAGGTCCGGCAGAGATCCGGCAGAAAAGCCCCGGACCCGCCCGGGGCGACCGGACGGGTCCGACGGTGACAGCCCCGCGCGGGAGCCGCTTCGGGCCGGCTGGCCAACTGGCCGATTACTTCTGCAGCTTCTCCAGCGTGCCCTTGGCGCTCGCCTTGAGCATTTCGGTGATCTCGGCATTGCTCTTGACCGGGTTGTCCGATGAGCTCGACGCGTACTGCGACCACGTCGTCTGGTACGTCATCCAGCCGTCGCGCACCCCGAGG
This sequence comes from Streptomyces milbemycinicus, assembly GCF_002154605.1. Taxonomy (GTDB): domain Bacteria; phylum Actinomycetota; class Actinomycetes; order Streptomycetales; family Streptomycetaceae; genus Streptomyces; species Streptomyces milbemycinicus. The sequence goes on along the minus strand of NZ_MUNE01000342.1, from coordinate 38,606 downwards.
ATCACATAGGCGCTGGTGTTGCTGGTGCTCTCGTACTCCTGGGCCACCACATACGCCTCGTCGCCGACGCCGCTGACCTCGGACACCTTGTAGTGGGTGGTGGAGGTCTTCTGGTTCTTGTACGACATGTAGGTCGCCTTGAACTCGGGCGTGGGGTCCGTCTTCCGGTGCAGATACGCCGTCGTGTAGAGCCAGGCGGAGGAGTAGTCGCTGCTGGACGAGGAGCTGGGCTCGTAGTCGACGTTGCACGTCATCGAGTCCATGGCCGGGTCCTCCGAGCTGCTGTGCTGCGGATTGGTCCCGCTGGTCGACTCCTTCTCCTTGAAGGAGGCGTTCTCGATGGGGGTCAAGTCGCTGGAGGAGCACAGGTTGCCGGCGTACTGGTAGGTCCCCAGGTCGGCCTTCTTCTCGTTGCTCCCGAAGCCGCCGGTCGAGAACACGACCCCGGCCCACACCGCCGAGGCCACGACCGCCCCGCCCAGGGCCCACAGCCAGCCCTTGCCCCGGCCGCCGGGGTTGCCGGGCCCGGCGGGCGGCATGGGCGGCTGGACGCCCATCGGGCCGTACCCGGCCCCGGCCGCCGTCTCGGGTGTGGACCAGCCACCGGCACCGGGAGGCGCGGGAGGACCAGGGGGACCAGGGGGACCCGGAGGCATCGCGGTGACGGCGGGCATGGCGGGCATCGTCGGCTGCGCGTACGGATACGGCGACTGCTGCTGGGGCGACTGTCCCTGCTGCGGGCCCTGCGCGTAGGGGTTCGGCTGTGGGGCGGGTGCGCCTGGCTGAGGTGGCTGGGGCTGCTGCGGCGGCCCGTACGGGTTGGGAGACTCCCCCGGTATCGACATGACGTGAACATACCCGATAAAGGCCAAAAGCCCCACGCTGCCCTGGGGAAAGGGCAAGCGTGAGGCTTTCGGTCAAAGCTTGGTGCGCCGCACCCGCGTGGCGAACGCAGGCCGCGTGCGGCGCGGTGCCGCAGTTGTTGCTGTCGGCTGCCGGGGCGGAGCGGGTGAGAGGGACCGCTTGTGTCCGTACCGGCGGGGTGGGGCGGTAGCCCTGGGGTCAGCGCAGTGGCCCCGAGGGTCAGCCCTGGAGGCCGGCGACCTGGGTGGCCAGGGCCGACTTCTTGTTGGCGGCGCTGTTCTTGTGGATGACGCCCTTGCTGACGGCCTTGTCCAGCTTCCGGGACGCGACGCGGGCGGCGGCGGTGGCCTTCTCGGCGTCACCGGCGGCGACGGCCTCGCGGGTCCGACGGATCGCGGTCTTCAGCTCGGACTTGACGGACTTGTTGCGCAGGCGCGCCTTCTCGTTCGTCTTGTTCCGCTTGATCTGGGACTTGATGTTCGCCACGTAAAGAGCCTTCGCAGGTTCGTTGGATTTCGCTGTTTCGTTTCGCATCCGGTGCCGCGCGCGAGAGAGGCGCGAGACACAGTCGTCCAGGCTACCAGCAGGCTTCGCGGCCTCCCAAACGACGCCGAATCCGTACCGAACCCGGGCGTGGTCGCCAGTCGTGGGACCATGGACTGACTGACATCACTGACTGACAACACCGAGTCCCGCCTAGACACAGGACCCTGCGTGCCCGCGACCCCTACCAATGTGCCGGAGCCGAGCCGTACCGACCCGGCTCTCATCCGTAACTTCTGCATCATCGCGCACATCGACCACGGCAAGTCGACGCTCGCCGACCGGATGCTCCAGCTGACCGGTGTGGTCGATCAGCGGCAGATGCGTGCGCAGTACCTCGACCGCATGGATATCGAGCGCGAGCGCGGCATCACGATCAAGTCCCAGGCGGTCCGGCTGCCCTGGGCGCCCACCCAGGGCGGGGATCAGGGCGGGGATGCGGGCGCCACCCACATCCTCAACATGATCGACACCCCCGGCCACGTGGACTTCACCTACGAGGTCTCGCGCTCCCTCGCGGCCTGCGAGGGCTGCATCCTGCTGGTCGACGCGGCCCAGGGCATCGAGGCGCAGACCCTGGCCAACCTCTACCTGGCCCTGGAGAACGACCTCACGATCATCCCGGTCCTCAACAAGATCGACCTCCCGGCCGCCCAGCCCGAGAAGTACGCCGCCGAGCTGGCCCACATCATCGGCTGCGACCCCTCCGATGTGCTCAAGGTCTCCGCCAAGACCGGTGAGGGCGTGGCCGAGCTGCTGGATGAGGTCGTCAAGCTGGTCCCGGCTCCGGTGGGCGTCAAGGACGCCCCGGCCCGAGCCATGATCTTCGACTCGGTCTATGACGCGTACCGGGGGGTCGTGACCTACGTCAAGGTCGTCGACGGCACGCTGGGCAAGCGTGAGCGCATCAAGATGATGTCCACCGGCGCCGCCCACGAGCTGCTGGAGATCGGCACCAACTCGCCCGAGATGACCCCTGCCGACGGGCTGTCCGTCGGTGAGGTGGGCTATCTGATCACCGGCGTGAAGGACGTCCGCCAGTCCAAGGTCGGCGACACGATCACCCAGTTCAGCAGGGGCGCCACCGAGGCGCTGGGTGGCTACAAGGACCCCAAGCCCATGGTCTTCTCCGGGCTGTATCCGCTGGACGGCTCGGACTATCCGGAGCTGCGCGAGGCCCTGGACAAGCTCCAGCTCAACGATGCCGCGCTGGTCTACGAGCCGGAGACCTCGGCGGCCCTCGGCTTCGGCTTCCGCGTCGGCTTCCTCGGCCTGCTGCATCTGGAGGTCATCCGTGAGCGCCTGGAGCGCGAATTCGGTCTCGATCTGATCGCCACCGCGCCCAATGTGATCTACCGCGTGGACATGGAGGACGGCTCCGAGCACACGGTGACCAACCCCAGCGAGTTCCCCGTGGGCAAGATCGACAAGGTGCACGAGCCGGTCGTACGGTCCACCATCCTGGCCCCGAGCGAGTTCATCGGCGCGATCATGGAGCTCTGCCAGAACCGTCGCGGTGTGATGCTCGGCATGGACTACCTCTCCGAGGACCGGGTCGAGATCCGCTACACCCTTCCGCTCGCCGAGGTGGTCTTCGACTTCTTCGACCAGCTGAAGTCCAAGACCCGCGGCTATGCGTCGCTCGACTACGAGCCCACTGGTGAGCAGGTATCCGACCTGGTCAAGGTCGACATCCTGCTGCACGGCGACAAGGTCGACGCCTTCTCCGCGATCACCCACAAGGACAAGGCGTACGCGTACGGCGTCCGGCTGGTCGCCAAACTGCGCGAGCTGATCCCCCGGCAGAATTTCGAGGTGCCGATCCAGGCCGCCATCGGCAGCCGGGTGATCGCCCGCGAGACGGTCCGCGCCATCCGCAAGGACGTGCTGGCCAAGTGCTACGGCGGTGACATCTCCCGGAAGCGGAAGCTGCTGGAGAAGCAGAAGGAAGGCAAGAAGCGGATGAAGATGGTCGGCAGCGTGGAGGTCCCGCAGGAGGCCTTTATCGCGGTGCTGTCCTCCGACTCCGAGAGCGATGCGAAAGCGAAGAAGTAGGGCGGGCTGAAGGGCAGCGGGTCCGGCGCGCGGCGCGCCCGACCCACTGCCCTCTTTACGCGACTGCCGCCCCACGCTTCCGCACCGACGCGCCCCGAGTTTCAACAAGGTGGCCGAAGCCCCCTTACGCGGTACGGTTCCGGCCCTTACCCTGATCACTGCTCAAAGGTTACTCGCGAGTCAATAAGCGCGAGGCAAGCACTGAGGCGGGCTCCGGAGGATGCCGTGACCGACACAAAGACCTTGCTCGAGAACCGCCCGCCGTCCCTGGCGACGCACTTCCTCCAGCGCGTCGAGGCGACGCCGGACGCCGAGGCCTACCGCTATCCGGTCCCGCCCGCCTCGGGCGAGGGCCCCGACGACTGGCAGCCCCTGACCTGGCGCGAGACCGCGGACCGGGTCTTCGCCATCGCCGCCGGCCTGATCGGCCTCGGCGTCCGCCCCGAGGAGCGGGTGGCGCTGGCCTGCTCCACGCGCATCGAGTGGATCCTGACCGACCTCGGGGTGCTGTGCGCGGGCGCGGCGACCACCACGGTCTACCCGAACACCAACGCCGAGGAGACGGCCTTCATCCTCTCCGACTCCGGCAGCCGGGTGCTGATCGCCGAGGACGCGGCGCAGCTGGCCAAGGCGCGGGAGCAGCGCGAGGAACTTCCCGGGCTGGCCCATGTCGTGGTGATCAAGGCCGAGGACGCGATCCCCGCCGAGGGCGACCCCGAGGGCTGGGTGCTCTCGCTCGCCGAGCTGGAGAAGCGCGGCACGGCCCATCTCGACGACCACCCGGACGCGGTGCGCGAGTGCATGGACGCGCTCCGCGCCGACCAGCTGGCCACCCTCATCTACACCTCCGGTACCACCGGACGCCCCAAGGGCGTACGTCTGGCGCATGACACCTGGTCGTACATGGCCATCGTGATCGGCAATCTCGACGGGATCCTTTTCGCCGACGATGTGCAGTATTTGTGGCTGCCGCTGTCGCATGTCTTCGGCAAGGTGCTGACGGCGGGGCAGGTGTACGTCGGGCACACGACGGCCGTGGACGGCCGGCAGGACAAGATCATCGAAAATCTGCCGGTGGTCAGGCCCACCTACATGTGCGCCGTGCCGCGGATCTTCGAGAAGGTCTACAACGGCGTGGCGCAGCGGGCCCGCGTGGGCGGCGGCGCCAAGTACAAGATCTTCCAGTGGGCGGCCGAGGTCGCCCGCGAGTACGCCAAGACCTCCCAGGACAACTTCCGCCACACCGGAACGGCCTCGGTGCCCATGGGCCTCAAGGCCAAGCACGCCGTCGCCGACAAGCTGGTCTACGCCAAGCTGCGCGAGGCGTTCGGCGGCCGGCTGCGGGCCGCGGTGTCCGGCGCCGCCGCGCTCGCGCCCGAGATCGGCTACTTCTTCGCCGGCGCCGGCATCAACATCCTGGAGGGCTACGGACTCACCGAGACCAGCGGCCCCGGCTTCCTCAACCCCGTGGAGTACCGCACCGGCACGGTGGGCAAGGCGTTCGCGGGCCTGGAGGTGCGGGTGGCCGAGGACGGCGAGATCCTGATGCGCGGACCGTCCATCATGCAGGGCTACCACGAGCTGCCGGAGCTGACCGAGCAGGTGCTGGAGTCCGACGGCTGGTTCCACACCGGCGACATCGGCGAGCTTTCGCCGGACGGCTATCTCACCATCACCGACCGCAAGAAGGACCTGATCAAGACGTCGGGCGGGAAGTACGTCGCGCCGGCCGAGGTCGAGGGCCAGTTCAAGGCGGTGTGCCCGTTCGTCTCCAACATCCTGGTGCACGGCGCGGACCGCAACTACTGCACCGCGCTGATCTCCCTCGACGAGCCCACGCTCATGGACTGGGCGCGGGAGCACGGTCTGGAGGGCAAGCCGTACGCCGAGTTGGTGGCCACGGACGAGGTGCGGGAGCTGATCGACGGCTATGTGCGGCGGCTCAACGAGAGGTTGCAGCGCTGGCAGACGATCAAGAAGTTCCGGCTGCTGCCGCGCGATCTGGACGTCGAGCACGGTGAGCTCACGCCGAGCCTGAAACTCAAGCGACCGGTGGTCGAGCGGGAATACAAGGACCTGCTGGAGGATATGTACGCAGGCACGAGGGAGAACTGAGCGGACGTGTGCGGCCGGCATCCCGGGCGGGGGTGTCGGGTGAGTGTCGGGTGGGGCTGATGCGCCACCCGAGGCGTAACATCCGCACAGGTGCCGCAGCTCCGACACACTGTTCACCTGATTTTTCCCCTCATCGCGGCTCACTTGCGTAACTCGGCGCATATGAGGGCGGCATGTCTGCCACTCTGTCGGTGTCGGACTACGGCTTTAGGCCGGGACTGCTCAGGAGCCGCACAGTGGGGACGCCTTCTTCTGCCACACCTGCTTCTGTCACACCTGATCCGGCGCCGGGGGCGGTGCCGGGCGTAGTGCCGCGCCCCCGGCCCGGATCCGGGCCGGGGCCGGCGCTCGTGGCCGTGCCCGGGGCCGTACCGGCGGCCCGGATCGTCGCCGCGCGCACCAGCCTGCCCGGCAATCCGCTGGCGGCCTCCGCCGCGCGCCGGTTCGCGCGCACGGCCCTCGCGGACTGGACCTCGCTCGACTTCCCTGCCGTCGGCCGGATCCCCGACCAGGTCGCGGACGAGGTCGTGCTGCTGGTGAGCGAGTTGGTCACCAACGCCGTGGTGCACGCCGGGACGGCGGTCGAGGTGAGCTGTGCGCTGGACGTCTTAACCGGGGACGGCCAAGTGCCCTCCGTGGTCGTAGAGGTGACGGACCATCACCCCACCCGTTTCCTGCGCGGTGAGCCACCCGATGAGGGCGAGGACCCGGTGAGCGCCGGACACGGGCTGCGGCTGGTCGCCGAGCTCGCAGAATGCTGGGGCACGGCCTATCGCCGGGACAGCAAGACGGTGTGGTTCCAACTGCCCGTCACCACGGTCGAGGCCGTCGCCCTTCCGGGGGAACCACTTTCAGACGGCTCATTGCCAACCGATCTGCCCACCGCCTCGGGCGACGCCCTGGGTGACTCCCCCAATGACGGCCCCCTAAAGGACGGCTCCCTCAACGGCGCCTCCCTGAAGGACGATCCGCCGAGTGGCGACACACTGAACGGCGACTCGCGCGGCGACGCGTACGCCGTCGAGCTCCTGGCCCCCGACCCCCGGCGCGTCGGCGGCCGCCACGCCGACGCCGACTGGGTCCGCGAGGGGGCGCTGTCCTTCCTCGCCGAGGCGTCCGAGTTGCTGGCCGGACAGTTCGACGAGGACATGGTGACCTCGCTGGCCGCCCAGCTGCTCGTACCGCGGTTCGCCGACTGGAGCGCGGTGTGGCTCGACACGGAAGGCGGCCCGCCGCGGCTCGCCCAGGTGTGGCACGCGAGCGAGAGCCGGATCGAAACCCTCCGCCAGCTGCTCGAGAAGGAGCCGCTGGAACTGCCCGCCACCGCGCGCGGCCGGGCCGTGCCCTGGCAGTGGCCCAGCGACCCCTCCGCGTACGGCCCCGGTGGCGCGGCCCTGGCCTGCCGACTGATCGCGGGCGGGCGCACCGTCGGCACGCTGCTGCTCGGCCGGGCCGGGCTGATGCGGGTGCCGGGCGAGGTGGCCGGACTGGTCGAGGACTTCGCCCGCCGGGTCGCGCTGGCGCTCGCCTCCGCCCGGCAGTACACGCGCCAGGAGACGATCAGCCGGGTGCTCCAGCGCGGCCTGCTGCCGTCCCGTATAGCCCGGATCCCGGGCGTGGAGTCGGCGGTGGTGTACGAGCCGACCGGCGGCACCTCGGCCGGGGGCGACTTCTACGACATCTTCCCCGCGGGGAACGGCCGTTGGGTCTTCGTCCTGGGCGACGTCTGCGGCAACGGGCCGGAGGCAGCCGTGGTGACCGGGCTCGTACGGCCCTGGCTGCGGCTGCTGGCGCGCGAGGGGTACGACGTCGGGGCGGTCCTGGAACGACTCAACCGGATGCTCGGGGAGGAGGCCGTCGAGGCCGCCGTCGAGGGCGCGGCGGAGGCCGTGGCCGCGGGCGTGGGGCTGCCGGTGGGCGGCGGGGTGTCGCGGTTCCTGTCGCTGCTGTACGGGGAGCTGGTGCCGCTGGGCGAGGAGGGCGAGGACGGCATCCGCTGCACCCTCGCCAGCGCGGGCCATCCGCTGCCCCTGGTCCTCCGGCCCGACGGGTCGGTGCGCACCGTCGCCGAGCCGCAGATCCTGCTGGGCGTCGTGGACGACGTCGCGTACCAGAGCGAGACCTTCGAGCTGGCGCCCGGGGAGACGCTGGTGTGCGTGACGGACGGGGTGACGGAGCACAGATCCGGCGCCCGGCAGTTCGACGACGGGGACGGGCTGGCATCGCTGCTCGGCGACTGCGTGGGGCTGGACGCGGGGGATGTGGCGGAGCGGATCCGCCAGGCGGTGCACGCGTTCGCGGTCGAGCCGCCCGACGACGATCTGGCGATGCTGGTGCTGCGGGCGCGGTAGGAAGCGTCCGGGCGCGCGGGCCCCTCGGCCAAGGCACGGGCCGGCCCCGGCCGCCGTGCGGGCCTCCCGGCAGCGCCCCGGCCGGCCCGGTGCGCCGATGACGGACAATGGGCGCATGCCTTCCGTACTGCCCGATGGCGAGCCCATGCCCGAGGACGGCGCGCTGCCCGTGAGCGCCGTGGCCGGGGCGGCGAACCGGCCGCTCGGGTTCTATCTGCATGTGCCCTACTGCGCGACGCGCTGCGGCTACTGCGACTTCAACACCTACACCGCCACTGAGCTGCGCGGATCCGGTGGCGTGCTCGCCTCCCGCGACAACTACGCCGACATGGTCGTCGAGGAGGTCCGCCTCGCCCGCAAAGTGCTGGGGGACGACCCCCGGCCGGTCGAGACCGTATTCGTCGGCGGCGGCACCCCGACCCTGCTGGCGGCCGCCGACCTCGGGCGGATGCTCGGCGCCATCCGGGACGAGTTCGGGCTGGCGGAGGGGGCCGAGGTCACCACCGAGGCCAACCCGGAGTCGGTCGATCCGCGGTATCTGGAGCAGCTGCGGGCGGCCGGGTTCAACCGGGTGTCGTTCGGGATGCAGAGCGCCCGGCAGCACGTCCTGCGGGTATTGGACCGCACCCACACCCCGGGCCGTCCCGAGGCGTGCGTGGCCGAGGCGCGGGCGGCCGGATTCGACCATGTGAACCTGGACCTGATCTACGGCACGCCGGGGGAGAGCGACGAGGACTGGCGCGCCTCGCTGGAGGCCGCGCTGGGCGCCGGGCCCGACCATGTGTCGGCGTACGCGCTGATCGTCGAGGAGGGCACCCAGCTCGCCCGGCGGATCCGGCGCGGCGAGGTGCCGATGACCGACGACGACGTGCACGCCGATCGCTATCTCATCGCGGAGGAGATGCTGTCGGCGGCCGGGTTCCGCTGGTACGAGGTGTCGAACTGGGCCACGTCGGACGCCGGCCGGTGCCGCCACAACGAGCTGTACTGGCGCGGTGCGGACTGGTGGGGCGCAGGCCCCGGCGCGCACAGCCATGTGGGCGGTGTGCGCTGGTGGAACGTGAAGCACCCCGGCGCCTACGCGCAGGCCCTGAGCGAGGGCCGGTCCCCGGGGGCGGGCCGCGAGGTGCTGACCGGCGAGGAGCGCCGGGTGGAGCGGATCCTGCTGGAGCTGCGGCTCGCGGAGGGCTGCCCGCTGGACCTGCTGGCCCCGGCGGGTGCCGCGGCGGCGGCCCGGGCCGTGGCGGACGGCCTGCTGGAGCCGGAGCCGTACGGCGCGGGCCGGGCGGTGCTCACCCTGCGGGGGCGGCTGCTGGCCGACGCGGTGGTGCGCGATCTGGTGGACTGACACCCCGACAGGCCCGCAGGCCCCCTACGGCCTGGCCGGGCCGCCCACGGTCACATGGTCGATCAGCTCTTCCACCCGTCCCAGCAGGGCCGGCTCCAGGTCCTTGTACGAGCGGACCGAGGACAGGATCCGCTGCCAGGCCGCCCCCGTGTTCTCGGGCCACCCCAGCGCCCGGCAGATCCCCGTCTTCCAGTCCTGGCCGCGCGGCACCGTCGGCCAGGCCGGAATGCCGACCGAGGAGGGCTTCACGGCCTCCCATACGTCGATGTAGGGGTGTCCGACGATCAGTACGTGCTCGCCGGTGACCTCGGCCGCGATACGGGACTCCTTGGTGCCCGGGATCAGGTGGTCGACCAGCACGCCGAGGCGGGCGTCGGGGCCGGGGGAGAAGTCGCGGACGATCGCGGGCAGGTCGTCGATCCCCTCCAGGTACTCCACGACCACGCCCTCGATGCGCAGATCGTCCCCCCACACCCGCTCGACGAGCTCCGCGTCATGGCGCCCCTCCACGTAGATGCGCCCCGCGCGGGCGACGCGCGCGCGGGCCTGGGGGAGGGCGAGGGAGCCGGAGGCCGTGCGGCGCGGGCCCGTGGGGGCGGCGGCGCGGGGGCGTACCAGGGTGACGACGCGGCCCTCCAGAAGGAAGCCACGCGGGTCCATGGGGAAGACCCGATGTTTACCGAAACGGTCCTCCAGAGTCACCGTGGGGCCCTGCGCGGTCTTCTCGCAGCGGATCACGGCGCCGCAGAACCCGGTGGTGACCTCCTCGACGACCAGGTCGGGCTCGGCGGGCACCTCGGGCGCGGGCGCCTGGCGCTTCCAGGGCGGGGTCAGGTCCGGGTCGTACTGTCGCATCCGCATGACCCTAGTGCCGTGGCGCCGACCTCAGGAGGACATGCCGAAACGAGCCGCGAGTTCATCGGCCGAAACGAGCCGCGAGTTCATCGCGCTGCGCCCGGACGAAACGGGCGTCCACGGCGGCGCCGTGTCCCGGGACGTACACCGCGTCCTCGCCGCCGAGGGCGAGCAGCCGGTCCAGGGCGGCGGGCCACTGGCCGGGCATCGCGTCGGCGCCCGCCTGAGGCGGCCCCGACTCCTCGACCAGATCGCCGCAGAAGACCACCTCGGGCTCGCCCGGGGCCCGGCCGGGCACGAGGACGGCCAGGTCGTGGGCGGTGTGGCCGGGGCCCACGTTCGCCAGCAGGACCGGCCGGTCGCCCAGGTCCAGAGTGAGCTCCCCGCACACCAGGTGGTGCGGGCGTACGAGATGGTCGGCGGCCCCGGTCGCGGCGCCGGGGTCCGCGCCGTGCCGCACCGCGTCGTCGCGCAGCGCGTCCCGTTCGCGGCGCAGCAGCTCGTCGAGCCCGGCCGCCCCGTACACCTCGCAGCCCGCGAAGGCGGCGGTGCCGAAGACATGGTCGAAGTGGGGGTGGGTGAGGGCGATGTGGGTGGGCCGGCGGCCGAAGAGCCGGGTGACCTCGCGCCGCACCCAGGCGCCCTCTGCCAGGTCGGCGCCGGTGTCGACGACCAGGACGCCGGTCCGGCCGGCGATCGCGCCGACGGTCGCGTCCCAGCCGGGCAGCCGGCACCGGACGACGGACGGCGCGAGATCTTCCCAGCGCGCCTCTTCCCAACGGGTGTCCATACGGAGACGCTAGCTCCAGCGGTGGCAAAGCGGCGGCTCTTGCCCCGGCCACGGCACCCCGCCGTACACTGGCTGAGGGGTTCTGGCACTCGTGACCATTGAGTGCCAGGGGGAAGACCTGATGAGACGGCTGGACTGGAGGTGCGCGCGGTGCTCAGCGAACGCAGACTCGAGGTACTGCGTGCGATCGTCCAGGACTATGTGGGCACGGAGGAGCCGGTCGGCTCCAAGGCGCTCACCGAGCGGCACCGGCTGGGCGTCTCCCCGGCCACGGTGCGCAACGACATGGCGGTCCTGGAGGACGAGGGCTATATCGCCCAGCCGCACACCAGCGCCGGGCGTATTCCCACGGACAAGGGCTACCGGCTGTTCGTCGACAGGCTGGCCGGGGTGAAGCCCCTGTCCACGCCGGAGCGGCGGGCCATCCAGAACTTTCTGGACAGCGCCGTGGACCTCGACGACGTGGTGGGCCGTACGGTCCGGCTGCTCGCGCAGCTGACCCGGCAGGTGGCGGTGGTGCAGTACCCCTCGCTGACCCGCTCGACGGTCCGCCATGTGGAGCTGCTGGCGATGAGCCCGGCGCGGGTGATGCTGGTGCTGATCACCGACACCGGGCGGGTCGAGCAGCGCATGGTGGACTGTCCGGCGCCCGTGAGCGAGGAATCGCTCGCGGACCTGCGGGCCAGGCTGAACAGCCGGGTCGTGGGCCGGCGGTTCGCGGATGTGCCGCAGCTGGTGCAGGATCTGCCCGAGTCCTTCGAGCAGGAGGACCGGGGTGCCGTCTCGACGGTCCTGGCCACCCTGCTGGAGACGCTGGTCGAAGAGACCGAGGAGCGGCTGATGATCGGCGGCACCGCCAATCTCACCCGCTTCGCGCATGATTTCCCCCTGACGATCCGGCCCGTGCTCGAAGCGCTTGAGGAGCAGGTCGTGCTGCTCAAGTTGCTGGGCGAGGCGAAGGACTCGGGCATGACCGTACGGATCGGTCATGAGAATGCTCACGAGGGCCTGAATTCCACTTCGGTCGTGGCAGTCGGCTACGGTTCGGGCGACGAGGCGGTCGCCAAACTCGGCGTGGTCGGACCGACCCGCATGGACTACCCCGGAACGATGGGAGCGGTACGCGCAGTGGCACGTTACGTCGGACAGATCCTGGCGGAGTCGTAAGTGGCGACGGACTACTACGCAGTCCTGGGCGTGCGGCGTGATGCCTCACAGGACGAGATCAAGAAGGCATTTCGCCGGCTCGCCCGTGAGCTGCATCCGGATGTGAATCCGGATCCCAAGACCCAGGAGCGGTTCAAGGAGATCAACGCCGCCTACGAGGTCTTGTCCGATCCCCAGAAGAAGCAGGTCTACGACCTGGGCGGGGACCCGTTGTCCGCCGCGGGCGGCGGGGGCGGCGCGGGCGGCTTCGGCGCCGGCTTCGGCAACTTCTCCGACATCATGGACGCCTTCTTCGGCACCGCGTCCCAGCGCGGCCCGCGGTCCAGGACCCGGCGCGGCCAGGACGCCATGATCCGCCTCGATATCGAGCTGACCGAGGCGGCCTTCGGGACCACCAAGGACATCCAGGTCGACACCGCGGTCGTCTGCACGACGTGCAGCGGCGAGGGCGCGGCGCCCGGCACCACGGCGCAGACCTGTGACATGTGCCGTGGCCGGGGCGAGGTGTCCCAGGTGACGCGGTCCTTCCTCGGCCAGGTCATGACCTCCCGGCCGTGCCCGCAGTGCCAGGGCTTTGGCACCGTGGTGCCGACCCCGTGCCCGGAGTGCGCGGGCGACGGGCGGATCCGCTCGCGCCGGACGCTGACCGTGAAGATCCCGGCCGGTGTGGACAACGGCACCCGGATCCAGCTCGCCGGCGAGGGCGAGGTCGGCCCGGGCGGTGGCCCGGCGGGCGATCTGTATGTGGAGATCCACGAACTGCCGCATCCGGTCTTCCAGCGCCGGGGCGACGATCTGCACTGCACGGTGACCATCCCGATGACGGCGGCGTCCCTGGGCACGAAGGTGCCCCTGGACACGCTCGACGGCCGGGAGGAGGTCGACATCCGGCCCGGCACCCAGTCCGGCCAGTCGATCCCGCTCCACCAGCGCGGCGTCACCCACCTGCGCGGCGGCGGCCGAGGCGATCTGATCGTCCACGTCGAGGTGCAGACCCCGTCCAAGCTCGACCCGGAGCAGGAGGAGCTGCTGCGGCGGCTGGCCAAGCTGCGGGGCGAGGAGCGGCCGACGGGCGAATTCAAGCCAGGGCAGCAGGGGTTGTTCTCCCGGCTGAAGGATGCGTTCAACGGACGGTAGGCGCCCGGCCCGCCCCCGAGCCGGGTACGGATTCACGCGGAGGACATGACACGATGTCGCCATGTCCTCCGCGTTGACCGATCTCTTTCGGTACCCGATCGTGCAGGCCCCGATGGCGGGTGGGGCCTCCTGCCCGCAGTTGGCCGCCACCGTCTCCGAGGCCGGTGGCCTCGGGTTCCTCGCCGCCGGTTACAAGACGCCGGAGGCGATGTACGAGGAGATCAAGCAGCTGCGGGGGCAGACCGCCCGGCCCTTCGGCGTGAACCTGTTCATGCCGCAGCCGCTCACCGCCGACCCCGCCGCCGTGGAGGTCTACCGGGAGCAGCTGGCCGGGGAGGCGGCCTGGTACGACACCCCGCTGGGCGACCCCGACGCGGGCTCCGACGACGCGTACGACGCCAAGCTGGCGATACTCCTCGACGACCCGGTCCCGGTCGTCTCGTTCACCTTCGGCTGCCCCGCCCGCGCCGTCCTCGACGCCTTCGGGAAGGTCGGGACGCGGACGGTGGTGACCGTGACCTCGCCCGCCGAGGCGCAGGCCGCCCAGTGGGCGGGCGCCGACGCCCTATGCGTGCAGGGTGTCGAGGCGGGCGGCCACCAGGGCACTCACCGCGACGATCCGCGCGCCGACGGGACGGGCGCCGGGCTCGGTCTGCTGTCGCTGCTCGCGCTGGTCCGGGAGGTCGTGCAGATCCCGGTCATCGCGGCGGGCGGGCTGATGCGCGGCTCGCAGATCGCCGGGGTGCTGGCGGCGGGCGCGGTCGCGGCCCAGCTGGGGACCGCGTTCCTGGTCTGCCCCGAGTCGGGGGCCAACACCCTGCACAAGCGGGCCATGACCGACCCGGTCTTCGGCCGTACGGAGCTGACCCGCGCCTTCTCCGGGCGCCCCGCGCGCGGGCTGGTCAACCGCTTTATGCGCGAGCACGGCCGGTACGCCCCGGCCGCCTACCCCCAGGTGCACCACCTCACCTCGGGGCTGCGGAAGGCGGCGGCGAAGGCCGGCGATCCGCAGGGCATGGCGCTGTGGGCGGGGCAGGGGCACCGGCTGGCCCGGGAGCTGCCCGCCGCGCGGCTGGTGGAGGTGCTGGCGGCCGAACTGGACGCGGCACGTGAGGGTTTGGGCGTTAGGTGGGACAGAGGGGCCGTGTCGTGACCGCACCTGTCTTCCTGGCCGACTCCCTCGCGGGGGCGGCCGTAGGGGCGCGGCTGGCGCTCGAGGGGCCGGAGGGGCGGCATGCCGTGTCGGTGCGCCGGCTGCGCGTGGGCGAGCCGGTGGTGCTGACGGACGGGGCCGGTACGGGCGCCTTCGGCGCCGTGGCGGCCGTCGAGGGCAAGGACCGGCTGCTGGTCGAGGTGGCCGAGGTGCGCCATGAGGCGCCGCCGAGCCCGCGGATCACCGTCGTCCAGGCGCTGCCGAAGGGGGACCGCGGCGAACTGGCCGTGGAGACCATGACGGAGACCGGCGTGGACGCCATCGTGCCCTGGGCGGCGGCGCGTTGTGTCACCCAGTGGAAGGGTGAGCGCGGCCTGAAGGCGCTGGGAAAGTGGCGTGCGACGGCCCGGGAGGCGGGCAAGCAGTCGCGCCGGCTCCTCTTTCCCGAGGTGATGGACGCGATGACGACCCGCCAGGTTGCTCGGCTTCTGGCCGAATCCGACTTCGCGGCTGTGCTGCACGAGGAGGGCGCCGAGCCGCTTGCGACCGCGCCGCTGCCCGCGGAGGGCAGCGTTGTGCTGGTGGTCGGCCCTGAAGGGGGCGTATCGCCCGAGGAGTTGGCGGCGTTCGCCGAGGCGGGGGCGCGTCCGTACCGCCTGGGCCCGACCGTGCTGCGTACCTCCACGGCCGGAACGGCGGCGGCCGCGCTGCTGTTGGGCCGTACGGGCCGCTGGGGCTGACCCGCCCCGGCCCCGGATGCCCGGCGGATCATGTGGCCGAGGTTGCTCTTCCGGTTCCCCCCGCTCCGGTGGGAACCTTTTCTTATGGGGGCAATGAGGCATCAAAGGAACGCGCTCTTCGCGGTGGTGGCGGCGGCTGTGACGATCGGCGCCGTGGCGGCGTGCGAGCCCAGGGACAACACCGGGCTCAACGCCATCGGGGTGGCGGTCACCACGGACCGGGTCAGCACGCGCGCGCTCGAAAAGGGCGGTATCGACGTGCGGTGGATGACATGCAACGCGGATGTGAAGGGCAAGCACACGTCCGGCCCGTCGCAGGACGCTAAGGCATCCGTCCACTGCCGGGGCGAGACCAAGGACGACCGCACCATCAAGGTCAGCGGCACCGTCACCTACGAGCGCAAGAACGTCTGCGTTCGGGGCGATCTGACCGCCAAGGTGGACGGCCACCAGGTCTTCCAGGCCAATGTGATCGGCGACTGCAACGCACGGAAGACGGCGCATCCCAAGCCGTCCCGGAACACCACCCACCCGTGGGACCGGCGGACCACGGCGGGCAGCGCCAAGTAGGCGGGACGAGTAGGCGGGACAATCAGGCGGCAAGGGCGACAAGGGCACCGTGCGGTTCCGGCGCGCGCCCTCCGGGCGTCCCGGTAGCATCCGGTTCCGTACCAGCCGACGTTGCGTAAGGAGCCACCGGTGGCGGGAGAACCGCAGGCCGACTGCCTGTTCTGCAAAATCGTCTCGAAGGAGGTGCCCGCGACCGTTGTCCGCGAGACCGAGACGACCCTCGCCTTCCGGGACATCAACCCCCAGGCGCCGACCCACGTCCTGGTGATCCCCAAGGTGCACTACCCGGACGCCGCCTCCCTCGCGAACGCGGAGCCGCAGATCGCCGCCGACATACTGCGTGAAGCGGGTGCGGTCGCCGCCGACGAGGAGATCGACGGCGCCGGCTTCCGCGTCATCTTCAACACCGGCGCGGGCGCGGGCCAGACCGTCTTCCACGCGCACGCCCACATCCTGGGCGGCCGCGGCTTCAACTGGCCCCCCGGGTAATCCCGTTGTCCGTACGCGAACTGGTCGTCCTGGGCACCGCGAGCCAGGTGCCGACCCGGCACCGCAACCACAACGGCTATCTGCTGCGCTGGGACGGCGAGGGCATCCTCTTCGACCCCGGCGAGGGCACCCAGCGCCAGATGGTGCGGGCGGGGGTCGCGGCCCATGACATCAACCGGATCTGTGTCACCCACTTCCACGGTGACCACTCGCTGGGCCTGGCCGGGGTCGTCCAGCGGATCAACCTGGACCGGGTGCCGCACCCGGTGACCGCGCACTACCCGGCGAGCGGACAGCGCTTCTTCGAGCGGCTGCGGTACGCGACCGCGTACCGCGAAACCGTGCAACTGGCCGAGGCGCCGGTGGCGGGCGAGGGCGGGGTCCTGGCGCGGACCGCCGGGTACACACTGGAGGCGCGCAGGCTCTCCCACCCGGTCGAGTCCTACGGCTACCGGCTGACCGAGCCCGACGGCCGCCGCATGCTGCCCGAGCGGCTCGCGGCGCACGGCATCCGCGGGCCGGAGATCGGCCGGCTGCAGCGGGAGGGGGCGCTGGAGCGGGAGGGGCACACGGTCACGCTGGAGGAGGTCAGCGAGGCACGGCGCGGACAGCGCTTCGCCTTCGTCATGGACACCCGGCTGTGCGAGGGCGCCCATGACCTCGCCCAGGGCTGTGACCTGCTGGTGATCGAGTCCACTTTCCTGGACGAGGACGAGCCGCTGGCGGTCGAGTACGGGCATCTCACCGCCGGGCAGGCGGCGCGGCTGGCCGCGGAGGCGGGGGTGCGGCATCTGGTGCTGACCCACTTCTCACAGCGTTACGGCGACCCCACCGACTTCGAGCGCCAGGCGCGGGCGGCAGGCTTCGAGGGGGAGCTCACGGTGGCGCAGGACCTGATGAGCGTGGCGCTGCCCAAGCGGCGCTGACCTCGGCGCTGACCTCGGCGCTGACCGCTCAGGCCCCCGCCGCTGTCAGTGCCGTCGTGCACACTGGCCGCAGCCGTAAAAACAGCCCCACTGAAGAACCACTGAAGAACATTCGCTGAACGAGATCCACTGAACGAGATCGATTGAACGGGACCGGCAACGAGGCCGGTCCGATCTGGGAGCGCACGGTGACCACAGACCACGGCCAGCCGCTCGCGGCGGTGTACCCGGCGGAGTACCCCCTGCTCGACCCGCTCGCGGCCGTCCGCAGACCCGGTGACCCGGCCTGTGACGTCTATCTCACCGGCACGGTCTTCTTGGACATCATCTTCACCGGCCTGGACTCCGCCCCCGTGCGCGGCACCGAGTCCTGGGCCCGCGGTATGGGCTCAAGCCCCGGCGGGGTGGCCAATATGGCCACCGCCCTGGCCCGCCTGGGCCTGCGCACCTCCCTCGCCGCCGCCTTCGGCGACGACATGTACGGGGACTACTGCCGCGACGCCCTGGACCGCGGCGAGGGCATCGACCTGTCGCTGTCCCGTACGGTGCGCGGCTGGCACTCCCCGGTGACCGTGTCCATGGCCTACGAGGGCGAGCGCACGATGGTCTCCCACGGCCACGAGGCGCCGCCGCCCGAGGAGCCCGCCCCCAGCTGCCCGCCCCCGGCCCGCGCCGCCATCGCCTCCCTGGTCCCGGGGAGCCGCGAGGAGTGGGTCACCCAGGCCGTCGGCCACGGCAGCATGGTCTTCGCGGACGTCGGCTGGGACGACACCGGCCGCTGGGACCCGGCCGACCTCGCCGATCTCGAGCACTGCGAGGCGTTCCTGCCCAACGCGGCCGAGGCGATGCGCTACACCCGCACCGAATGCCCGCGCGCCGCGGCCCGCGCGCTCGCCGACAAGGTGCCGCTCGCGGTGGTCACTCTCGGCGCCGAGGGGGCGTACGCGGTGGACGGGCGCACCGGCGAGACCGCCGAGGTGCCCGCGATCGCCGTGGAGGCCCTGGACCCGACCGGCGCGGGCGATGTGTTCGTCGCGGGCTTTGTCACCGGCACCCTCGCCCAGTGGCCGCTCGCCGACCGGCTGGCCTTCGCGGGTCTGAGCGCCGCGCTGTCGGTGCAGGAGTTCGGCGGCTCGCTGTCGGCGCCGGGCTGGGTGGAGATCGCCGCCTGGTGGCAGCACGCCAAGTCGTACGACGACCAGGACCCCTCCGCGCTGCGCCGCTACGCCTTCCTGGACCGGATCCTCCCGGCGGCCGCCCGCCCCTGGCCGCTGCGCCGGGCCGTGCCCACGATCGGCTTCCGGCAGGCGTGAAGCGGGAGTGAAGCAGGGGAGTGGCAGGGGAATGGCAGGGGGGACGGGTGTGGATCCGGAGTGGAGTAAAAGCACTCGGGTCTTGTCAGTGCTCCGTCGTACCCTTGTACTCAAGGTTGTCGAGCAACGAGAACCCCGTAACAGGAGGTAGGAGCAGGCCTCAGAGCCGGCCCATGACGCAACCAACCACAGCACGCCAGGCGCATGCGCAGTTCACGGTCCCGACCAAGCACCCGATGGTCATGGTGCTGGGATCGGGCGATTCGCTGCTGCGCGTCATCGAGAAGGCCTTCCCGGCGACCGACATCCATGTGCGGGGCAATGAGGTCAGCGCGACCGGGGACCCCGCGGAAGTCGCCCTCATCCAGCGCCTGTTCGACGAGATGATGCTGGTGCTCCGCACCGGTCAACCGATGACAGAGGACGCGGTGGAGCGCTCGATCTCCATGCTGCGCGCCGCGGAGAACGGCGAGACCGGGGTGGAGACCCCCGCCGAGGTGCTCACACAGAACATCCTCTCCAACCGTGGGCGCACCATCCGCCCCAAGACCCTCAACCAGAAGCGCTACGTCGACGCCATCGACAAGCACACCGTCGTCTTCGGTATCGGCCCGGCCGGTACCGGCAAGACCTATCTGGCCATGGCCAAGGCGGTCCAGGCCCTGCAGTCCAAGCAGGTCACCCGGATCATCCTGACCCGGCCGGCGGTCGAGGCGGGCGAGCGGCTCGGCTTCCTGCCCGGCACGCTCTACGAGAAGATCGACCCGTATCTGCGTCCGCTGTACGACGCGCTGCACGACATGCTCGACCCCGACTCCATCCCGCGTCTGATGGCCGCGGGCACGATCGAGGTCGCGCCGCTGGCGTATATGCGCGGTCGCACGCTCAACGATGCGTTCATCATTCTCGACGAGGCCCAGAACACGAACCCCGAGCAGATGAAGATGTTCCTCACCCGGCTCGGTTTCGACTCCAAGATAGTGATCACGGGTGATATCACCCAGGTCGACCTCCCGGGCGGGACCAAGAGCGGTCTGCGCCAGGTGCGGGAAATCCTGGAGGGCGTCGACGACGTCCACTTCTCCATGCTCACCAGCACCGACGTGGTCCGCCACAAGCTGGTCGGCCGTATTGTCGACGCGTACGAGCTGTACGACAGCCGGAACGGAAAGTAAAACAACACTCTCATGGCGATCGACGTCAACAACGAATCCGGCACGGAGATCGACGAGCGGGCGGTGCTGGACGTCGCCCGCTACGCGTTGGCCCGGATGCGTATCCACCCGCTCTCCGAGCTCTCGGTGATCGTCGTCGACGCCGACGCCATGGAGCAGCTTCATATCCAGTGGATGGACCTGCCGGGGCCCACCGACGTCATGTCCTTCCCGATGGACGAGCTGCGCCCGCCCGCGAAGGACGACGAGGAGCCCCCGCAGGGCCTCCTCGGGGATATCGTGCTCTGCCCCGAGGTGGCCAAGAAGCAGGGGGAGGAGGCGCCGACCGGACACTCCATGGACGAGGAGCTTCAGCTCCTGACCGTCCACGGCGTCCTCCACCTCCTCGGCTACGACCACGAGGAGCCGGACGAGCGGGCCGAGATGTTCGGTCTGCAGGCCGCCATCGTCGACGGCTGGCGCGCCGAGCGCGGCATGACCGGCCCCTCCCCGGCCCCCACGACCGGATGAACGGCCCGCTGATCACAGCAGCCGTCCTGCTGGTGGTGGTCGCCTGGCTCGCGGCCTGCGCCGAGGCCGGCCTGGCCCGCACCACCCGCTTCCGCGCCGAGGAGGCCGTGCGGGCAGGGCGGCGCGGCAGCGCCAAACTGATGCAGGTCGCCGAGGACCCCACCCGCTATCTGAACGTCGCGCTGCTGGTGCGGGTCGCCTGCGAGATGGCGGCCGGCGCGGTCGTCACGTACGCGTGTCTGCGCGAGTTCGACGAGACATGGAAGGCGCTGACCATCGCGATCGGCGTGATGGTCCTCGTCTCGTATGTGGCCGTCGGCGTCTCGCCGCGCACCATCGGTGCCCAGCACCCGCTGAACACCGCGACCGCCGCCGCGTACGTCCTGCTGCCCCTGGCCCGCGTCATGGGCCCCATCCCGCCGCTGCTGATCCTCATCGGTAACGCGCTGACCCCCGGCAAGGGCTTCCGCAAAGGCCCCTTCGCCTCCGAGGCCGAGCTGCGCGCCCTGGTGGACCTCGCCGA
Source organism: Streptomyces milbemycinicus (assembly GCF_002154605.1). GTDB lineage: Bacteria > Actinomycetota > Actinomycetes > Streptomycetales > Streptomycetaceae > Streptomyces > Streptomyces milbemycinicus. Next base: position 17,982 of record NZ_MUNE01000342.1, on the reverse strand, counting down.
GAAGGAGTCGCTGATCGAGGACGAGGAGCGGCGCATGGTCCACTCCGTCTTCGAGCTCGGCGACACACTGGTGCGTGAGGTGATGGTGCCGCGCACCGACCTCGTCGCCATCGAGCGCTTCAAGACCATCCGGCAGGCCCTGACCCTCGCGCTGCGCTCCGGCTTCTCCCGGATCCCGGTCACCGGGGAGAACGAGGACGACATCGTCGGCATCGTCTACCTCAAGGACCTGGCCCGTAAGACGCATATCAACCGCGAGGCCGAATCCGAGCTGGTCTCCACCGCCATGCGGCCCGCCACCTTCGTGCCCGACACCAAGAACGCGGGCGATCTGCTGCGCGAGATGCAGCAGGAGCGCAACCACGTCGCGGTCGTCGTCGACGAATACGGCGGCACGGCCGGGATCGTCACCATCGAGGACATCCTCGAGGAGATCGTCGGCGAGATCACCGACGAGTACGACCGCGAGCTGCCGCCGATCCAGGACCTGGGTGACGGCTCCCACCGGGTCACCGCCCGGCTCGGCCTGGACGACCTCGGCGAGCTGTACGGGACGGACCTGGACGACGAGGACGTCGAGACGGTCGGCGGGCTGCTGGCCAAGTCGCTGGGGCGGGTGCCGATCGCGGGCGCCACGGCGGAGGTCGAGGTCGAGGACGGCGGCCCGGACTCCGACCTCAAGTCCCTCCGGCTGACCGCCGAGTCCCCGGCCGGCCGCCGGAACCGCATCGTCACGGTCCTGGTCGAGCCGGTCCGCGCGACGGCGGAGACCGAGCCCGAGGACCAGTGACTTTGCGGTGAGTTCGAGACGGCGACACGCCGTGGCCACGGCGTGTCGCCGTCTCGAACTCACCGCAACACCGCAAGTCCAGGCCAGTGCCCGCCCCGCCTATGCTCATCCGCATGAGCGAAGCCGCACCCCTGGACCCCGAAGACCGCAAGATCATCACCCTCGCCCGCTCCGCACGAGCCCGCAACGGCGTGCCCGAGGGCGCCGCCGTACGCGACGAGACGGGCCGTACGTATGTCGCCGGCACCGTCGCCCTCCCCTCGCTCCCGCTGAGCGCGCTGCGGACCGCCGTCGCCATGGCCGTCGCCAGCGGCGCCAAGTCCCTGGAGGCCGCGGCCGTCGTGACCGAGGCCGAGGACCTTCCGGAGGAGGACCGTGCGGCCGTACGGGACCTGGGCGGGGCGGGCACCCCGGTGCTGCTGGCGGGCCCCGACGGCGGGCTGCGCACCACGCTCCAGACCTGAGCGGCCCGTAGTCACTGGCCAGACCGTCATAGCCGACGGCTATGACGGCAGGTCTTGGACGCGCGCCGGGGCCGGGCGGAAAGCTTGAGGACAGGCCGGGGGAACGCCCCCGGCCACCACCGCCGCGCACCGAGGAGCCCCAGCCCCATGACCGCCCTTCCCACCCGCACCCTCGGCGACCTGAAGACCTCCGCGATCGGCTATGGCGCCATGGTGCTGTCCCCCGGCGTGTACGGACAGATCGACGACGACCGCGCCCTGACCGCCCTGCGCTCCGCCCTCGACGAGGGCGCCACCCATATCGACACCTCCGACGGCTACGGCGAGGACGGCCACAACGAGCGCATCGTCGGCCAGGCCGTCCGGGGCCGCCGCGACGAGGTCACCATCGCCACCAAGTTCGGCTTCCGCCGCCCCGAAGGCGTCGAGGGGCACGCCTTCCCCGTCAACTACACCTACGGCGAACTGGCCGTGAACGCCGAGCCCCGCCATATCCGCCGCTACGCCGAGACCTCCCTGCGCACCCTCGGCACCGACTGGATCGACCTCTACTACCCGCACTTCCCGGACCCCACCGTCCCGATCGAGGACACCGTCGGCGCCGTCGCCGAGCTGATCTCCGACGGTCTGGTCCGCCACCTGGGGCTGTCCAACGTCACCGCCGAGCAGCTCGTCCGCGCCCACGCCGTCCACCCGGTCGCCGCCGTACAGGCCCAGTGGTCGATGTGGACCCCCGTGGACGCCGAACTGCTCGCCGCCGCCCGCGAGCTGGGCGTGGGCATCGTGGCCTGGTCCCCGCTCGGCAGCGGCTTTCTGACCGGCACGGTCCAGGACATCGCCGACGACGACTTCCGCCGCTTCATCCCGCGCTACCACGACGGCAACCTCCAGGCGAACAACGACCGCTACGCGCCGCTGCGTGCCATCGCCGCCGAGCTCGGCCTGACCCCGGGGCAGCTGGCGCTGGCCTGGCTGCTCCACCAGTACGAGCACGTCGTCCCGATCCCCGGCAGCCGCACCCCGGCCCATATCGCGGAGAACCTTGCCGCCGCCCGCGCCGAGCTCACGCCCGAGACTCTGACCCGGATCGCCGAGGCCCTGACCGCCTTCGCCCCCGAGGGCACCAGCGCCCTCCTCGGCTGACCGCACTGACCTTTAGAATCGTGCGGTCGGCGAGGGCCGGGGCATCGGGGACAATGGGCGCCATGAGTGCCGCTACGTCCCCCTCCCAGCCCGAGCCGCGGGCGACCCCGCACCGCGCGGGCTTCGCCTGCTTCGTCGGCCGTCCCAACGCGGGCAAGTCGACCCTGACCAACGCACTGGTGGGGACGAAGGTCGCGATCACCTCCAACCGCCCGCAGACCACCCGCCACACGGTCCGCGGCATCGTGCACCGCCCCGACGCCCAGCTGGTGCTGGTCGACACCCCGGGGCTGCACAAGCCGCGCACCCTGCTCGGCGAGCGCCTGAACGACGTCGTACGGACCACCTGGGCCGAGGTCGACGTCATCGGCTTCTGTCTGCCCGCCGACCAGAAGCTCGGCCCCGGCGACCGCTTCATCGCGGGCGAGCTGGCCGGGATCAAGAAGACCCCCAAGATCGCCATTGTCACCAAGACCGACCTGGTCGACTCCCAGCAGCTCGCCGAGCAGCTGATCGCCGTCGACCGGCTCGGCAAGGAGCTGGGCTTCGAGTGGGCCGAGATCGTCCCCGTCTCCGCCACCGAAGGCAACCAGGTGGGCCTGCTCGCGGACCTGCTCGCGCCGCTGCTCCCGGAGAGCCCGGCGCTCTACCCGGAGGGCGACCTCACCGACGAGCCCGAGCAGGTCATGGTCGCCGAGCTGATCCGCGAGGCGGCCCTGGAGGGCGTCCGGGACGAGCTGCCGCACTCCATCGCCGTGGTGGTCGAGGAAATGCTGCCCCGCGAGGACCGCCCCGCCGACCGGCCGCTCCTCGACATCCACGCCAACCTTTACATCGAGCGCCCCAGCCAGAAGGGCATCATCATCGGCCCCAAGGGCAAGCGCCTGAAGGAGGTCGGGACGAAGTCCCGCAAACACATTGAGGCGCTGCTGGGCACGCCGGTCTTCCTGGATCTGCACGTCAAGGTCGCGAAGGATTGGCAGCGGGATCCGAAGCAGTTGCGGAAGCTGGGGTTCTAGCGGCACTGGTCACGGCCGGTCGGAGGCCGGCGCAGCCGCCCTACGCGCCTTCCTTGAGCACCGTACGCACCAGCTCCCGCTGCGCGTCGCTCAGATTTGGGTCGGCGGCGTGGACGGTGCGTCCGTCCACCGTGATCTCGTAGTGGAAGCCGTCCGGGACGCCGCGCGTGGGCGTGATGTGCCCGGTCTCGACGGCCTGGTGGGCCAGGGCCTGCAGATGCTTGGCGTCGGGCCGGCCGGAGGTGTCCAGCTCGGCCCGGCGCTCGATACCGGCGAACCCGCCGGTGCGGGTGACGGAAATGCGCATGGATCCATCAGTACCCGGTACGGGCCGCTGCCCGCCGCAGACGCGGAGATCCGCCGAAGATCCGTCCGTACGGCCCCCGACGCGCACCGTAGGGGCTAGCGCGCCCCCGCCCGCGCCCGCAGGTCGGAGATGCCCACCTTGGCCCAGGCGTCCAGCACCGCCCGCTGCTCCTCGCCCTCCCCGTACTGCGACTGCGCGGCCGACACCGTCGCCTGCGCGAAGTCGGCGAAGTCCGCGTCGGTGGCCAGCTCCCCGCCGGTCAGGGTGGCGTACCAGATCTTCCCGGCCCGCTCCCAGGCGTGGCCGCCGAGGGCCTTGGCGACGAGGTAGAAGGCGTGGTTGGGGATGCCGGAGTTGATGTGGACACCGCCGTTGTCGCGCGAGGTGCGCACATAGTGCTCCATCGTCGCCGGCTGCGGGTCCTTGCCGAGGACGTCGTCGTCGTACGCCGTGCCGGGGGCCTTCATGGAGCGCAGCGCGACGCCGGTGACCCGGTCCGCCAGCAGCCCGGCGCCGATCAGCCAGTCGGCCTCGTCGGCGGTCTGGCCGAGCTGGAACTGCTTGGTGAGCGAGCCGAAGACATCCGACAGGGACTCGTTGAGCGCGCCGGACTGGCCGAAGTACTCCAGGTTGGCCGTGTACTGGGTGACGCCGTGGGCGAGCTCGTGGGCCGTCACGTCGACCGGGATGGTGAAGTCCTTGAAGATCTCGCCGTCGCCGTCGCCGAAGACCATCTGCTCGCCGTTCCAGAAGGCGTTTCCGTAGTCTTCGCCGTAGTGGACGGTGGCCTTCAGCGGCAGCCCGGAGTCGTCGATGGAGCGCCTGCCGTACGCCTTGAGGAACATCTTGAAGGTCGCGCCGAGGCCGTCGTACGCGCGGGTCACGGTGTCGTCGCCGGTGGCCTGACCGCCCTCGGAGCGCATCTTCTTCCCCGGCAGGTTCTCCTGGCGCTCGGCGTCGAAGATGGTGCGCTTGGGCTTGTCGGAGGGGGCTCCGGTGGGGGCGGCGGCGCCGCGGACGGTGGTGATACGGCGGCGGGTGCGCTCCAGGGCGTCGCGCTCCAGGGTGCGGCGGGCGGGATCGGCCAGCGCGGGGTCCTCGGCGCGGGCCAGTTTGTCGAGGACGTGCGGCGGCACGATGGTGCAGAAAACAGGGGTGCGGGAAACAGCGTGGTTGTTCGCGTTGGCGTCCATGCGAGGCAATGTGGCAGTCTGTGCATCGCTTGTCACGCCTTGGCGTCACGATTCCTGAAAACGAGTGGTTGATGACCAATCGTGCCAAGTGAGAGTGACGAATACGTCATCCCGCATAGTGATACGGGTCGGCCGGTCCCCGGGGTCTCGGTTAGGCTTCTACGCATCATGCGTTTTGGGCTGCTTCTTCTTAGCTGCCGCGGCGAGGGCCTGTAGTCGTAGGCCGACCCCCTCCCCGCGGAGTTCGGTGTTGCGGTGTATTCGCCCCGTCGGCCGCCCAGCGGACATACGAGGAGCCCCACGCATCATGAGCACGTCTGATCATTCCGCGAGCGCCCAGAGCCCCGTCGGCCGTCGTACGCCGATCACCGCCGCGACCGTGACCCAGCGCCCGTCCGGGATGCCGATCCACAAGTACGGCCAGTACGAGGCCGTGGACATCCCCGACCGCACCTGGCCGAACAAGCGCGTCACCGCCGCCCCCCGCTGGCTGTCCACCGATCTGCGCGACGGCAACCAGGCCCTGATCGACCCGATGTCCCCGGCCCGTAAGCGCGAGATGTTCGACCTGCTGGTGCGCATGGGCTACAAGGAGATCGAGGTCGGTTTCCCCTCGTCCGGGCAGACCGACTTCGACTTCGTACGGTCGATCATCGAAGAGGGCGCGATCCCCGAGGATGTGACGATCTCCGTCCTCACCCAGGCCCGCGAGGAGCTGATCGAGCGCACCGTGGAGTCCCTGCGCGGGGCCCACAAGGCGACCGTCCACCTGTACAACGCCACCGCGCCCGTCTTCCGCCGGGTGGTCTTCCGGGGCTCGCGTGAGCAGGTCAAGCAGATCGCGGTGGACGGCACCCGGCTGGTGGTGGAGTACGCCGACAAGATCCTGGGCGACGAGACGGTCTTCGGCTACCAGTACAGCCCCGAGATCTTCACCGACACCGAGCTGGACTTCGCGCTGGAGGTCTGTGAGGGCGTCATGGACGTCTGGCAGCCCGAGGACGGCCGCGAGATCATCCTCAACCTGCCCGCCACCGTCGAGCGCTCCGCCCCCTCCACGCACGCGGACCGCTTCGAGTGGATGTCGCGCCATCTGTCCCGGCGCGAGCACGTCTGTCTGTCCGTCCATCCGCACAACGACCGCGGCACCGCCGTCGCCGCCGCCGAGCTGGCGATCATGGCGGGCGCGGACCGTATCGAGGGCTGTCTGTTCGGGCAGGGCGAGCGCACCGGCAACGTCGACCTGGTGACGCTGGGCATGAACCTCTTCTCCCAGGGCATCGACCCGCAGATCGACTTCTCGCAGATCGACGAGATCCGCCGCACTGCCGAGTACTGCAACCAGATGGAGATCCACCCGCGCCACCCGTACGCGGGCGATCTGGTCTACACCGCCTTCTCCGGCTCCCACCAGGACGCCATCAAGAAGGGGTTCGAGGCGATGGAGACGAGCGCGGCCGAGCAGGGCAAGACGGTTGACGAGATCGAGTGGGCGGTCCCGTACCTGCCGATCGACCCCAAGGACGTCGGCCGTTCGTACGAGGCGGTCATCCGCGTCAACTCGCAGTCCGGCAAGGGCGGCATCGCCTATGTCCTGAAGAACGACCACAAGCTGGACCTGCCGCGCCGGATGCAGATCGAGTTCTCGAAGATTATTCAGGCCAAGACCGACGCCGAGGGCGGCGAGGTCACCCCGGCCCAGATCTGGTCGGTCTTCCAGGACGAGTACCTGCCCACCGACGACAACCAGTGGGGCCGGATCTCGCTGCGCACCGCGCAGGCCTCGTCGACGAGCGAGGGCACGGACGCGCTCACCGTCGAGGCGGTCGTGGACGGCGCCGAGACCGTGCTGACCGGCTCCGGCAACGGCCCGCTGGCCGCCTTCTTCGACGCCCTGGCCGCCATTGACGTGGACGTTCGGCTGCTGGACTACTCCGAGCACACCCTCAGCGAGGGCGCGGGCGCACAGGCCGCCGCGTATATCGAGTGCGCGATCGACGGCAAGGTGCTGTGGGGCGTCGGCGTCGACGCCAACATCGTGCGGGCCTCCCTGAAGGCCGTCGTCTCGGCGGTAAACCGCGCCGGCCGCTGACCCGCCGGCCCCCGCCGCCGGGGCCGCGTCAACCGTGTAAGGCACCACGAAACGCCTTCACCCGCATGGGCCCCGCCCGCCGTGTACCCGGATGTCACGGCGGGCGGGGCCGCGTCTTTGGCCTGTTGTCTCCGTTCGGGGTACTGACGCCGCATCATAGATGTGGCTAGCATCACGTCAGCGCGGCAACGTGGCCGAAGCGTTATGGAGGTGTGACGTGGCGCACGCGCAAGCCCGACGCGGCCGGGATCTGTGTGTGATAGGCGTTCGCACTCTGTGGCGGACCGTGGGCGACGGCGAGTTCTTCTGCCCCGACTGCGGAGGCGACCGGAACTATCGCCGCCGCACCGGCCGCCGCCGTATCGTCGTCCTCGGCCTCCCAGTGCTGCCGCGCGGGCCGGTCGCGCCGGTCGTCGAATGCGCTGCCTGCGGCGGCCGCTTCGGCACCGAGGCGCTGGACCACCCCACCACCACCCGCTTCTCCGCGATGCTGCGCGACGCCGTGCACACCGTGGCCCTCGCGGTGCTCGCCGCGGGCGGCACCGACTCGCCCGCGGTGCGGCAGGCCGCGGTCGGCGCGGTGCGGGCCGCGGGGTTCACCGACTGCGGCGAGGAGCAGCTGCTGGAGCTCATCGAGGCGCTGGCCGCCGACACCGGGCGGCTGCCCGGCGCCGCCGCGTACGACGCCGCGACCGCCGCGGCCGCGGGCACCGCCGGACAGGGCGGGCGGGACGTCGGGCGGGACGGCCTCGACCCGTGCGGCACCGCCCTGGCCATCGAGCTCCACGAGGCCCTGGAGCCGCTGGCGCCCCACCTGGCACCGACGGGGCGGGAGTCGATCCTGCTGCAGGGCGCCCGGATCGCGGTGGCCGACGGGCCGTACCGGCCGGCGGAGCGCGCCGTGCTGGAGACCGTGGGCCGGGCGCTGATGATCTGCCCCGACGACACGGCCCGGCTGATGGCCGCGATCCGCGCGCCGTTCTGAGCAGGGGCGGTCCGCTGTGATCTGCGCCGGTCCGCTGTGAGCCGGGGCGGTCCGTTCTGAGCAGGGGCGGTCCGCTGTGATCCGCGCCGGTCCGTGGTGATCCGCGCCGGTCCGCTGTGAGCCGGGGCGTTACTCCCCCGGGAGTAATCCGGCCCGCCGCGCACCCGGCGCAGTAGCCGCCATCTCCCTCGTCGGCGCGATGATTCGCCCGCCCGGCGCCGGGAGCCTGGAGGGCATGCAGACCACACAGCCGACGCATACGACCGCGCCACGAAAACCGGAGGGACCGGAAGAGCCAGGCCGTGCCACCGGTCGCCGCCGCGCACTGCCGTGGACGGTCATCGCCGTATGGGTCCTGGTGCTCCTGGCCGCCGTGCCCTTCGCGGGCAAGCTGGGCGACGTCAAGCGCGATACGGCGGTCGACTATCTCCCCGCGAGCGCCGACTCCACCCAGGTCGCCAAGCTCCAGGCGGCGCTGCCCGGCGGCGACACCACCGACCTCGTCCTCGTCTACCGGCGGGACGGCGGGCTGACCGCCGCCGACCGCGAGGCGGCCGCCGCGCAGGTCGCCCGGGTCGTGGACCGCCACGCGACCGTCCAGGGCAGGGCACCGCAAGCCATCCCGTCCCGGGACCGCACCACCGTGATGTACCCGGTGGCGCTCACCGGGCTGACGGACGAGACGGAGCGCGCCGACGCCGTCAAAGATGTACGCGCCGAACTGGCCGACCATCCCAAGGGGCTGAGCGTCCAGGTGGGCGGCCAGGGTGCGCTGCGCGCCGACTCGCAGGAAGTCTTCGCGTCCACGGACGGCACCTTGATGTTCGCCACCGTCGGCGTCGTCGCCGTGCTGCTGATCCTCACCTACCGCAGCCCGCTGCTGTGGCTGGTGCCGCTGGTGGTCGTCGGCGCCGCCGCGATGGCCTCGATGGCCGTCGTCTACGGACTGGTCCAGGGCTTCGACCTCGTCGTCACCAGCATGAGCTCCTCGATCATGACCGTCCTCGTCTTCGGCGCGGGCACCGACTACGCCCTGCTGCTGGTCTCCCGCTACCGCGAGGAGCTGCGCCGCCACCGGCTCCCGTACGACGCGATGCGCGCCGCCGTACGCGGCTGCGGCCCCGCCGTCCTCGCCTCCTGCGGCACCGTCGCGGCCGGGCTGCTGTGTCTGCTCGCCGCCGACCTCAACAGCAGCAGCGGCCTCGGGCCCGTCGGCGCGGTCGGCGTGGTGTGCGCGCTCGCCGCCATGCTGACGCTGCTGCCCGCGGTGCTGGTGCTGCTCGGGCGCCGGGTGTTCTGGCCGCTGATCCCCGCGTACGGCAGCGAACCCCGCGCCCGGCGTGGCCTGTTCGCCGCCATGGGGAGTTCGGCGGGGCGCCGGCCCGGCACCGTGCTGGTCGCCGGAGGCGCGCTGCTGGGCGCCCTCGCGCTCGGCATCCTCAACCTGCCCGGCGACCTCAAGCAGGCCGACACCTTCACCGAGCGGCCCGAGTCCGTCGTCGCCATGCGGACCCTCGCCGACGCCTACCCCGGGAGCAGCAGCCAGCCGATCAGCGTCCTCACGCGCAGCGAGCGCGCCGGTGACGTGCTCGACCGCGCGGGCGGTACGGAGGGCGTCGAGCGGGCCGAGCGGGGCCGAAGCGGCGGCGGATGGACCGAGATCGACGTCTACGCCAAGGCGCCCCCGCAGTCCGCGGGGGAGCGGGACACCATCCACGCCCTGCGCGACGGACTCCACCGCATCCAGGGCGCCGACGCCCACGTCGGCGGGGCCAGCGCCCAGGAACTCGACCTGGAGGACACCAACTCCCGCGACCGGGCGGTCGTCGTCCCGCTCGTCCTCCTCGCCGTCCTGCTGATCCTCGCCGCCCTGCTGCGCAGCCTGGTCGCGCCGCTCGTCCTGGTCGTCGCCGTGGTCGCCGTCTGGGGCGCGGCGATGGGCCTCGGGGGCCTCTTCTTCGAGCCGGTCTTCGGCTTCGCGGGCATCGACCCCGGACTGCCGCTGCTCTCCTTCGTCTTCCTGGTCGCCCTCGGCGTCGATTACGGCATCTTCCTGATGCACCGCATGCGGGAGGAGTCCCTGCGCGGCGCGGATGTCGCGGAGGCCGCGGTCACCGCCCTGCGCACCACGGGCGGCGTGATCGCCTCGGCGGGCCTGGTGCTGGCCGCGACCTTCGCGGTGCTGGGGTCGCTGCCGCTGGTGATGCTGGCCGAGATGGGGTTCGTCGTCGCGGTCGGGGTGCTGCTGGACACCTTCCTGGTCCGGACGTATCTGGTGACCTCGGCGAGCCTGCTGCTGGGGCGCTGGGTGTGGTGGCCCGGAGCGCTCTCCCGCCGCCCGGCCGCCCCCGGGGCCGTTGCCCCAAGGCGGGCGGTGCCCGCAGCCCGGAGATGAGGGGATGAGCGGCGAGATCCCCCTGGCCCGAGCCGGTTTGCCCGGCTCGGGCCGGGACTCGCTCGGGACGACCCGTCAGGATGGACCCGTGCCTCCACAGACCCGCACCGAGCCCGAGCGGCGGACGGACCCCGCCACGCCGCCCGGTCCGAGACGCCGACTGCCGGCGGCGCGTTTGCCGCGCGCCCTCCACCGCCGCCGCGCCGCGGCCGGGACCCCCGCCGAGGCCGTGTCCCGGCGGCGGGTCGACGCCGCGGTCGCGGCGGCCGTGCTGGCTGTGCAGTGCGCGCTGGCGCTGTTCGCGCACGTGGACGGCGACCGCCGCCTGGACGCGCTCGGGTGGGCGCTGCTCATCGGCAGCGCCCTGGCACTGATCGGGCGCCGGCACAGCCCGATGCTCGTCACCGTGGCCGTCGTCCTCATGGTCGGGCCGTATCACGCTCTGAACTACGAGCACGTCGCCGTCGTACCGGCCGGGCTCACCGCCCTCTACACCCTCGCCGTCCTCGGCCCGCCGCTGCGCTCCCTGCTCACCGTCACCTTTGTTATCGGGCTCATGGTCACGGTCATGTCGTGGGGCGGCAGACCCCATGGCGCGGTGGACATGCTGCGCAGCTCCGGCTGGGTGCTGTCGGTCGTGTTGGTCGGCGAGGCGGTGCGGATCCACCGCGCGTACATCGCGGCGATCGTCGAACGGGCCGAGCGCGCCGAGCGGACCCGCGAGGAGGAGGCGGCCCGGCGCGTCGCGGAGGAGCGGCTGCGGATCGCCCGCGATCTGCACGACCTGCTGGCGCACAGCATCACGCTGATCGGCGTCCAGACCTCGGTCGCCGCCCATGTCCTGATCGCCGACCCCGACCGGCTCGACCGCGGGACGCTGGTCAAGGCGCTCGACTCCATCTCCGACACCTGCCGCGACGCGCGCGCCGAACTGCGGGCCACCTTGCAGGTGCTGAGGGCGGGGGAGGGCGGCGAGGCCGGCGCGGCGGACGGGGCCGACGGTGTGGGTACGGGGCCGCCGCCCGGGCTCGCCGGTCTTGCCGACCTGGCGGCGGCCGCGGAGGCGGCGGGCGTACGGGTGCGGCTGACCGTCGACGTGGACGAGTCGGACCTGTCGCCGGCCGTGGGCGCGGCCACGTACCGCATCGTGCAGGAGGCCCTGACCAACGCGGTCCGCCATGCGCCCGGCACCCTGGTGCGGCTCACTGTGGCGCGGGAGGCGGTTGGCGGCCTGCGCGTCGCGGCCGTGGACGACGGTCCGCCGGGTCCGCCGGGTCCGTCGGGTCCGTCGGGTCCGTCGAGCTCGTCGGGCTCGTCGGGGGAGGGGCCGCCGTCGCCCGCGGCGGAGGACCCCGACCGGCCGCAGGGCTACGGCCTCGTCGGTATGCGCGAACGCGCCCGCAGCGTGGCGGGAACCCTGGCCGCCGGGCCGCGCCAGGACGGCCCCGGCTTCGCCGTGACGGCCGTCCTCCCGTACGGCAGGTCCGCCCGGGAGCGCGTAGCGCCGCCCGGGCACGGCCCCTCGCCGATCTCCATACCACCGACAGAGGGAACCGTATGAGCGCGACGAAGCCGACCCCCAGCGCCCCCATCAGGGTGCTGCTCGCCGACGACCAGACGCTGGTACGCGCGGCCTTCGCCATGCTGATCGAGTCGGCTCCGGGCATGGAGGTCGTCGGACAGGCGGGCACGGGCCGGGAGGCGGTCGAACTGGCCCGCACCGCGCGCGCCGACCTGGTCGTCATGGACATCCGCATGCCTGATCTCGACGGCATCGAGGCGACCCGCCGCATCGCCGCCGACGACGATCTCGCCGGGGTCCGGATCCTCGTCCTGACCACGTACGACACCGATGACCACATCGTCGAGGCACTGCGCGCGGGCGCCTCCGGGTTCCTGGTGAAGGACACCCGGCCCGCCGATCTGCTGGACGGGATACGGACCGTGGCGGCCGGTGAGTCCCTGCTGTCCCCCGGCCCGACCGCCCGCCTCATCGCCCGCATGCTGCGCATCCCGGCCGCCCCGCCGCCCGCGGCCCTGGCCGCCGCGGGTCTGGGCGCCCTGTCCGACCGCGAGCGTCAGGTCCTCACCCTCGTCGCCCGCGGCCTGAACAACGCGGAGATCGCCGAAGCGCTCGGGCTGTCGCCGCTGACCGCCAAGACCCATGTCAGCCGCATCATGGGCAAGCTGGACGCCCGTGACCGGGCCCAACTGGTCATCGCGGCCTATGAGTGCGGCCTGGTCACCCCGTCCCGCTCCGAGGCGCCCTGACCGCTCATCGTAGGAACCCTGATCGTCGGACCGAGACCGTCGGATCCGGACCGGCGGCTCAGGCCGCGTGCTCGTGCCAGGCGTAGGGCGCGAGCTGTTCGTCCAGCGGGGCGTCGGTCAGCCGGTTGGCCAGGGTCGACATGGTGTAGGCGCCGATGCCGAGCACCACTTCGAGGGCGTTGCGCGGGGTGTAGCCGTGCGCCAGGAAGGCGTCGAGGGCGTCGGGGCCGACCGCCCCCGCGCGCTCCAGGACCTCGATGGTGAAGACCCGTACGGCTTCGAGCCGTTCGTCGGCCAGGGGCCGCCGCTCGCGCAGGGCCGAGGTGAGTTCGGCGTCCGCGCCGAGCGCGGCGAGCTTGCCGGTGTGCATGGCGACGCAGACGTGGCAGGCGTTGCGGGTCGCGACGGTGAGGATGACCACCTCGCGCGCCAGCGGGTCCAGGGTCGTCGTCTCGAACAGCCCGCTGAGCTTGAGGAAGCCGTCCAGCAGCTGGGGCGCGGCGGCCAGCCGCCCGACGGGCGCCGGGAGGTAGCCCATGCGGCGGGCCACGGCCTCCATGAGGCCGCGCGAGGCGGCCGGGGCGGACTCCGGGGTGTGATCGACGAACGGGGTGGACGGGTGCGTGGGCATGACGGATCCCCTTGACCTAGGATAGACAACGTGGTTGTCGAAAAAGTAAACCAGGTTGTCGAGTTGCGCAATGACCAATGACGCCCAGGGCACGCCGCCCGCCCAGGACCGGCCGGGCTACGAGCTGCCCCTGCTGCTGTTCGCCGGATTCCGGTCCATCATCGATCAGTTGCACGCCGAACTGGCCCGCCAGGGCCACCCGGAGGGCCGCCCCGCCCACGGCTTCGCCATGCAGGCCATCGGCCGCGACGGGGCCACCGCCAGCGAGCTCGGCCGACGGCTCGGCGTCTCCAAACAGGCCGCGGGCAAGACGGCCGACCGCCTGGAAGTGCTGGGCTATGCCGTCCGGGCCGACGATCCGGCGGACGCCCGGCGCAAAGTCATCCGGCTGACCCCACGCGGCCTGGACGTGCTGGCCAAATCGGCGGCCGTCTTCGATGAGTTGCGCGCCCAGTGGGCGGCGGCGCTCGGCCCTGAGCGGCTGCGCGACCTGGAGGACGATCTGCGCGTCATGGTGCCGCCCAGCGGCTTCCGTCTCGATGTGGCCGGGTGGTTCGGCCCCTGACCTCACCACCGGCGGCGCGAGCCACCAGTTTCCGCATCATGTCGGCGCCCGCCACGACGGCGGCAAGGTGCAGCACTGTGGCAACGGCAAGGTTCTCCGGTTGCGTGACTTCGGACGAGTCGGCCGGGCGGACCCGCAGCGGCTACCTGCTGACCGGTATGGGCGCGTGGTGGGCGCTGGTCGGCGCCGCCGCCCTCTGGACGCTCGTCCGGGCACGCCCCGCCGGCTTCCCTCCTCTGTCCGCCGGAACTCCAGCCTCGAACCCCACCCCGCGCGCCCGCATCCACCGCCGGAACCACCCGGCTCCCCCATCCGGCGGAGCCCGTTGCTCGTCAGCCAGGCACTGGCTCACCGGCTCCCTCGCCGTCCGGGGCACCCACCCCGAACAGCTCCAGGCACGGCTCGAGGCCCGCCACCTCCACCGGGACGGTCCGCCGCGCCTCCCAGTCGGCGCGCTCCAGGCGCAGCCGCTGGAGGGTGCGGGCCTGCCCGCGTACGGAGATCACCTCGCTGCCGTCCGGGCGGTAGCCGATCCGTCGCGAGACGCCCAGCGAGCGCGGGTTCTCCAGCATCGCGGCCGAGATCACGCTGCGCGCGCCCAGCCCCTCGAAGGCCAGGTGTGCCACCGCCGCCCGCATCTCCGTGCCGATGCCCTGCCCTTGGTGGGCCAGGCCCAGCCAGGAGCCCGTCTCCGCCTGCCGGGTCACCGCGAAGTCGGTCGCGAACAGGTCCTGGCGGCCGACCACCTTGCCCTCGTGCAGCACCGCGAAGCTCATGTTCCACTTCTGCGGGCTCCACTGCGCGATGGTGCCCAGCAGATGCTGGAAGGTGCTGCGCCCCACCTGCTCCGGGGGGTTGTCGGTCCATGCGAAGGAGAACGGCATCTCGGCGGGGTCGTGTACGCCCGCCACCGCGAGGGCGGCCATCTCGTCGAGGAGTTCCAGGTCCGGGAGGCGTAGTTCCAGGCGTGGGGTGGTGAGCCGCAACCCGTAGGGCGGCCAGTAATGGAGTTCCATGACGAGAGGCTGCCGGACGCCGGGTCGCCCGTCGAACCAATTTCGTCAACCGAGGTTGACACCCTCCGTCATGTCAACCTACATTGACACCATGACCGAGGCAACGAACCTTGCCGAGCGGGCCGGCGACCAGGACCCCCGGGTCGGGCTGCGTGCCGTCGCCGCGCTCCGCCGGCTGTTGGAGCAACTGGAGGCCGTGCAGGTGCGCAGCGCCCGCGCGAAGGGCTGGTCGTGGCAGGAGATCGCCGCCGAGCTGGGCGTCAGTCGGCAGGCGGTCCACAAGAAGCACGGGAGGCGTTGATGTTCGAGAGGTTCACCACCAGCGCGCGCCAGGTCGTCAAGGGCGCCGTAAAGTACGCCGACGGCACGGGCAGCGGCACCGTCGGCGAGGCGGAGCTGCTGCTCGCGCTCCTGGACCGTACGGGCACCCCCGCCGCCGACGTCCTCACCGCCCTCGGCGCGGCCGGCCGGCGTGCGGCGATCGAGCGCGACCTGGCCGCGGTGCGCCGCCGCGGCGGCATCTCGGCCGCGGACGCGAAGGCCCTGGCCGGGCTCGGCATCGATGTCGAGGAGGTCGTCGCGCAGGTTGAGCGGGTCCATGGCCCGGGCGCCCTCGCCGAGCCCGCGGAGACCACCCGTCGGCGCGGCCGCCAGCTGCGGCGCCCCTTCACACGGGAGGCCAAGTCGGTCCTGGAGCGGTCCCTGCGGATCTCGCTGGGCCGCGGCGACAAGTACATCGGCGATGAGCATCTGCTGCTGGCCCTGACCGCCCGCCCGGGCGTCGCCGCCCATGTGCTCGCCGACCACGGAGTCACATACGTCCAGGTCGAACGGTTCCTCACCGGCCGCCGGGCCGAGGCGGGCTAGGAGTTCCACCGTCCAGGCCGCCGCCCAGGCCGCGGTGGATCGCGGCGAGCAGCGTCCGGTGCAGGGCGGACGGCCGCCGGTCCGCGCGCCGGACGGCGAACACCGGCAGCCGCGGCCGGGCGTCGGCGATCCGTATCTCGCGCAGCGAGCCGGCGGCCAGCTCGGCCGCGACCGAGGCGCGGAACAGCAGCGCGGCGCCGAGCCCGGCCCGTACGGCATGTTTGATCGCTTCGGGGTGGCCCAGCTCGATGACCACGCTGCGGTCGATGACGCCGAGCTCCGCGAGTTCGGTGTCCTCGATGTCCCGGCGGCGGGAGCCGCGCGGTGTGGAGACGAAGGGCATCCGCGCGAGGTCGGCCAGCCGGACCGAGGAGTCCGCCATGCCTCCCGCCTCCGCCGCGCCGACCAGGACGAGGTCCTGATGCCCCACCAGCTCACCGGACAGGCCCTGACCGGTGGGGATCCGGTGGGCGATGGTCACGGCCAGGTCGCACAGGCCCGAGGTGACGGCTTCCCAGATGTGGTTGGGGTCGAGCACATGCGCGGCGATACGGGCTGCCGGGTGGGCCGAAGCGAAGTCGACGAGGACGGGCGGCAGCAGATAGCTGCCCACCGTCATGCTGGTGGCCACCGCCACGGCTCCCGCGGTCCCGTCGGCCAGCCCGGCGAGTTCGCGCTCCAGCTCGGTGCCGCGGCGCAGCGTGTCGCGCGCCCAGCCGTACGCGGCACGGCCGGCGTCGGTGAGCTCGAGGCGCTGCCCGGCACGGTCGAAGAGCCGTACTCCCAGGCGCTGTTCCAGGGACCGTATATGGCCGCTGACCACCGGCTGGGAGACATACAGCCGGCCGGCGGCGCGGCCGATCCCGCCCAGCTCGACGACCGTGCAGAAGACCTCCAGCTTGTGCAGCGAGATCCGGTTGTCCACCCGGGCGGCCCCTTCCCCCGTGCATACGTCATAGCCGTTTGGCTATGAACACCTCACCATAGTCGTCTTTGTTTGCCGCGAAGATGCCAATTAGCCTGGCAGGAGCGGCCATTCGGATCCGCATATGAGGGGGAGTGAGGCGAACCCATGATTCCGGTAGGCGAGTTCATCTTCCACGGCGGCGACGGCTGTCCGCTGTACGCCACCACGGTCGGCCGGCCCGACCACGCCGGCCCGCCGCTAGTGCTGCTGCACGGCGGGGGCCCGGACCATCGCAGCCTGCTGCCCCTGGCCCGGCTGCTGGCCGACCGTGTGACGGTGGTCCTCCCCGACGTACGGGGCTACGGCCGCTCCGTCTGCTCCGATCCGTACCGGCACACCTGGGCGCGGTACACCGACGACGTCATCGCGCTGCTCGACCACCTGGAGGCGCCCGGCGCCGCCCTGGGCGGCACCGGCCTCGGTGCCACGGTCGCCCTGCGCACCGCGCTCACCCACCCGGACCGGGTGACGGCCACCGTCCTGATCAGCCTTGAGGACATCGAGGACGACGAGGCCAAAGCGGCCGAGACCGCGTTCCTGGACGCGTTCGCCGTCCGCGTCCTGGCCGACGGGCTCGAGGCGGCGTGGGCGCCGATCCTGGAGACGATGCCGCCGGTGATCGGCTCGATGGTGCGCGACGCGTTTCCGCGTACGGACCCGGCCAGCGTCGCCGCCGCCGCGCATATCGGCCACGACCGGGCCTTCCGCGACATCGCCGAACTGGCCGCGGTGCAGACGCCCACCCTGGTCGTGCCCGGCACCGACGCGCGCCACCCGACCGAATTGGCGGCGCGCGCCGTCGAGATCATGCCCCGCGGCCGGCTCGCTCCGGTGGGCGTTTCGCCGGATCTGCGCACCGCCGCCGACCTCGCCGAGGCGGTGGCCCCGGCCGTCCGGCAGTTTTTGGACTCCGTGCCACAGGTGCGCTGACCTGCGGCGAAGCCCACGATCTACAGCTGGTGTAGGGGTGTTGTTTCCATCCTCGTAAAGATCCGTATTCCGTCGTCCCGAACTATGCCCAGGGGATAGTTGACGGCCATGCGCCGTGTGTAGGGACGGGGGGAAGTTCAAGATGTCCTTCGACGAGGAGTGGGCCCAGCTCAAGGCCGCCGCGCAGGAGGAGCACTCGGCGGCGGGGCGGTCCAGCGGTATGCGGCCGCATCAGCACGACGGTGGCGGTGGTGGCGGCGGTGGCGGGGTCACCCCGTTCGGCGGGCTGTGCACGTCTCCGGCGCAGAATAAGACGGCGGACGGGGTGATCGAGGACGAGCTGGAGC
>NZ_MUNE01000341.1 GCF_002154605.1 Streptomyces milbemycinicus | reverse complement strand
CGGCGGACAGCTGGTCGGCGGACAGCCGGTCGGTGGCGCGCAGCACCAGGCCGAGGTCGGCCGCCACGGCGGCGACCAGGGCGAGCAGCCGGGCGGCGGCGGACAACGCCGCCACCTGCTCGCCGAAGAGCCGGGCGCCGCCGGGGAGCGGATCGGGCAGAGGTTCGCGCCCAGCGAGCTGCGCGGGCGTCAGGCGGGCGGCGATCTCGCCCAGGGCGAGCGGGTTCGCGCGGGTCAGCGTGACGATTTCCTGTGCCACTCCGGGCGGCACACCGTGGCGGGACTCCAGCATCTCGACCGCCGCGGCCCCGGGCAGTCCGGGCACGTCCACCGTCAGCGGCACACCCTTGACCGGAGCGTCCCCGCGCACGGCGAACAGCATCGCGATCCGTTCCGTCCCCAGCCGTCTGGCGGCGAACAGCAGCGCGTCGGCCGAGGCCGGGTCGACCCACTGGAAGTCGTCGACCACGCAGATCAGCCCGTCCGGCGCGGAGGCCTCGGCCAGCAGCGAGAGCACGCCGGCGGCCAGCAGGTACCGATCGCCGTCACCGCCCGCGGCAAGCCCCAGGGCCGCGCGCACAGCGTCGCACTGCGGCTCCGGCAGCGCGTCGAGCGAGCCGGTCACCGGCCACAGCACCTGGTGCAGCGCCGCGAACGCCAGGTCGGACTCGGGCTCGACGCCGGTGGTCCGCAGCACGCGCATCGAGCCGCCTCGCGCGGTCGCCGCGTCGAGCAGGGCGGTCTTGCCCGCGCCCGCCTCGCCCCGCAACACCACCGCACCGCCGGAGCCGTCGCGAGCCCGCGCGATCACCTCGTCGAGCGTGCCGATTTCCGCCGATCTTCCGTAGAGCACGAAGCTCACTCTAGGAGCCCTGCCACGCGGCGCCCGCCCGCTTCGCGCCGTGCTATTCGCCACGAACCTCCGTCAGCGCTTGCGTCCGGGCCGGGCGGGCGTGTTGGGATGGAGTGATGCGATCCCCCGTGCGCATGTTCCTGCCCCTGTCCCGCCAATCTCCCCAGAGCGTCACCCCGGATCCGCACCGCAAGGTTCACCGGGGGCTCGCCCGCATACCGCGCACCACCAAGGTGGCCATCGGGGTTCTGCTGGGCGCCATGCTGCTGGTGCTCGTGGACCGCTGCGCCGTGATGTACGCCGAGAAGCGGGCGGAGCGGACGCTGCAGCACAAGCTCGGACTTGCGGCGGCGCCCAAGGTGAACATCCACGGGTTTCCGTTTCTCACCCAGGTGCTGGGCAAGCACCTGGACGGGGTGGACGTCACCGTCCCCGACGTGGCGGCCGGCCGGGTGACGCTCGCCCGGGTACGGGCCGAGGCCGCGGACATTCGCCTGTTCGGAGATCTGCCGCTGCCCCTCGACGGGGCCAAGGCGGCCCAGGTGGACGGGGACGTACTGCTGGCCTTCGACGATCTGAACCGCGAACTGGGCGCCTCGCAGGTGACGTTCCGGGTGCTCGACCGCGCATCGGTGCGCGCGGAGGGCGTGTTGCCGGTGGCCGGGCGGCAGGCGCGTATCCACGCCGTGGCGCATATACGGCGGGACGGCGACCGCGGGGTCGCCACCAGCGTCAGCGATATGCGGCTCGACGTCCCCGGCATCGCCACCTACCGGCCAGGACGGCCCGCCCGGCTGCGGCTGCACCCGGAGGCCGCGGAACGGATCAGCCGCGACAAGAAGAAGACGCGGGCGCTGCTCGCGGTGGAGTCCGTGGCGCGGCAGCTCGGGGTCGCGCCCGAGGCCGCGGAACAGGCGCTGTGGGACGACAAGCAGCTGCGCCGGATCACCAAGCGGCCGGGCTTCACGGACCGGCTGACCCAGGCCAACCTCGTGGACCTGGTCGCCGACCGCCCCGAGACGCTGGAGCAGGTCGGCGTCGACCCCGTACTGGCCCGGGCCCTGGTGCGGCTGCGGGCCCAGGATCTGACGGAGCGGGTCGCGTTCTCCTTCCAGCTGCCCAAGCAGGTCAAGGGACTGCGGCTGCGGAACATCACCGTCGAGCGCGAGGGCATCCGGGCCGATCTGACGGGCGCCGGGCTGGCGGTGGGCGCCGGCCGGCACTCGGGCGGCTGAGCCCCCATGAGGGAAGCTCATAATTTCCTTAACCAGGTCTCATCGAATTTGGCTTTCCGTTTCCGAATTCCTCGGTAGTGTCTTTCTCGTTGCACCGAACAGGCGCAGCGAAAGCAGAAGAAAGAGGAATTGAAATGAGCTTCAAGAAGGTCGCCCCGCTGCCCAAGCCCAAGCACTCGCGCAAGCCGCTCCCCAAGCCGCTGCCGAAGCCGAAGAAGGGCCCGAAGAAGCCTCCGCGCCGTCCGATCGAGCACTGAGCGCAGACGGGGCAGACCTGAGACAGGTCACGGAAGGGGGCCGGTGGCACACGCCACCGGCCCCCTTCGGCATGCCCGCACGGCCCCTGCGCGCGTGGACGCAGCCGCCGGTGCCCGCGGTTCCAAAAAGTTCCTGAGAATTCCCTCATACGGGTCTTGGCAAACACACAGGCTCCTCTGACCTCGCTCACGGAAACCCCTCCTAATGTTTTCCGTGTCGAAGCCGAACGGCGAGACATCGGAAAGAAAAACCCGAAAGGAAATCACCATGAGCATTCGCAAGGTCGTTCCGGTCAAGCCCGCCCGCAAGCCCGAGGAGAAGAAGAACCAGCACCCGAAGCCGGCGTGCAAGAAGCACAAGAAGCCCCAGCACCATCGCCCGATCGGTGGCTGACCCACATACCGGAGGCGGGCCCGCGGCACTGTGCCACGGGCCCGCCTCGGCCATGTCCGGGCCCGGCAGCGGCCCCGGCAGCCGGCCGACGCCAGGAGCGGAAGAGACAGTGACCTCGAGAGTGCCCCCAGTACCACCACGCCCTCCAGTACCCCCACAGCCAACAGCGATCACAGCGCCCACCGGCCCCAACGACCCGCCGACGATGCGGCTGCGGGCGATCGGCGCCGAGCCCGCCCCCGGCCGCGGGCGCCACCGGCGCCCCGGGCGGCCCCGCCCGTACGGCCGCCACCAGCCGTCGGGCGCCCAGCGCCCCCTGACCGAGTACGCGGATCACGACGAGCCGTACGCATACGAGGGCGGCGCGGGCGAGGAGGAGCGGGAGGAGCGGACCACCCCGCAGCTGCCCGCGCGCGTGGCCTTCCGCCGTTTCTGGCCGCTGACCCGGGGCGACCGCCGCTGGCTGGTGCTGATCTGCGTCTGTGTGGTCGTCGCCGCGCTCGCCGAGACGGCCGCGATCCTGCTGTTCTCCAATCTGACGGACCACGCCCTCCAGGAGGGCTCGCTCAGCGCGTTCTGGTCCCCCGCCGGGCAGTGGTTCGCCGTGGCGGTCCTGGGCGCGGCGGTCGGGTACACGGGCAACTCGCTCGCGGTGTGGACCGCCGAGCGCTTCGTACTGCGCCTGCGCGCCCGCGTCTTCGGCCATGTCCAGGACCTGCCGCCGCACTTCTTCCAGCGCCACCGCCAGGGCGACCTGGTCGAACGCCTCACCGGGGACGTCGAGGCCATCGAGCAGATGGTGGTCTCCGGCGTCGTGGGCACCGTATCCGCCCTGTTCAGCACGGTCTTCTTCGCCACCGCCGCCTTCTGGCTGCGCTGGGACCTGGCGCTGGCCACCTTCGTACTGGCGCCGCTGTTCTGGCTGGCCGCCCGGCGCTTCTCCGGCCGGATCAAGGCCGTCGCACGGGAGGAGCGCGTCGCCGACGGCGCGATCACCTCGGTGGTCGAGGAGTCGCTGGGCAACATCGTGCTCACCCAGGCCTACAACCGGAAGGCCGCCGAGGAGAAGCGGCTGCGCCGCGAGGCGCGCGCCTGGATGCGCGCGTCGGTGGCCGGGGCGCGGATGAGCGAGCTGTACGAGCAGCTGGTCGAGGTCATCGAGACGCTGTGCGTCCTCGCCGTCATCGGGCTCGGCGCCTGGGAGATCTCCCAGGACCGGATGACCATCGGCCAACTCCTCGCCTTCGCGGCCTTCCTCGGCTACCTCTACCCGCCGATCCGCAACCTCGGGCAGCTCGGCCTCACCCTCACCGCCGCGACCGCGGGCGCCGAACGGCTGCTGGACATCCTCGACGCCGAACCCGCCGTCGCCGACCCGCCGCCGGGGGCGGCCGTCGCGCCTTGGCGGGTGCACGGCTCGGTGGAGTTCGCCCGGGTCGGCTTCCGCTACCCGGGCGCCCGGAAACGCACCCTGGCCCAGGTCTCACTCACGGCCGGGCCCGGAGAGTTCGTGCTGATCACCGGCGAGAGCGGGGCGGGCAAGTCGACCGTCTCCAAGCTGCTGCTGCGCTTCTACGACCCGGCCGAGGGCTCCGTACGCCTGGACGGGGTGCCGCTGCACGCCATGCCGCTGGCCTTCCTCCGCGAGAACGTCACCCTCCTGCCGCAGGAAACGCTCATCCTGCACGACACCATCCGCGAGAACATCGCCTGCGGACGGCCGGGGGCCACGGACCACGAGATCGTCCAGGCGGCCCGGGACGCGGCGGCCCACGACTTCATCACCGCCCTCCCCGAGGGCTACGACACCCCCATCGATCCGCACACCGCGCAGCTGTCCGGCGGCCAGCTGCAGCGCGTGGCCATCGCCCGCGCGATGCTGCGGAACGCGCCCGTCCTCGTCCTGGACGAGCCCACCACCGGGCTCGACGCGCTGTCCGCGCGGCGGGTGGTCAGGCCGCTGAGGCGGCTGATGTCCGGCCGTACGACGATCATGATCACGCACGATCTGAACCTGGCGCCGGACGCCGACCGGATCCTCGTCCTCGACCACGGGCGGGTGGTCGAGACCGGGACACACCGCGAACTGCTGGCCCTGGGCGGGACGTACGCGCGGCTGCACGGCTCGCAGAACGACACGGGGCTCACGGAGCCCCGCCAGGCCTAGGGCTGTGTGTTCAAGGACTGTGTGTTCAAAAGGACTGTGTGTTCAAAGGGGGGCGTCCGGCCGCTTGCGGCAGAGCGCCCCCCTTCGACGGCAGCCCCTAGTCGCCCACCAGGGCGCGCAGCACATAGCCCACCCCGCGCACCGTGTGCAGCAGCCGAGGCTCGCCGCCCGCCTCCGTCTTCCGCCGCAGATACATCACATACACATCCAGCGTGTTGGACGTGGGCTCGAAGTCGAACCCCCACACATCGCGCAGGATCGCCGCCCGGGTCAGCACCTCACGGGGGCGGGAGAGGAACAGCTTCAGCAGCGCGTACTCGGTCTTCGTCAGATCCAGCCGCCGACCGGCCCGGGTGGCCTGGCGGGTGTGCGAGTCCAGCGTCACGTCCTCAAAGGACAGCCGGGCGGCGGGCTCGGGCAAAGTGGGCAGCCCCGCTCCCGCCGGTACGGCGGGCACGGCGGGGCGGTGCGCGCCGCGGCGCAGCAGGGCGCGCACCCGGGCCAGAAGTTCCTCACCCACGTACGGCTTCGTCAGATAGTCGTCGGCGCCGTTGTCGAGGCCGACGATCCGGTCGCCTATCGAGTCCCGCGCGGTGACCATCATGATCGGTACGGTGTCGCCGCCGGACCGGATCCGGCGGGCGGCCGCAAGGCCGTCAAGGCCGGGCATCATCACATCGAGCAGCACCAGATCGGGCGGCCCCTGTTCGCTCCGGGCCGGGTGTCGCAGACGGGTCAGCGCCTCCAGGCCGTCCTGGGCCGTGTCGACCTCGTATCCCTCGAACCTCAGGGTTCTGCCGAGCGCTTCGCGCACCGCGGGATCGTCGTCCACGACCAGAATCCGGGCTGTCTCATGCATGGGCTCCAACCTCGCGTCCGAGCCTGTGAGCATGCTGAGTCGAGCGTGTACTCCCGCTGAGAGGTCAGTCGAGCTCCGGTGGCGGCGTGGGTGCGCCCGGGAGCCGGAGCCAGGCCAGCGTGCCGCCGCCCGGCGCGGGCTGCAGCCCGACCTGGCCGCCGGACTGCTGGACCGTGCGGGCCACGATGGACAGGCCGAGGCCGGAACCGGGCATGGCACGGGCTGATGGCGAGCGCCAGAACCGTTCGAAGACATGCGGCAGCTCGTCGTCGGGAATGCCGGGGCCATGGTCGCGGACCGTGAACTGGCCGTCTCTGAGCACGACCTCGACCACACCACCCGAAGGGCTGAACTTCACCGCGTTGTCGAGCAGATTGACCAGCGTCCGCTCCAGCGCCGCCGCCTCCCCCCGTACATACCAGGGCCCCAGCGAGGCGTCGATCGTGAGGTCGGCGCCGCGCAGCCGGGCCCGTTCCAGCGCGGCCGCCGCCACCTCGTGCAACGCGACCACCTGAAGCGGCCCGGTGCCGGGCAGCGCGTCCGGCCGGGACAGCTCCTGGAGATCGCCGATCAGCGCGGCCAGCTCGGTCATCTGCGCCTTGACGCTGGCCATCAGCGCCTTGCGGTCGGCGGGCGGCAGCGGCCGGCCGGTCTCCTCGCTGCGCGCGAGCAGTTCGATGTTGGTACGCAGCGAGGTGAGCGGCGTACGCAGCTCATGGCCGGCGTCGGCGATCAGCTGCTGCTGCCGTTCGCGGGAGGAGGCGAGGGCGGCCGTCATGGAGTTGAAGGAGCGGGAAAGCCGGGCGATCTCGTCGTCGCCCTCGGCGGGGATGCGTACGGCCAGGTCCTCCGTACGGGCCACATGCTCGACCGCCTCGGTCAGCCGGTCCACGGGTTTGAGCCCGGTCCTGGCGATCCACAGACCGGCGGCCCCGGCGCCGATGACCCCGACACCCGTGACCAGGAGCATGACCAGTGCCAGCGTGTCGAGGGGGTCGGTCACCTCGTCGAGGGGGCGGGAGACGGACACGGTCAGCCTGCCGGGACCGGTGCTGGTGCGGACCGGCATCTCCGCGGTGTAGACGCGGACGGCCCGGCCGGTCGTGGTCGTGCCGTCGCGCGTGACCTCCCGCTGCCGGCCGCCCGCGACCGCGGTGTCCGCGTCCGTCACCTTCACCGCTGTCGAGCCGATGACGCACCGGTCGCCGTTCTCCCGGACGAACTGCAGGCCCGCGGGGTCGGGGCCCAGGCGGTCGTCGGTCTGCGGCTTGTCCGAACAGGGCAGGCCGATCAGGCGCTGGATACGGTCCGGGGACACGCTGTCGCGCAGCTTCTGGTCCAGCGCGCCGGTCAGCTCCTGCCGGGTGAGGAACCAGCACGCGAAGGCCGCCGCCGCCACCGCGACCGCCACCGCCACCGCGGTCAGCAGCGCCAGCCGCGAGCGGAGCGGCAGCCTGCGGAAGCGGTTCGTCACGGCGTGCCGCCCTCGGCGGCACGCAGCACATAGCCGACGCCGCGCACGGTGTGCACCAGCCGGGGCTCGCCGCCCGCCTCGGTCTTGCGGCGCAGATACATCACGTACACGTCCAGCGAGTTGGACGTGGGCTCGAAGTCGAAGCCCCAGACGGCCTTGAGTATCTGTTCGCGGGTGAGGACCTGGCGCGGATGCGCGAGGAACATCTCCAGCAGCGTGAACTCGGTGCGGGTCAGCTCGACCCGGCGCCCGCCCCGGTTCACCTCGCGGGTGGCGAGGTTCATCCGCAGATCGGCGAAGGTCAGCTCGTCGGCGCCGGTCTCCGCGACGGCCCCCGCGGCGGCCGCGTACGAGCTGCGGCGCAGCAGGGCCCGGATCCGGGCCAGCAGCTCGTCCAGCTCGAACGGCTTGACGAGGTAGTCGTCGGCGCCCGCGTCGAGCCCGGTGACCCGGTCGCCGACCGTGTCGCGCGCGGTGAGCATCAGCACGGGCACGGTCACACCGGTGGCGCGCAGCCGCCGGGCGGCGGTCAGCCCGTCCATCCGGGGCATCAGCACATCGAGCACGATCAGCTCGGGGTCGTACGCGCCGACCTTCTCCAGCGCGTCGAGCCCGTCCAGGGCCGTCTCGGTCAGATAGCCCTCGAAGGCGAGGCTGCGCTGCAGGGCCTCGCGGACGGCCGGCTCGTCGTCGACGATCAGGATGCGGGCGGGCTGGTCGCCGTGCTCGGCGGGGCTCATGGCTCGGGTTCCTCACTCGGAGTCGGCGTGGCGCGCCGACGAAAGGCGGCGATGGCGGGGCGGTGGATCCGCTGCCTTCAGCCTCGCACGGGCGGACGGGCACGGGCCTGATCATCCCAGGCGGCGGGCCGGTCGGCGGTGATCACTGTGACCGGTCAGCGGTCAGCGGTCACCGCTCAGCTGTTGCTGGTGCCGCCGCTGCTGTCGCTGCCGCCGTTGCGCAGATTGTCGAGGTCGGCCTTGACGGTGTCGACGGGGATGGAGAAGCCCAGGCCGATGCTGCCCGCGCTGCTGGAGCTCTGCTGCGCGGCGGACGAGTACATCGCGGAGTTGATCCCGATGATCTGGCCCCTCATGTTGATGAGCGCGCCGCCGGAGTTGCCGGGGTT
>NZ_MUNE01000340.1 GCF_002154605.1 Streptomyces milbemycinicus | reverse complement strand
TTCGAGATGAGGACTCCCACCTCTATAAGAGGGTAAGGCTCCCAGTAGACGACTGGGTTGATAGGCCGGATATGGAAGCCGGGTGACCGGTGGAGTTGACTGGTACTAATAGGCCGAGGGCTTGTCCTCAGTTGCTCGCGTCCACTGTGTTGGTTCTGAAGTAATGACCAACCAATCACGCACCTACGGGTGTGTGGTGTTGGTTTGTTTTCTTCATAGTGTTTCGGTGGTTATTGCGTTAGGGAAACGCCCGGTTACATTTCGAACCCGGAAGCTAAGCCTTTCAGCGCCGATGGTACTGCAGGGGGGACCCTGTGGGAGAGTAGGACACCGCCGAACAATCTTTAGAGAGAGCTCTGTTGGGAACATTGGTTCCTGACAGGGCTCTCTTTTGTTGTGCTGCGGGCCACTCGGTGTTCATGTTGCCTGGGCACGATGCCAGCCATGGGGACTCCTGCGGACGAGCTGTTGCAAGAGCTCACCCGGTCGGGCGTACGGCCGGGTGACGAGGTGGTGGTGCCGTCGTACGGCACCCCCGAGGCCGCGGAAGCGGTTCTGCTGGCCGGGGCCCGGCCGGTGTTCGTGGATATCGACGCCAGTACGTACTGCATAGAGCCGGCCGCGGTGGCGGATGCGCTGACGCCCCAGACCGCCGCCGTCATTGTGGTGCACACCTTCGGGCACCCGGCCGATATGCTCCGACTGGTTGAACTCGGCAAGCGGCACGGCCTGCTCGTCATCGAGCACGGGGCGCGGCCCGAGCCGGATGCAGAGATACTGCGACGGCAGGCGAACGCGGCGTATCTGAACGGCAAGCTGCGCGGTGTGAGCACCCCCTGCGTGGCGCCCGGGGTTCAGCACACCTATCAGCAGTACGTGGTGCGCGTTCCGGGGAATGGCAGGCCGGACCGTGACGCCTTCGCCCGTACGCTGCGTTCCCGCGGTGTTATGTGCCACGTTCCTGTACAGACGCCGGCTCACCGCACCGCGCGATTCCGGCGGGATTTGTGGCTCGTGGAGACCGAGCGAGCCGCCGATGAATGTCTGGCTTTGCCGATCGACGCGGCGATGACACGGCGGGAGCTGCAGCGAGTGGTGTCCGCGTGCAATGCGCTCGGCGGGGTACTTCAGGCGGCAGCTTAACGGCGGCTTGGCGACGGCCGTTGGGGCAGTGGCACGGGGCACCCCGATCTTCGGGGTATGATTTATCCCGTCGACGCGCCCCAATAGCTCAGTCGGCAGAGCGTCTCCATGGTAAGGAGAAGGTCTACGGTTCGATTCCGTATTGGGGCTCTTATTTTCACGACACAAGGCCCTCGCCAATTGGCGGGGGCCTTCGTCATGTTCTCCGAGTTCTCCGAGGTATGTCAGGCGTCGTGCCGCTCGGGGACGCGCATGGCCAGGATGGCCATGTCGTCGGACGGCGGCTGGGCTGCGAACCGCTCCACGGCGCGCAGCACTCGAGAGGCCACCGCGCCGGCCGTCAGACCGGTGCAGGTCGTCAGTACCTCGATGAGGCCGTCGTCGCCGAGCATCCGGGCACCCTCGCGGCGCTCGGTCACCCCGTCGGTGACGCACAGCAGGACGTCGCCCGGGTCGAGGGTGACGGTCTGCTCGTACAGTTCGAGGTCTTCCATCACGCCGAGCAGCGGCTGGGGTTCGGCCGCGGGCTCCACGGAGCCGTCCTGGCGCAGCCGCAGGGGCAGCGGATGGCCCGCGCAGACGACCTTCAGCTCGGCGCTGCCGTCCTCCTGCGGCCACAGCTCCCCGTAAAGGAGCGTCAGAAAGCGGCTGCGGGCGCCCTCGTCGAGGATGGCGGTGTTGAGGCGTTCCAGCACCGCAGGGCCGCCGAAGCCCTCGCGGGCGAGCAGCCGTAGCGCATGGCGGGCCAGGCCGGTGACCGCGGCGGCCTCGGGGCCGGTGCCGCAGACGTCGCCGATGGCGAAGCCGTACGCGCCGTCGCGGATCGGGAAGAGGTCGTAGAAGTCGCCGCCGACCTCGTTGCCCTCGCCTGCCGCGCGGTAGATGACTTCGACCTCCACGCCGGTGACGTCGGGCAGTTCGGGCGGCAGCAGGCTGCGCTGGAGGGACTGGCTGATGGCCGTGCGCTCCGAGTACAGCCGGGCGTTGTCGAGGGCGAGGGCCGCCCTGCGGGAGAGGTCTTCGGCGAGTTCCAGGTTCTCCTGGCGGAAGTGCCCGTCGGTGGACTTGCCGAGGGTGAGCATGCCGATGACGCGGTTGCGGGCGACCAGTGGCAGCACCACGGTCTCGCCGCCGACCGCCGAGGCGGTCGCGAGCGAGGCGCTGGGGCCCGAGGAGGGGCGGGCGGCGTCGCCGAGGCTCAGGCCGCGCAGCGAGGTGCG
>NZ_MUNE01000034.1 GCF_002154605.1 Streptomyces milbemycinicus | reverse complement strand
CACCCGCCCCGGGGCGGGTGGGCCGAGTACGCGGCCGTGCCCACCCACTCGCTCGCCGAACTGCCCGACTCCCTCAGCGCCGTCGACGCCGCGGCCCTGCCGCTGGCCGGCATCACCGCCCTGCGGCTGTTGCGTACCGCCGGCAGTGTGACGGGCCGACGGATGCTGGTGACCGGCGCCTCGGGCGGTGTCGGCCACTACGTCACCGAGCTGGCCGCCGCCGCGGGCGCGGAGGTCACCGTGGTGACCGCCACCCCGTCGCGCGCCGAGCGGCTGCGCGCTCTGGGCGCCGCGACGGCCGTGCACGCGGTGGCCGGGGCGCGGGGCCCGTTCGACGTGGTGCTGGAATCCACCGGCGGCGCCGACCTGCCGGTCGCGCTGTCCAAGCTGGCCGCGGGCGGCACGCTGATCTGGTTCGGCCAGGCCAGCCGCACCCCGGCGACACTGGACTTCTTCGATCTCCTCAGCGGCCCGGAAGGCGCCGTCATCCGCCACTTCCACTACGCGGGCCCCAACGCGGGACCCAACGCGGGACCCAACGCGGGCCCGACTTACGGGCGCGACCTGGCCACCCTGGTGCGCCTGGTGCACAACGGGCGGCTCCATCCGGAGATCGGCCGCACCGCGGACTGGTCGAAGACCGCCGAGACCCTGGTCGACCTGCGGGAGCGCCGGATCCGCGGCAAGGCGGTCCTCACCACGGGGGTGGTGTCGTGAACGTCGCCGACCTCGCCGCGGAGAATCTGACGCGCGCCACCGCCGCCGGGCTCGACCCGCACGAATACCGGCGTGTCACCGCCGAATTGGCCTCGGTCGACGACTGGGGACAGGCATTCGTGAGGGCCGCTCGCCGCCACCTCGTACGCGCGGAGCAGGCCGCCTCCCCGATATCGGCGGGCGAGCACTACCAAGTGGCGGCGCGCTGGTTCCACATCGCCACCCTGGGCCCGTACACGGACCGGACGACGGCCGACACCACGGCCGACACCGAGGCCGCCGCAGAGGCCGCCGCTGATGCCGACGCCGCGATGCGCCGTGCGCTGGAGATTCTGGAACCCGGTGCCCGCCGACTCGACGGACCCGCCTTCGCCGGCTGGCTCCGCGGCCCTGCCGACGCGTCCGCCACCGTCGTCGTCGTGCCCGGCCTGGACTCCGGTAAGGAGGAGTTCCACGCGGTCACCTCGGCGCTGCTGCGCAGGGGCCTGGCCGTGTTCACGATGGACGGCCCCGGGCAGGGCACACTCGCGGCCACCACCACGGTCCGGCCCGACTATCACCAGGTGATCGGGCAGGTCGTGGACGCGCTCGGCGTCGACCGGGTCGGGCTCGTCGGCCTCAGCCTGGGCGGTTACTACGTCGCGGAGAGCGCCGCCCACGAGCCTCGCGTGGCCGCCGCCACCACCGTGAGCGGTCCTTTCCACCTCGACTGGCCGGCCCTGCCGCCCCCGCTCCGGAACATCCTCACCTGGCGCGCCGGAGGAACCCGGGCGGCCCGCGACTTCGCCGACCAGGTCGACCTGTCCGCGCTGGCGCCCCGTATCGCCTGCCCGCTCCTGGTGGTCGACGGCGGCCAGGACGACATCTCAGGAGTGACCGATGGGGAGCCACTGGCCCGCCTGGCACCGCGCGGCGAGTACCTGCTCGTCCCGTACGGCGACCATCTGCTGGGCAACGCCCACGCGGACTGGCTGCCTGCGGTCGCCGACTGGATGTCCGGAACACTCGCGTCCGCCTGAACCGCTGAACCGCTTCGCCCCACCGGCGCCGAATGTGACGACCTCTTGGTCGGTGGAGTATTCCCGGGCGGGGCACGGCCTGGCAGAGTCCCGATCATGAAAGACATCCGAAGACAGCAGCTGGGGCTGCTCCCCGGAATCGGGCTGGCAGCCACGCTGCCTGGGATAACGCTCGACTACACCGGCGAGGAACCGCTGTTCGGCTACCTCCTCGCGCTCGCCCTCTTCTCGATCGCCAGCACCGTGATCTGGTCGACGCCCAGGGATCCGCACCAAGGGGTCCTGCTGCCCATCCTGGCAGTCGTCGGCCTGCTACAGGACACGCTGGTGTGGTACTTGATCACCTTGCTGTCCGAGGTCCGCGTGGACAGCGTGTGGTGGGCGCTGGCGGCGGCCTTCGTGGTACGGGGGTGCTGCTGGGCCGCCGTGTGGATCCTGCCGTCCGGGACTCCCGGGACGCCCGGAACACCGACACCGGACGGCACTTCGACACCGGACGGCACTTCGGAGACGTAACGCGCGCCGAACGTACTCACCCCACCGTCGCGACCCTCAGGGACGACGCTAGGCAGAAGGAGACCGGTCGTCGGCACCGATCCGGCCCAGCGAGCGGTCCATGGCCGTGACCGCCAGGAACACGGCGGCGACGGCGAGCATGAGCCAGGCCAGACCGTGCAGGCCGCCGGTGTCGGCGCGGGCGCCGTAGAAGGCGCCGTACGCGCTGGAGGCGACCATCGCGCCGAGGTAGAAGAAGGTGCGCATCAGTCCCGCCGAGGATCCGATCCGCTCCGGGTCGGCCTGGTGGTACACCGCGTTCTGCAGCGCCAGGTTGTTCAGCCCCTGCGGTACGCCGAAGAGCAGCGCGACGGCGATCAGCAGCCACACCGGGCTGTCCGGCCGCAGCAGGAGCATCGTGGCGGATGCGGCGATCTGCCCCAGGGCGCCGACGACGAGCTTGCCGCGCACCTCGGGGCGGCGGCCGGTGGCGGTGGAGACGGCTATCCCGACCAGGAACACCGGGAGCTGCGCAAGCCCCGCCTGCGATGCGCTCAGCCCCCGCCCCTCCTCCAGCCACTGGGGGTAGCCGTACAGAAAGGCGTACGACACGACGGCGGCGAGGACGGTACGCCCGTACGTGAGAACCAGCGGCCGATTGCCGCCGAGCACCCTCAGGTCGATGAACGGCTCCGGCGCCCGCAGCTCCCGCACCGTGAACCCGGTCGCCGCCACCGCCACGAGCACCGGCAGATACCAACGGTCGGCCCGCGGCTGCATCAGGAACAGCAGCAGCGAGACGAGCGTCGCGGCGAACAGCGCCATCCCGGCCAGGTCCAGTCTGATCCGCTCGCCGGTGCGCTCCGACAGCTCCGGCGGGGGCGCCTTGGGCAGCCGTCGGGCGCCGAGGATCAGACCGGCCACCGCCAGCGGGATGTTGACGGCGAACGTGGTGCGCCAGCCGCCCAGGCCGATCAGCAGCCCGCCCAGGGACGGCCCGATGACGGCGACGGTCTGGTTGGCGACCGCGAGCACGGTCAGCACGCCGGCGGGGCTCTCCCGCCCTGTCCGCTGGGCCTCGCCCCGGATCAGGTACATCGCCGCCGGATAGCCCGCGCACGTACCGAACCCGAGCACCACGCGCGCGGCGATCAGCACGCCCAGATTCGGGGCCAGCAGCCCCATCAGCCCCGCGATCCCGCCCAGCGACATCCCTACGAGGAAGAGCCGGCGCGGCCCGTAGAGGTCGATCAGCCGCCCCACCACGGGCTGGCCTATCGAGGTCGCCAGATAGAGCGCGGAGACCAGCCACGCCGTCTGCGCGGGCGGCGCGCCGAGCGCGACGCCGATCGGCACCAACGCCACGGCGACGATGGTGGAGTTGATCGGGTTCAGCACCGAACCCAGGATCATCGGCGCGAGCAGCCTCCGGTCGAAGGCGCCCCGCGTCTCTTTCCCGGCCCTGCGCCGCGCGAGCGACCCGAGCGGCCCGAGTGAAGCGAGCGACCTGAGCCGCGCGATCATGCGCCGCTGAGCCGGTCCAGCAGGGCCAGCGCCTCGATGATGGTCTGCCGCTCCTCTTCCGTATAGCCGGATTCGAGCGACCGGGCGAGCCATTCCTCCCCCGCCCGCCGCTTGTCGTCCACATACGCGGTGCCGCTCTCGCTCAGCGAGATCAGCTGCCGCCGCCCGTCGCCGGGATCGGGCCGCCGCCGGATCAGCCCGCGCTCGTCGAGCACCCCGAGCGTGGCCGCCATCGACTGCGGCCGTACGCGCTCGGCCGCCGCGAGATCGCTGGTCGAGGCGGGGCCGTCCTTGCTGAGCCTGCTGAGCACGGCCGTCTGCGTGGGGGTGAGCTCTTCGTTGTCGTACGTCTCTTTGAGCCGCCGACGCAGCCGCCCGACCACGACCCGGATCTCATACGCGGCGCGCACGGCGGAGGCGGACATGCTGTGAGGAGTCTCTGCCATGCCTCCACGGTAATTTCTTCAGTCCAGCCTGTCCAGTCCAGCCTGTCCAGTCAAAGCTGAACAGGCTGGGCTGTTGAATTGCGCAGGCTCGGCGTCAGCGGAGTCAGCGGAGTCAGCGGAGTCAGCGGGTGATCTTGGCCGCGCGCAGGCGCCCGTCACCACCGTCGAAGTAGGCCACCCCGTCGGCGACGGTCACTTCCGGCTCATGGTCATTCGCCAGGCGGGCCTGCCCCAAGGAGTCGCCGCTCTCGGCGTCCAGGAGATACAAAGCGCCGGCTTCCGTACTGACGTAGACCGTTCCTGCCGTGACCGTGGGCGGCGAACTCACCCGTGGCATCTGATACTTCCACAGCATTTTGCCGTCCTTCGCATTGACTGCGAATACCTGGCCGTATCCCGAGTCGGTTTCGCTGTTTCCGCTGATGTAGACGACCCCGTCAGCGACAACCGGGGGCTTCGAATCCGAGAAGTCGGAGAGACCGGTCCGGTATTTCCACAGCAGGTCGCCGTTGTCTGCGTCCCGGGCGGACAGAATGCCGTCTTCGCCGACGGCGTGGATGACACCGTGAGCGACGGTAAGTGACGTCAGTGGGTCAGGGAGGATGTCAGCGCTGATGTGCACTTTCCACAACTCCTTGCCCGTGTCGGCATCCAGGGCATGGAGGTAGGAACCGCGTACGGTATGGCCGCCGTAGTAGACGACCCCGTCGTCAAAGGCCAGTGCGGCCCCCAGGCTGAGTACCCGACTCCACCTCTTTTCACCGGTCTCGGCATCCAACGCGTACAGGGTGCTGCTTCGTGTGGCGAGCGAGTTGCTGTAGAAGTAGGCGGTTCCGCCGGCCATGACGGGGGCGGAGGTTACGAGGTCGTTGGGTTTGAACTTCCACAGGCGGCGGCCGGTATCGGCGTCGAGGGCGTACACGCGGCTGGTGTCGGCGTTGGGAAATCCTCCAGTGCTGAAGGAGACCACCCCGTCGCTGACAGTCGCGGAGCTTACGATGTCCGTCGTCTGATCGTTTTCCCACAACTGGTCACCGGTGTCGGCGTCCAGGGCGTACACGCCGCGGTCTCTGTCGCCGACGTAGACCGTCCCGTCCTTGACCACCGGCGGCAAGTCCGTGCCTTGTCCCGAGGACCATAGTTGCCTCAGCGCCGGTGCATGGGGCTTCTCGGTCTGCTGCGGCTTCTCGGTCTGCTTGTCGCCGGACTTACTGCCGGGGAGGAGCGTTGCGGTGACGATGGCAGCGAGGACGGCGGTGACCGCGAGGCCCGCCATGACTCGGCCCCGCGTGAACACGCGCCCCTTGCCGCCGGGGGTGGACTCCGGCTGTGGGGGTTCCGCTGCCGGTGGGCCCAGGACGGATACCGTCGCGCCGATGGTGGGGGGAACGACTTCGGCAGTGGTCTGCCCGGTAGGCGCGGACAGTGGCTCGTGCTGCTTGCGGGTGATCTCGGCCGTCACCGGCTCAGGCAGCCAGTCGGCTTCCGTGGACAATCCGTCGGCCTGTCCGGCCTGTCCGGCCTGCGAAGCCCGGCCCAGCTCTGTCACCAGGTGCGGCGCGGTGGGCCGTTGGCCCGGGTCCTTGGCCAGGCACCGGGCTACGACGTCCGCCAGTTCGGGCGGCAGGCCGGTCAGGTCCGGTTCCGCATGGGCCACCCGGTAGTTCAGGGCTTGGGCGGAGCCGCCGCCGAACGGACCGGATCCGGTCGCCGCGTAGGCCAGGACAGCACCGAGGGCGAAGACGTCGCTCGCCGCTCCCACCGTGTCGCCCGCCAGCTGTTCGGGGGACATGAAACCGGGCGTCCCGACGATCGCCCCGGTCAGCGTGAGCTTGGTGGCCTCGGACGCCAGGGAGATACCGAAGTCGATCAGCCGCGGGCCGTCCGCGGCCAACAGGACGTTCGAGGGCTTGAGATCGCGGTGCACCACATCAGCGCGGTGAACGGCCTCCAGCGCCTCGGCCAGCGCGGCGCCCAGTGCCAGCACCGAGGACTCCTGCCAGGCGCCGTACGCGGCCACCGCGGCATCCAAGGACATCCCCGGCACGTATTCGGTGGCCAGCCACGGCGGCATGCCCTCCGGGTCGGCATCCACCACCGCGGCGGTGAAGAA
>NZ_MUNE01000339.1 GCF_002154605.1 Streptomyces milbemycinicus | reverse complement strand
GGGGTTCCCGCGGCGCGGCGGCGCCGGGGTTCCCGCGGCGCGGCGGCGCGTTTAGCTGTTCGGGCAGGTATCAGCCCAGGGCGGGGTAGTCGGTGTAGCCGCGGTGGTCGCCGCCGAAGGAGGTGGTGAGGTCGGGGGTGTTGAACGGGCCGCCGGCGGCGAGGCGGGCCGGGAGGTCGGGGTTGGCCAGGTAGAGCGCGCCGTAGGCGATCAGGTCCGCGATGCCGTCCTCCACAAGACCCAGCTCGTCCGGGCCGGTCGGGTCGGTGCCGGTGAACGGGTTGAGGATGAAGGTGCCGGGCCACTCCTTGCGCAGGCGGAGGACCAGGTCACGGACGCCCGGGGCCTCCATCTGGTGCAGATAGGCGAGGCCCAGCGGGGCCAGCCGTGCGACCAGGGCGCCGTAGGTCTCCTGGAGGTCGTCCTCGGCGATGTCGTTGTAAGGGTTGCCGGGCGAGATACGGAAGCCGACCTTCTCGCCGCCGATGGCCTGGGCCACCGCGGTCGCCACCTCGACGGCGAAGCGGATACGGCCGTCGACCGAGCCGCCCCAGGCGTCGGTGCGCCGGTTGGAGTTGGGGGCGAGGAACTGGTGGACCAGGTAGCCGTTGGCGCCGTGGATCTCCACACCGTCGAACCCGGCGGCGACCGCGTTGCGTGCCGCGGTGGCGAATTCGTCGATGGTCCGGGTGATCTCGGCCTCGGTCAGCTCCTTGGGGGTGACGAAGTCCTTGGGGCCCTCGTGGGTGAACACCTGCCCCTGCGGCGCCACCGCGGAGGGGCCGACCGGCAGTTGGTCGTCCGGCAGCAGGATGGGGTGGCCGATACGACCGGTGTGCATCAGCTGCGCGAAGATCACCCCGCCCTCGTCGTGCACGGCGTCGGTCACCTTGCGCCAGGCCTCGACCTGCTCCGTGGAGTGCAGGCCCGGGGTGTCGGGGTAGCCCTGCCCGACCACCGATGGCTGGGTGCCCTCGGTGACGATCAGCCCGGCGCCGGCCCGCTGGGCGTAGTAGGTCGCCATCAGGTCCGTCGGGGTCGCCCCGGGGCCGTATGCGCGGCTGCGGGTCATCGGGGCCATCACGATGCGGTTGGCCAGGGGCTTGCCGCCCAGGTCGTACGGGTCGAATGCCGTCGCCATGATCACATTCCTTGCTCACGGAGGGGCGCCGCGGCGTGCGGCGCCATTTCCTGCCCGAACAAGTAAAGCGCAGCAGACCATTCCCGCAAAGCTGTGATCTGCGTCACCATCCGCCCCGCTCTACCGCGATCTCCAGTGCACATGGGCTCAGCCCGTATCGGCAGCGAGCGCGATAGGCTCGTCCCTGCTCGGGCAGCTACACATCGCAGCGAGGGACGTATGAGTCAGCCGAAGGACACGTCCGGCAGCAAGTCCGGCAGCGAGTCCGGCAGCCAGTCGGCCGCCGCCGAAGCCGCGGCAACGGCCGAGATGACGATGCCGCCCTCCGTCCAGGCCGGCGCCATGACCCACGCGATCTTCCGCGTCGCCCGGCTGCACCGCATGCTCGCAGCGCAGCTGCTGCGCCGCGTCGGCCTTCATCCCGGCCAGGAGCTGGTCATGATGCAGCTGTGGGACCTCGGCCCCCAGCGCCAGGCCGATCTGGTACGCCTGCTCGGCTCCGACGCGGCCACCATGACCCGCACCATCCGGCGCCTCGAACACGCCGGCTTCGTCCGCCGCCACCCCTGCGCCACCGACAGACGCGCCTTCATCATCGAACCCACCACCGCCAGCCTCGCCCTGCGCCGCCAGGTCGAGGAGGTCTGGGCCGAACTCGAAAGCTCCGTCGCCGACAGCCTGACCCCCGACCAGCAGACCGAGGCCATCGACGCGCTGACCCGGATCGAACGCAGCCTCGCCCACGCCACCACACGGCACGCCTCCGCGGAGCAGTAACGTGCCGGTCCATGACGGACAATGACGCGACGGACGCCTCGCTGATCAAGGCCAGTTCGCTGCTCCGTGAGAGCAGTGAGCGGCTGGCGGACGGCGCCGAGACGGACACGGTCCCGCGCCTGCTCGCGGAGGCGGCCCGCTGCTACGACGCGGTCGCGGGGAAGCTGAGCGCCGACGACGCGGAGACCGCCGCCAGCATCGCGGTCGGACGCTCGGCGATAGCCGCGCTGGCCCTCCAACAGTGCGCCCTCGACGAGCTGGACTGCGACTGGTCCTGGACGGACGGGACCGACGGTCCGTACCTGGGCGACATGGCGGAGTACGACGAGGACGGCCTCAGCGAGGAGTTGGCCGCCCGGGCGATCGAGGCGGCCCGCGCCGCCCTGGACGCCGACCCCGGCGACCCTCTCGTACCCCTTCACCTGGGCCACGCCCTGTGCTGGTCCGGCGACCGGGACGGCGCGGTCGCCGCGTACGCGGAGGCCCTGCGGCGCGACCCGGGGGACCATGTCGCGCGCGACAGCCTCGCCGAACTCGGCGAAGAGGTGCCCGAGGAGGACGACTTCGACGGCACCGAGTCCCCGGACCGCCGCTACGCGTTCGCCCTGGTCCGCGAGGACGCCCGGATCAGCAACTCGGAGTGGTCCTCGACAGCGTGCGTTTTCGGCTCCGTCGACGCCGCGCGGCGCGACGCCGACGAGACCTTGAAATCCTGCGACAACGGGGGCTTCGACCCTGAAGACCTCCCGACCATGCTGAAGCTGACCCTGGAGATCCACCGACCGGGACAGCTCATCACCCGTTTCCCGGTCGAGCCCCTGGACGCGTCGTTCCTCGTCGACTGGTCGGGGCTTCCGGAGAGCGAGCCCTTGGACCCGCCCCTGCCGCCCGGACGGCCGGTCCGGATCGACGGTGAGACCTGCTTCCACGGCGGCCCTCGGTAGCCGGGAGCCTTCGGCGGCCGTTACGCCACTCGCGGCGGAAGGGGCGGCGTTTCCGCCGCGTCCGATGTGCACTACGTCTCATCCGCGGGCTGTTATGCCGGGCGCGCGGCTGGTGTCTCCATGCCGAGTCCGTAACACGAGGGAGACATGATGAACGAGAACGTCGAGGTGGTCGTGGTCGGCGGCGGGTATGGGGGCGTGACGGCGGCCAATCGCCTGGCTCGGCGCGATGGCGTGTCGGTGACCCTGGTCAATCCGCGTCCCGACTTCGTCTCGCGGATCCGCCTGCACCAGCTCGTGACCGGCTCCGATGACGCGGTCGAGGGCTTCAGTGAGGTTCTGGGCGGGAACGTCCGGCTGGTGGTCGACACCGCGACCCGGATCGACGCTGCCGAGCGCCGGGTGTCGCTGGCGGGCGGTGGCACGGTCTCCTACGACTACCTCGTCTACGCGGTGGGCAGTGGCGCCTCCGATCCCGGCGTGCCCGGAGCGGTGGAGTTCGCTCACTGGGTGTCGGACCTCGAGGGGGCGGAACGACTGCGGGCGGCGCTGGCCGCGACGCCCGCGTCGGCTCCGGTGACCGTGGTCGGGGCCGGCCCGACCGGCCTGGAGACCGCCGCCGAGCTGGCGGAAGCGGGCCGCAAGGTCACTCTGGTCTGCGGCAATGTGCTCGGCCCCTCCCTGCATGCCCGAGTCCGCCGCCCGGTCGCCCGCCGGCTGGCCAAGCTGGGTGTGACCGTCCTCGAAGGTCCCCGTGCGCAGGTGACGGATGTGACACGCGACGGCGTACGGCTCGACGACGGCCGCGAGCTGCCCAGCGCGGTGACGATCTGGACCGCGGGATTCCGTGTCCCGGACCTGGCCGCCCGCAGCGGGCTGCGCACCGACGCCGAAGGCCGCCTGATCACCGACACGACGCTGACCAGTGTGGACGACGAGCGCATCGTCGCCGCCGGGGACGCGGGAGTGATGCCGGACCACCCGTTCCGGATGAGCTGCCAGGCCGCCGTGCAGCTGGGCCCGGCGGCCGCCGACACGATCCTGCGCCGGATCGCGGGGAAGAAAGCCGCTCCCGTCCGGATGTTCTTCGCCGGGCAGTGCCTCAGCCTCGGCCGAGACGAGGGCGTCACCCAGTTCTCCTACCCGAACGACAAGGTGAACGCGCTCAGCATCAGCGGGGGGCTCGGTGCCGGCGTCAAGGAGATCGCCTGCCGGTTCACCCTCAACAAGTTGGTGTCCGGGGCACGCAAGGCCAGTTCCCGCGCATCCCACGGCGACCGCCTGGAATCGCCGCAGTCGAAGAACCGCTCGACACCGTCCGGCACCTGACCAGTGGGGAGGCTGCTGCCGACGACCCCGTCATCAGACTGGGTACGTGTTCCACGGCCTGCTTCCGGCCCATGGGGCCGACCACGAGAGAGTGAAGCGCACGAGATGAACGACCACGTCACCGACCCCGCGACGGAGGCCTTCGTCGCCCACCGCGACCTGCTGTTCACCGTCGCCTACGAGATGCTCGGATCGGCGGCGGACGCCGAGGACGTCCTCCAGGAGGCCTGGCTGCGGTGGGTCAAGGTCGACCTGGCACAGGTGCGGGACCAGCGCGCCTACCTGGTACGGATCACGACCCGGCAAGCACTCAACCGGCTGCGCACCCTCAAACGGCGCAAGGAGGCCTACGTCGGCCCCTGGCTGCCCGAACCTCTGCTCACCGCGCCGGACGTGGCCGAGGACGTCGAACTGTCCGAGAACCTGTCGCTGGCACTCATGTTCATCCTCGAAACCCTCTCACCGACCGAACGCGCCGTCTTCGTGCTGCGCGAGGTCTTCGACATCGGCTACGACGACATCGCGGAGGCGATCGACAAGAGCCCCGCCGCCACACGCCAGATCGCCTACCGCGCCCGCCAACACGTCGACGCCCGCCGGCCGCGCACACCGGTTTCACCGGAAGAAACCCGGGCAGCGTTGAATTCGTTCCAGTCCGCCCTCGTGACCGGGGACCTGCAGGGGCTACTCGACGTACTCGCCCCGGACGTTGTCTTCGTCAGCGACGGAGGCGGCCTCAAGCTGGCGGCCCTGCGGCCGGTCGTCGGCGCCGACAAGGTACTCCGCTACATGATCGGCAGTCTCGACAAGGCCGGCGGCACCCTCACCAGTGAACCCACGACGGTCAACGGCAACCCCGGACTCATCCTGCGCCTGGACGGCGAGATCGACGGCGTGCTGGCCTTCCGCGTGGAGAACGCCCACGTCACGGGCCTCTACTACGTCCGCAACCCCGAAAAGCTCACCCGCGTCGAGTCCGAAACCCCCCTCACCTCCCGCTGACCGTCCTGATCTCCGGAAAGCCGCGCAGCCGCGCCATCTCATCATCGGTCACTCCTCAAGACACGGCCTGAAGAGGGCTACTGATCTCACCGTGAGTGGCTACGGGGGGCCGGCGTGATGGGCCATCCGGACCCGCATCACGCCGGCCTCGCGCAGCGATCACCGGGGCGTTCTCCTGGCTCCTTCAGACCGCCGATCCCGCCTGGGCCCGCTCCCGTACGACGCGGCGGCGCCGGCTCGGCATCCCGAGCGTCGGGTTGGCGACGCCCCAGGCCGCGCTTTTGCAGATCAGCTCCTTGTAGACGGCGGCGAACCGTCCGGTCAGGGCCGCCCGGACGGCGCGGTCGTCGGCGGTGACGTACTGGATCACGCCTTCCTTGCGGCCCAGCGAGATGCACTGGTTGAAGTAGCGGATCGGCACGTTCGGCAGCTTCCCGCCGGTCAGGCGGGCCGCGATGGCGTCGGCGGCCTGCCACGCGGTGGGGACGCCCGAGGCGCACGACATCCGCAGCGGCTTGTCGCCGGGGCCCATCACCATGGCCGCGTCACCGACGGCGTACACATCCGGGTGCGAGACCGAGCGCATGGTCCCGTCGACCACGATCTGGCCGGTGCCGGTGGCCTCCAGGGCGGTGGCCTTCGCGATCGGGTGGACCGCGAAGCCGGTGGTCCACACGGTGACCGCGGCCGGGATGGCCTTGCCGTCGGCGGTGACGACGCGGTCGGCCTCGACGCCGGTGACGGCGCTGTGCTCGTGCACGGTGATGCCGAGCTTGTCGAAGACCTTCCGCACATGCCGGCCGCCCTTGGGCGAGAGCCAGTCGCCGAGGCCGCCGCGGGCGGCGAGGGCGACGGCGAGGTCCGGGCGGGCCTCGGCGATCTCGGTCGCGGCCTCCAGACCGGTGAGGCCGCCACCGACGACGACCACGGGCTGTCCGGCGTCCAGCCGGGCCAGGCGCTCGCGGAGCTGTAGCGCTCCGGGGCGGCCGGCGAGCTCATGGGCGTGCTCGGCGGTGCCGGGGACGCCCTGGTCGTTCCAGCTGCTGCCGAGGGCGTACACGAGGGTGTCGTACTCCAGTTCCTCGGCGCCGTTCGCGTCGATGACGGCGACGGTCTTACGGTCGACGTCGACGCCGGTGACCCTCGCGAGCT
The DNA here is from genome assembly GCF_002154605.1 of Streptomyces milbemycinicus. GTDB lineage: Bacteria > Actinomycetota > Actinomycetes > Streptomycetales > Streptomycetaceae > Streptomyces > Streptomyces milbemycinicus. The sequence goes on along the minus strand of NZ_MUNE01000339.1, from coordinate 2,502 downwards.
TCAGTTCGACGCCCGTGCCCGCGAACATCTCGCCGAAGGTCCGGAGCTTGAGGTCCTGGCCGACCGCCAGCTGGTGCATCCGGACGCGCTCGACGAAGTCGGGCTCGGCGTTGACGAGGGTGATGGTGACGTCCTCGCGGTGCAGCCGCTTGGCGAGGCGCCCGGCGGCGCTGGCCCCGGTGTATCCGGCTCCGAGGACGATGATGCGGTGCTGCATGTCCTTGCTCCTGTCTGTTCCTGTCTTCAGCGAGTCGCCCCTTGAACCGGGCGGCCCGCCGTTTCCTGACAGGGATCCGATGTGAAGCACCTCACACCGGGTCAGCGGATCAGAAGGCGTGGAGCAGAGGCTCCCCGTGGTCGACGGCCGCCCACTGCTCGCTCGCGCGTTCGAGCTTGTCGGGGTTGACCTGGTTACGGAACGCGGCGATGCCCTCGGCCGTGACCTCCAGGCACAGGACGCCGACGACCCGGCCGTCGACGACCGCCACGACGGCGGGGTCGCCGTTGGCGGTCGTGGCGTAGACCTCGGGTGAGCCGCCGGCGTAGGCGCGCTTGGCCTTGCTGGGCTTGAACAGGCCCCACATGAACTTCGCGACCGCGACGGCGCCCTCGAACGGCTTGGTGCGGGCCGGGATCTTCCCGCCGCCGTCGCCGATCGCGATGGCGTCCTGGGTGAGCAGCCGCACAAGCGGCTCGGTCCGGCCGCTGGTGGCGGCTGCAAGGAACTCCTCGACGATCCGCCGGGCGGCGGCCTCGTCGACCTCGGTACGGGCCTGGCCGTCCGCGACATGCTTCTTGGCGCGGTGGAAAATCTGCTGGCTGGAGGCCTCGCTGATGTCCAGGATCTCGGCGATCTCCCGGTGCGGGTAGTCGAAGGCCTCCCGCAGCACGTACACCGCCCGCTCGTTGGGGGACAGGCGCTCCATGAGAGTGAGGACCGCGTACGAGACCGATTCGCGCTGTTCGGCGGTGTCGGCCGGGCCGAGCATCACATCCCCGGCGAGCAGCGGTTCGGGGAGCCATTGGCCCACATAGGTCTCGCGCCGCGCGCGGGCCGAAGTGAGCTGGTTGAGGCACAGATTGGTGAGGACCTTCGTCAGCCAGGCCTCGGGGACCTCGATACGGTCGACGTCGGCGGCCTGCCAGCGCAGAAACGCCTCCTGCACGGCGTCCTCGGCCTCGCTCGCGGAACCGAGGAGGCGGTAGGCGATGGCCTCCAGACGGAACCTGGAGGCCTCGAACCGGTCCACGTCGCTCATGCTCAGGGGCATGGGCCCCGATCCTACTAGCGGCCCATCGGCGGGCGGCGGTGACCCGGGCCGCCTCAGCCGCCGGTCCGGTCCGAGCCCTCGCCGGTCAGCGTCGGTCCTCGACCGTCCATCCGTCGCCCAACTCCCGGCGCAGGGCATCCAATGCCGCGTCCGCCTGCTGGGTGAACCGTTCCCATTCCTCTTGGGGCCATGGGGACGGGTCCGGTGGGTAATCCCAGTCGAGGGACGACTGGTACCACTCGCACAGCCTCGCCAATTCGGCCCGGGTGGCCGGGCTGATCGGCAGTCGTTCCAGCTCGCACGGGGACCCGTACAGGCTGTCGACGTCGTCCGGCCACAGCGGGGTGTGCGGGACGCCGGCTTCGAAGAAGAAGCGCAGGTGGTGAGGGTGCACGGGACACCTTCTCACGGTCGACGCGTCCGCCCGCGCGGTCAGGTGCGCCCGTACGGACGTCACACTGGCCGCACGCCCTGGCCGGCGCCGGTGACACACCCCCGCGATCCACCGACTCCGGCCAGGGACACCTCGCCGCGCCGTGAGCCCCCCGGGCGCGGTCGGCGGGCGAGGGTCAGCCGATGCGGTCCGCGGGGGCGTTGGTCAGGTAGGTGTAGCGGGCCTGGAGGGCGCCGGTCCTGGGGGCGGTCTCCGTCTCCTCCAGGAGGTCTCCGGTCTTGGGGTTGATGATCAGGCGGAGGGTGCCGGAGTCGGTGGTCCACTCCAGGGCCGTGCCCGTGCGGCCGGTGGCGTCCTTGGCGGGGCCGGCGACCTCGACGCCGGGGAGACCGGCCAGGACGCGGTAGAGCGCGGCGCGCAGTTCGGGGCGCGCCGGGGACTCGCCGAGGAGGGCGGTGGCGTTGTCGAAGGTGCTCTTGGCCTTGCCGTCGGCGGAGTTGGGGGTCGGCAGCAGCGAGGCGAGAGCCTTGGGGTCGGTGGGGAGCTTGTCGAGCTGGTTCCAGCCGAGGGTCCGGTCGCCGACGGCGTACGCGCGGGCCGTGAAGGCGACCTTGGTGGACCCGTCCGGGTTCACCTCGGTGGACTTCCCCTTCCGGTCCAGATACCTGGTGTGGGTGCTCTCCTTCTCGCCGTCCGCCGGGACGGTGAGGTTGAGGGTGGTCTTCCAGTACGGGGCCTCGGTGGCGGGTGCGGAGGCCGCGACCTGTGCCATGTCGTTGAGGAACGCCTTGGCCGAGGCGGCCCGCGGGGGCTGCGACGGTGCGCTGTCGGTCGCGG
>NZ_MUNE01000338.1 GCF_002154605.1 Streptomyces milbemycinicus | reverse complement strand
GTGGTGGCCCGTGCCCTGGGCCCAGCCCGCGCCGCCCGCGTCGGGGGCCGGCCCGGGCTGATGGGGCGGTGGCAGCGGAGCTCCCACTGAGTGCTGCATCCGGTGGCACTCCGTCTCGTGCAGGCGGTCTGGTGCTGGCAACTGTCGCGTGAAGACGCGGCGGTGAAGCCGGTTCTACCGAACGGTACCTGCCCCGGCCGCCACTGTGTGAACGGCCGGGGAATACGGTGTGTGCCCAGCGACAGCCGTCATCCGGCCAATTCGTCGGCCAAAGCGCGCAATGCGAGGCGATACGACCCGATTCCGAACCCGGCGATGGTGCCGCTGGCGACCGCCGCGATGACAGAGTTGTGACGGAACTCCTCCCGCGCATGCGGGTTGGAGATATGCACCTCGACCAGCGGTGCGGTGCGCTGCGCCGCCGCGTCCCGCATACCGTACGAGTAGTGCGTGAAGGCACCGGGGTTGATGACGACCGGAGTCGAGCCGTCCGCCGCCTCGTGCAGCCAGCGGATCATCTCGCCCTCGTCGTTGGTCTCCCGCACATCGACCTCGAAGCCCAGCTCGGCGCCGAGCTTTACGCACTCCTCCACCAGCCCGGCGTAGGAGGTCGCGCCGTAGACATCCGGCTCACGGCTGCCGAGCCGCCCCAGGTTGGGGCCGTTGAGGACGAGCACCCTGCGGGTCACGCGGACACCTCTCCGTACGCCGCGAGCAGCACGGCCGGGTCCGGGCCCTCCAGCACCGCGGGCTTGGCCAGGCCGTCGAGGACGATGAAGCGCAGCAGGTCGCCGCGGGACTTCTTGTCGACCTTCATGGTCTCCAGCAGCCGGGGCCACTGGTCGCCGCGGTAGGTCAGCGGCAGGCCGACGGAGCCCAGGACCGCGCGGTGCCGGTCGGCCGTGGCGTCGTCCAGGCGTCCGGCGAGGCGGCCCAGCTCGGCGGCGAAGACCATGCCGACGGAGACCGCCGCGCCGTGCCGCCACTTGTAGCGCTCGTTCTTCTCGATGGCGTGGGCGAGGGTGTGGCCGTAGTTGAGGATTTCCCGCAGCCCCGCCTCCTTGAGGTCGGAGGAGACGACCTCGGCCTTCACCCGGATGGAGCGCTCGATGAGCTCGGCGGTGTGCGGTCCCGCGGGGGTGCGGGCCGCCTCCGGGTCCGCCTCGATCAGCTCCAGGATCGCCGGGTCGGCGATGAAGCCCGCCTTGATGATCTCGGCGAGGCCGCTGACGTAGTCGTGGACCGGCAGCGAGTCGAGCGCGGCCAGGTCGCACAGCACACCGGCCGGCGGGTGGAAGGCACCGACCAGGTTCTTGCCCTCGGCGGTGTTGATACCGGTCTTCCCGCCGACCGCCGCGTCCACCATGCCGAGCACCGTCGTCGGGACGGCGATCCAGCGCACCCCGCGCAGCCAGGTCGCGGCGACGAAGCCCGCGAGGTCGGTGGAGGCACCGCCGCCGACGCCGATGATCACATCGCTGCGGGTGAAGCCGGTCTGGCCGAGCGCCTTCCAGCAGTACGCGGCGACCTCGGCGGTCTTGGCCTCCTCCGCGTTGGGCAGCTGGATCGCGATGGCCTCGTAGCCCTGCCCGAGGAGGTCCTGGCGGACGGCCTCACCGGTCTCGGCCAGCGACTCCGGGTGCAGCACGGCGACGCGCTTGGCCGCCGTGCCGATGAGGCCGGGCAGCTCGCCGAGCAGCCGATGGCCGACCAGGACCTCGTACGGCTCGCTGCCCGCGGTGCCGCCGACCTGGATACGGGTGGGTGTGTCGGTGCTCATGCGTCCTTCAACTCCAGTGCGTCGAGGACCGCGTCGGCGACGTCCTCGGGGGTGCGGCCCTCGGTCGACACGACCGCGCGGGCCACCTCGGTGTACAGCGGACGGCGCTGCTCCATGAGCTCGCGCCAGCGCTGCCGCGGGTTGACGGCGAGCAGCGGGCGCGGCGCGTCGAGGCCGGTGCGCTTGACCGCTTCGGCGACGCCCATCTCCAGGAAGGCGACCGGCAGGTCGGCCAGCAGGGCGCGGGTGGAGTCGTCCAGGATCGCGCCGCCGCCGAGGGCCAGCACCCCGCGGTGCTCGGCGACCGCGGCCCGCACGGCCTGCCGCTCCAGTTCGCGGAAGTGCGGTTCGCCCTCGTCGATGAAGATCTCGGAGATCGGCTTTCCGGCCGTCTCGACGATATCGGTGTCGGTGTCCCGGAAGCTGGTGCCCAGCCGCTCGGCGAGCACCCGCCCGACGGTGCTCTTCCCCACGCCCATGGGCCCGACCAGCACAATCACCGGCCCGCTCGCTCCCGGGCCGGTCACCTGGCCGCTCACTTGATGGCCAGGTTGTCGAGGAAGCCCTTCACATTGCGCCGGGTCTCGGTGACCGAGTCGCCGCCGAACTTCTCCGCGACGGCGTCCGCGAGGACCAGCGCCACCATCGCCTCCGCGACGATGCCCGCGGCCGGAACCGCGCAGACGTCCGAGCGCTGGTGGTGGGCCTGGGTCGGCTCACCCGTCGTGACGTCAACCGTGGCCAGGGCCCGCGGCACGGTCGCGATCGGCTTCATCGCGGCGCGCACCCGCAGCAGCTCGCCCGTGGTCAGCCCGCCCTCGGTGCCGCCGGAGCGGCCCGAGGCCCGCTTGATGCCGTCCTCGCCCGGCACGATCTCGTCATGCGCCTTCGATCCTGGCACCCGGGCCAGACCGAAGCCGTCGCCGACCTCGACGCCCTTGATGGCCTGGATGCCCATCAGCGCGGCGGCCAGACGGGCGTCGAGCCGCCGGTCCCAGTGGACATGCGAGCCGAGCCCCACCGGCACGCCGTACGCCAGCACCTCGACGACGCCGCCGAGCGTGTCGCCGTCCTTATGGGCCTGGTCGATCTCGGCGACCATCGCCTTGCTCGTATCGGCGTCCAGGCAGCGCACCGGGTCCTCGTCCAGCCGCGCCACATCCGCGGGGGTCGGGTAGACGCCGTACGGAGCCTTGGCCGCGGCCAGCTCCACGACATGGGAGACGATCTCGATGCCGGTCGTCTCCTTCAGGTAGGAGCGGGCGACCGTGCCGAGCGCGACACGCGCGGCGGTCTCGCGGGCACTGGCCCGCTCCAGGATCGGCCGGGCCTCGTCGAAGCCGTACTTCTGCATACCCGCCAGATCCGCGTGGCCCGGGCGGGGCCGGGTCAGCGGGGCGTTACGGGCCAGCCCGGCGAGCACTTCCGGATCCACCGGGTCGGCCGCCATGACCTGCTCCCACTTCGGCCACTCGGTGTTGCCGACCATGATGGCCACCGGGGAGCCGAGGGTGAGACCGTGCCGAACGCCGCCGAGGAAGGTGACCTCGTCACGCTCGAACTTCATCCGGGCACCGCGTCCATAGCCGAGCCGCCGGCGGGCGAGGGCGTCCGCCACCATGTCGGTGGTGATCGGCACACCAGCGGGCAGTCCCTCCAGCGTCGCCACGAGTGCGGGGCCGTGCGACTCCCCCGCGGTCAGCCAGCGCAACCTGCTCAACGGTGCTCCTCATGCTCGCGCCTCGACGTACGGCGGCATGGCCCGGGCAGCGCGCGGCCGGGGCCCGCCACCTCCGATCCTCCCACGTCCGGTGCCGCCCCCGAGCGCCGGTCCAGCTGGCGGACCCAATGGTTCTCGAGTTTTCGAGGGATCGGGAAAATCAGCGGGCGCGACTGGCGAGGGCCGCCTCGCCCGCTTCCCGCATCGTGGCCAGGGGGGCGGGGGTCCGGCCGGTCATCAGCTCGACCTGGAGCACCGCCTGGTGCACCAGCAGGTCCAGGCCGCTGACGACCGCGCCGCCGCGCTCCGCCCAGGCGGCCGCGAGCCGGGTCGGCCATGGGTCGTACAGCACGTCGAAGAGCGCACCGGGGCGGTCGGGGACGGACGCGGCCAGCACGTCCGTGGTGCCCGCGGGGGTGGTGGCGATCACCAGGGGCGCGCGGAACGCCTCGGCGGCGTCGTCCCAGTCCGCCGTACGGACCTCCACCCCCAGCCGCTCGCCCCACTGCCGCATCTCCGCGGCCCGCGCCTCGCTGCGCACATACGCGGTGACCTCGCCCTCGCAGACACGGGACAGCGCGGCCAGGGCCGAGGAGGCCGTGGCCCCGGCGCCCAGCACGGCGGCGCCCGCCACCCGCTCGACACCGCGCTCGCGCAGCGCCGCGACCATGCCGGGGATGTCGGTGTTGTCGCCGACCCGGCGGCCGTCGTCGGTGAAGACAACCGTGTTGACCGCTTCCACCGAGACCGCCGTGTCACTGATCTCGTCGAGCAGCGGGATGACCGCACGCTTGAGCGGCATGGTCAGGGACAGCCCCGCCCACGGGCGGTCACCGGCCGTCGCGTCCAGCCGCTCGAAGAAGCCGGGCAGCCCGGCCTCGTCCACCTCGTGCCGGTCGTAGGCCCACCCGGCCAGGCCCAGCTTCTCGTAGGCGGCGCGGTGCAGCACCGGGGACAGGGAGTGGGCGATCGGCGAGCCGAGCACCGCGGCCCTGCGGTTTTCCGACATCTTTCCTCAGCTGTTCTTGCGCTGCTCGTCGAGCTGTTTGTCGAGCTGGTCGGCGAGCTTCCGGTGCTCGGCGTACGTCTTGGTGAACTTGGTCGTCTTGCCGTCGAGCGAGATGAAGTAGTACCAACCGTCGTCGGTGGGATTCGTCGCCGCCTTCAGCGCGTCCTCCCCCGGGTTCCCGATCGGCCCCGGCGTCAGCCCCCGGTAGAAGTACGTGTTGTAGGGGTTGTCGTAGTTCTTGATCTCTTGAATCGAGATATCGATCTTGTTCTGGTTCTTGATGTAGTTGTACGTCGAGTCGAATTCCAGCTTGCCGTTGGTCTCGGTGTTTCCGGGTTCGAGGCGGTTGTAGACCACCTCGGCCATCTTGCGGAAGTCGTCGTGGGTGACGCCCTCCGCCTGGACCAGGCTGGCGACGGTGACGAGTTGGAGCGGCGACTTCAGGCCCAGCTCCTTGGACTTGCCTTCGAGGTCGTACTTGGCGTAGCTCTTCTTCGCCTGGGTGACCATCTTCCGCAGGACGTCCTCGGGTTTGGTGTCCTTGCCGGCGCTGTAGCGGGAGGGGAACAGGAACCCTTCCAGCGGATCCTTGATCTTGGGGTTGTCGTCGGCCCAGTCCGGCAGCCCGAGGTTTTTGGCCTCTTTAAGGGCGACGTTTTTGGTCGTGCCCGCCTTGAGGCCGATCTTCTTGTCGATCGCGGCGTAGATCTGCACGTTGCGCATGCCCTCCCTGATGATCAGGCCGTTGCTGCTCGCCGGGTCGACCATGAGCTTCACGGCCTCCGCCGCGGACATGTGCTTGCGTAGCGTGTACGAGCCGGGCTGGATGCTGCCGCCCTTCTCGTTCGCGTTGGCGGCCTCGATGAACGCGTCCGTGCTCTTCACGACGCCCTTGTCCTTGAGGATGTTCCCCATGGCGGTCACGCTCGCCTCTTCGGGGATCTCCACCGTGACCTCACCGCTGCCCGCGCCCGAGTAGTCCGGCGCCGGGCCGAAGCGGCTCTGCCAGAACTGGTAGGCGAAGTAGCCGCCTCCGCCGACGACGCCGACCAGCACCACGGTCACGAACAGGCAGGCGACTCCGCTGCGGCGCTTGGCGGGCTTTTTGTTCCGGCGCCCGCGCCCCTCGTCCTCGTCGGCGTCTTCGTCGTCGTACTCGTCGTCGGCACGGTCGTCGCGGTCGTGGCGGAGTATGTCGCCTCCGCCATCGCCGTCCCGGAAGAAGGGGTGGTCGTCGGCCGGTTCGTCGTGCTCGGCCTGCTCGGCGACGGGCTCCTGGGGCTGGGGGGCCTGGGGAT
>NZ_MUNE01000337.1 GCF_002154605.1 Streptomyces milbemycinicus | reverse complement strand
CGACCCGGCCGCCGTGCTGGATCTGCAGAAACATCGGGCCGCCGCCCGCGGTGTCCACGGCCTTGGTGATCTGCCGCCAGCCGGACACATGGGCGTCGGTGTGGATGGCGGTGATGTTGGGGTAGGTCTGGCCGACCGCGTTGGGGGTGGCCGCTTCGGCGATGATCAGCCCTGCGGAGGCGCGCTGGGCGTAGTAGTCGGCCATGAGCGGCGTCGGGCTGCCGTCGGCATCGGCGCGGTTACGTGTCATGGGCGCCATGACCAGGCGGTTGGCCAGGTCCAGGGGGCCGAGGCGGGTGGCGGTGAAGAGCCGGGATGTGGTCGCGGTGTTCGTCATGCGGGTACCGTAGAACTTGCCATTGATGTCAGATTCAAGCTCGTACGGTGTGAGGTGCGTCATGCGGATCGGTGAACTGGCCCGGCGTACGGGGGTGAGCGAGCGGTCCCTGCGCTACTACGAGCAGCAGGGACTGCTGACAGCACAGCGCACCCCCGGCGGCCACCGCGACTATGCGGACGCCGCCGTCGACCGTGTGCTGCGCATCCAGGAGCTGTATGCCGCGGGGCTGTCCAGCACGAAGATCGGGCAGCTGCTGCCGTGTATGCGGGACGCCGACGGCGGTCCGTCCGAGATCGCCGACGCACACCTGGTCACGGACCTCACGGCGGAGCGGGAGCGCATCGACCGCATGATCGAGGACCTGCGGCGTTCGCGCGCGGTCCTGGACGAGGTGATCGACACGGCCTCCGGGCCCAGGGCGGCGAAGGGCTGAGTCACCGGTATCGGCTGCCTGCTCTCCGGTGGGGCTTCGCGGTCTGCGCCCGCCGGACGGGCGTTCACGGGTCCCGATCCTCACGTGCCCGGGCGAGCGGGCCATCCACCGGCTCGCCCGAAGCCGCCTCGCCCGAAGCCGCCTCGCCCGAAGCCGCCTCGCCCGAAGCCGCCTCGATCACCCCGTCGAGGACCTCGCGCGCGCGGGCCAGTTCCGCGATCATCCGGTTCAGCCGCTCCCGCTGCTCCCACAACTCGGAGACCAGTCGCGGGGTGGCCTCCGACGAAGGACCGCCGTCCGCGTCCCGTATGCAGGGCAGCAACGCGGCGATCTTAGAGCTGCACAACCCGGCGGCGTAGAGCTCCTGGATACGGATCACCCGGTCCACCGCGCCCTCGGCGTAGCCGCGGTGGCCGCCGGGCGTGCGGTACGAGGTGAGCAGCCCCTGCTGCTCGTAGTAGCGCAGCGAGCGCTCGCTGACTGCCGTACGGCGGGCCAGTTCACCGATGCGCAAATCGCCGCCTCCACTTGAATCTGACACCAATGTGAGCTTCTACCGTCTCGGCATGAGCAACGCAGACCTCTTCACCCCTCATTCCCTGGGGCCGCTCCAGCTGCCCAACCGCATGGTCATGGCGCCGATGACCCGGTTCCGTGCCCACGAGGACGGCACTCCCCTCCCGCTCGTCGCCGACTACTACGCGCAGCGCGCGAGCGCCGGTCTTCTCATCACCGAGGGGATCTGGCCGAGCCGGGGCGGCCAGAGCGACTGGCGCCTCCCCGGTCTGGAGACGCAAGCGCATGTGGCCGGCTGGCGGAAGGTCACCGAAGCCGTGCACGCCGCGGGCGGCAGGATCTTCGCGCAGCTGATGCACGGGGGCCGCAAGGGACATCCACTGGCCCGTATCGACGGCTCCGTCCCCGCCGGACCCTCGGCCGTTCCCGAGCCGGGGCCCGTGCACATACCGGGCGGGCGCAAGGCCGATTCGGTCGTGCCCCGCGCCATGAGCCTCGCCGACATCCGCACCGTCCTCGACGACTACGCCGAGGCCGCTCGTCACGCGATCGAGGCGGGCTTCGACGGTGTGGAACTGCACGGCGCCAACAGCTATCTCATCCACCAGTTCCTCGCGGACAACACCAACCTGCGCCAGGACGCCTACGGAGGTTCGGTGGCGGGCCGGATCAGGTTCGCCGTCGAGGCGGTCGAGGCGGTCGCCGGGGCCATCGGGGCGGAGCGGACGGCGCTGCGCATCTCGCCGGGCAATCCGCAGTTCGGGATGGCCGAGTCCGATCCCGCCCCGGTCTACCGGGCTCTGGTCGACGCGATCGACAGTGCGGGATTGGTGTACCTCCACCTCACGGACAACGCCCGCTATCCGGCACTGGACGACCTCCGCCCCCGCTGGTCCGGCCCGCTCATCGCCAACGTCGGGGAGAACGGTGAGGCGACGACCCGGGAGGCCGGAGAGAAGGTGCTGGCGGACGGTCGCGCGGACCTCGTCTCCTACGGCCGTGCCTTCATCGCCAACCCCGACCTGCCCCGGCGGTTCGCGGCCGGGGCACCGCTGAACACCATCGACGAGCGGCACCTTTACACGTACGGCGCCGAGGGCTACACCGACTATCCGCTGATGTCCGCTGCCCCGTCCGGAGGCTGATCTGTCCGGCGGCTGACCCGGCGGGGCCGCTTCACGGGCGTTGCGCCCGCCGGCAAGCCTGCTGGTTCTCCGGCGCGGAGCAGGGCAGATGGCCATGGTGTTCGATGAGGTTCCGTCCGGTGTCACCGGCCAGGAAATCCAGAAACTTTGATGTGAGCGAGTTGGGCGGCGGGGTCCCGTAGGTGTAGGCGTACTCGGGCTCCCAGAAGGGGTACGTCTCGTGCCTGACCGTGGCGATGGACGGCTGCTGCCCGTTCAGGCGCAGCAGATGAAGGTCCTTCTGCCTCTCTGCACGGTCCTTGGCCGCCTTCAGCTCGGCGTAGCCGATCGCGCCAGGTGTCCTGGCCACGGTCTTCAACACCTCTCGCGTGCTGTCGAGTTCGCAGCGGATGATGTGGGTGTTGTCGAACTTCGGTGTTCTGCAGTTGTCCGAGGTGCGCCCGGGCTCGGTCTTGCCGCCCAGCACACGGTTCTCGAACACGCCACGGGTGCCTGACTTCCCGTCCCGGCTCACCAGCCTGATGGGCAGATCCGGCCCGCCGGGGAGTTGCTTCCAGTTGGTGATCTCGCCCGAGTAGATCTTCCGCACATCCGCGAGGGAGAGATCCGAGATTCCGACATCTTTGTTCACCGCCACGGTGTACACGGACAGCGCGGTCAGATGTCCCTTGAGCTTGGGGTCCCCGGTCACTTCCAGACCGTCGGAGAAGGAGAGATACGCGGGGAAGCCCTTCGCTCCCTCTCCGGCGTTCCGGAGTGTGTCCGTTCCCCTGACGCTGCCCTGGGCGTTGACGGTGATGTGGGCGGCGCCTTCGCAGTCGTCCTCGTACGCCGTGTCCAGGTCGTTCATCACCGGCTCGAAGGCGGTGGAGCCCACGACGGTGAGTGTCCCCTCGGCGCAGCCTTGGCGCAGCGGGTCCGGTTCCAGGAGCTGAAAGCCGATGGGCTGGAGGAGCATGAGGACCACCAGGCTGCCGATGAGCCCCAGGACGCGATTGCTCGGGCGCCGGAAATTCTCGTTGTTGCGGACCCTGCCCTCCCGGATGCGACCGACGACATGCGGCTCCTTGTCGGTCCCGGCGCCGGTCAGCAACACCAGCAGTTTGAAGTGGTCGCCTTTGTTCAGCGGCACTCTCGGCAGGGAGATCTCATTGTCACGGCAGATGAGCCCAGGATTCGTCTCCGTCCCGCGCTGCGGCAGGTAGCGCAGCAGATCCGGGTGGCTGGGCTCGGTGACGGCCACGTCCATGACGGTGCGATTGGGGAAGATGGCGGTGAGGCCGCGGTGTTCCGTCGAGGGCGCCGTGATGTAGTCGTCGATGTCGATGCTGCGGAAGCCGTCGTTCTCGATGCGCAGCAGCACCAGCGAGGCCCCGGCGAGATCGGGCGTGTTCTCCAACATGCGCAGCCGATGGTGGATGTGGCCGTCGTTCGGGTTGTCGTCTATGAGCGTGTCCATCTGGACGCGGTATCCGACGCGCTTCCGGCCCGGGATCAGCCGCTCGTACGACAGCCCCCCGACCGTGACGACCACACCGAGCAGCGCCAGCAGATTCTCCGGTGCCAGCAGCTGCGTCAGCCATCCCATGATCTTTCCCCCCGTCAGGTCATGAGCTCTGAGAGGGTGAATGTATGACTCTGGTGTGGATGCGGGGCCGAGGCGACTGAAGTCTCATCAAGTGTTCGTCCTGTGTTCAACCGTCTCGCGACCCCCACCGCCGACGGCTTCGGTCAGGCGTCGCTGCGCCCGGTGTGCAGGACCTCCCGCTCCCACTCGTGCCGCGGTTGGGTGTGCAGCCGCCAGTAGTGTTCGGCGATGACGTCCGGGTCGAAGTCCGTGCCGGGGGCGACCGGGCCGTCGACGGTCACCGTGGCCACGTGCACACCGGAGGCGCCGTACTGCTGGTCGAGCAGCGCCGCCAACGACCGCACACCGGCCTTGCCGAGGGAGAGGCTGAGGTACTGCGGCTTCGGTTCGGGCATTCCGCCGGTGATGAGAAACGACCCGCTGCCACGTTCCGCCATCGCCGGGACGACGCGCGCGGCGGCGTTGATCGCCCCGACCACGTTGACGGCCCAGGCGTCCAGATGCGCGGATACGGACAGCTCGCCGAGCGAGTCCGACTGGATGAGCGCCGCGTTGTACACCACGACATCGGGCAGGCCGAATTCCTCGATCGCGGTGTCCAGGGCGGTGCGCAGGGCGCGTTCGTCGGTGCTGTCGGCGACCAGCGGGCGTATCGGTACCCCGGTGGCGGAAAGGGCTTCCGCCGCGGCCGTCAGTGTTTTCTCGGACCGTGCCACGAGGGCGATCGGCAGACCCTCGCGCGCGAAGCGGTGGGCGACCGACTGGCCGATCCCCGACCCCGCTCCGATGATCACTGCTCCCGGCATCATTGCTCCTTCGTCATCGGAGATCTCGTCGTCGGAGATCTCGGCGAAGGAAGGCTAAAGTCTCACATCAGTGTCAAGGTCAACCGCTGAGCCTCGCCGGTCTCGGGGTAGGCCAAGGGCAGAGCCAGGGTGATCCCTGATGGCGGCGCCGTAAATCGCCCGTAATTTCGCCAACATGAATCGCCATCATCTACGCCAACCCCGCATACTCACCGGCCTTGTCGCAGCAGCTGTCGTCGCGTTGGCTCTCGCGCCGATGTCCACCGCAAGCGCCCAGCAGCACCGGCCGCCGCAGCCCGCCGGTCCGGATCGCCCCGCCACCCAGGCCGCGCTGGAGGACCTGGTCGCAAGCGGCACCCCCGGCGCCATCGCCAGAGTCGACTTGGGCCGGCGGTCCTGGTACGGCACGGCCGGCGTCGCGGATCTGGAGCGACCCCGTCCACGGACGCCCGCGGATCACTTCCGTATCGGCAGCATCACCAAGACCTTCACGGCGGTCACGATATTGAAGCTCGAGGCGGAGGGGAGCCTGAGTCTGGACGACAGCGTCGAGAAGTGGCTTCCCGGAGTGTTCGTCCACAGCGACTACGACGGTCGAAGCATCACCCTTCGCCAACTCCTCAACCACACCAGCGGTGTCTTCGACATACTCAAGGACCAGGACTTCGTCTCCCGCTACACCGGCGCGGCGTTCCTGGAGCACCGCTACGACAGCTGGACGCCGGACCGGCTCGTCAAGATCGCCACCTCCCATCCGCCCCTGTTCGAGCCGGGGGGCGAGTGGCGCTACTCCAACACCGACTATCTCCTCGCGGGGATGGTCATCGAGGCCGCCACCGGCCAGAGCTACGCCGACGTGGTGGAGAGCCGGCTGCTCCGCCCGCTGCACCTCGACGAGACCGTCGTACCGGGGTTCTCCCCGACCCTGCCGGAGCCCCATGCGCGGGCGTACTCCCGTCTGTTCGTCGACTCGCCGGAGGCGCCGGTCTACGATGTCACCGAGTTCAACCCCTCCATCGCCGGGGCGGCCGGGGAGATCATCTCCACCACCCACGACCTGAACCGCTTCTTCGGCGCACTCTTCGGCAGGCGCATTCTTCCCCCGCATCAGCAGGACGAGTTGCTGACCGGCGTCGACACCGGGCGCGGATACGAGTACGGGCTCGGTGTGCGGACCTACCCCCTGACGTGCGGCGGGACGGTGTGGGGGCACGACGGAGACATCTTCGGATCGGTCACCTACGCCGTTTCGACGGAGGACGGCAGCCATGTGCTGTCGCTGAACACGAACGACAACTGGAACGACGACGAACCCGCCAGGAACGTGATCAAGGCTGATTTCTGCCGCTCGCCAGTGCGCCAGGGGAGGCCCTAAGGTCCTCGCTTGTGACCGACCTTTCCTCCCACCTCAGTACGACAGCGGATGCCTACGACGCCGTGGCCGTCCTGTACGACGAACTCTTCCGCAATGCGCTTGACAACGTTCCGCTGGATCGCGCGATGCTCGCCGCGTTCGCCGAGGTAGCGCGGGCCACCGCGGCCGCCGGGCCCGTCGCGGAGCTGGGATGCGGCCCTGGACATGTCACCGCGCATCTGCGGGACCTGGGGTTGGATGTGTTCGGCGTCGATCTGTCACCCGTGATGATCGATATCGCCCGCGAGGCGTACCCGGACCTGCGGTTCGAGGTCGGCTCCATGGACGCCCTGGACCTGGCGGACGGCGAGCTGAACGGCATTGTGTCCTGGTACTCGGCCATTCACACCCCGCCGCAGAACCTGCCCTCGTTCTTCGCGGAGTTCCGGCGGGTGCTCGCGCCTGAAGGCCACCTCCTGCTCGCGTTCTTCGAGTCGGAGGGTGACCCGGTCACGGAGTTCGACCACAAAGTGACGACGGCCTACCGGTGGCCGATCGACGAGCTCGCGGGGCTGGCCGGCAAGGCGGGGTTCGTCGAAGCCGGCCGGATGCTGCGTGAGACGCGCGAGGGGGAGCGGTTCGGCCACGGGCGTCTGCTGATGCGCAAGGGCGAATAACGCTGCGGTTGATATGGGACAGCGACACGCCGTTGTCACGGCGTGTCGCTGTCCCATACTCACCACAGACTCACCACAGACGAAAGACAGCTCACCCCACCGGCTGGCCCGGCCGTGCGAATTCCGAGGTCATCGCCACCGGGACGCGGAAGAAGCCGTCGTCGTGGTTCTGCTCCGCGGCATGCAGCAGGGCGTCGGTGTCGCCGATGCCGGCCCAGCCGAGCATGTAGCCGAGCAGCGAGGTCCGGCCGGGCGACCCTGTGTAGAACCCGTTTTCGCGGGCCCTGGTCAGGACGAGCTCCTGGTATTCGCGTGCCCGGGTCAGCAGCGAGTCGTCGCCGAGCACGCGCCCCGTGGCGATCAGCGACTGGACGACGCCACTGCTGCCGTGGCAGACGGACAGGTCCACCGGGCGACGGGCGGGCAGCCGTGTCGCCGCCTCGACCAGGGTCGTCAGCCGACGGCCGGAGAGTTCGTCCGCCCGGCCGGCGGAGAACAGGATCTCGGCGGAGGCCAGCAGCAGACCGGCCGCACCGTTGCACCACCCCGCGAGCGACGTTCCCGTACCGGACCCGGCCCGTGCGGTCAGCCAGTCCGCGGACTCCCTGGCCGGCGTCTCGTCGCCGAGGACCCTTCCGATACGGGCGCGGGCCCACTGGAGCCCCAGCTCGCCGTGTGCCAGGTCGAACCACGGGGCGGTCCTGGGGGCCTGGAGGTGGCCCAGGACCAGATCGCGCAGGCGTGCGAGCCGGGCTTCGCCGCACAGGGCGGCGGGGTCGTCGCCGGCCTCCAGACGGGACAGCAGGACCATCAGCAGACCGGCCGGGCCATTGCTCAGGTCGGTCTCCAGGTCGTTCGACGCGGACCGTGCGTCGATCTTGTCGAGAAGGGATCCGAGCCAGTCGGTCGGCGCCGCCTGCGGTCGGGTGAGCAGCAGGGAGGAGGCGCCGCTGAACACGGATTCCGGCGTCTGGTTCAGCGTCTCGCCGTACTCCGTGAGCAGTTCGTCGAGTCCCTGGTCGGCGCGGTGGTGAATGGTCCGGAAGCCGTCGTCCAGGGTGGTCGCCCGGTTGAGGAAGGCGATGATGCCGCCCATGTCGTGGAACGAGACGAAGTTGCCCGGGGTGATGGTCCCCGCGGCCCGCCCGGGGCCGATGCCGCCCAGCCAGCCGGTCCGCGGGCCGTCCGGGGTGTGGAGGGTTACGCCGAGGTCGGCGATCCGACGCGCGATCTCCGGCCACCAGGTGCCCGGGCGGGCGTGCCGCAGGGGCGCCGCGAACACGCTGTGCCGGGACAGCCCGGCCGGGCTGTCCTCGCCGAACACCTCGCCGAAGCACTCCTCGAGCAGATAGTGGTGGTAGCCGTCCGGCCGGGCGGCGTTGAGGGTGACGCCACGCCGGGCGTGGTCCACCGACGAGGTCTTGAACACCTCCGGGAAGCGCACCCGCGAGGTCGCCAGGTCGGTGGAGTCCGCCCGCGAGCTGAAATAGGGCACGTTCCCCGTGTTCATACCGGCGCGCTCCTCGTCGCCGATGTGACTGGCCAACTCGGGTGTGAACTGGCCGGAGTTCCCGAGCAGCCCGAACAGCCGCTGGGCCTCCTCGGGCCGGGCGAGGTAGGAGGGGTGCGTCGAGGCGTCCATGAACCGGGCGTAGACCAGCGTCGCCCGCAGCACATACCGGACGGGCATGTCCCGATGGGCGTCGAGGATCGCCGGGATCGCACCGCCGCGCACGAACTCGAGGGCGTCGGAGTAGCCGCTCAGCACATCGGAGAAGTAGTCGGTCGCGGACAGCGGCACGTCACCCAGCCGTGGCAGGTTGGCATCCTGCCGGTAGGTGATGGGGTCCCGCCCGACGGACATGCCGTCGGTGCCGATGTCGCGGATCACCGTCTTGGTCATCTTGGAGGGCTGGTCGCCGGCCACGCCCACCCCCGCCATGAGGACGTCGACGGGGGAGGCCGGGCTCATCGAGGGGACGAGCATCGTGGAGACGACCGACAGCTTCATGTGATTGATCAGCAGGTGCGGAAGCGTATCGTTGCCGACGCCCGCGTCCGGCCGCAGGATGGTCTCGGTGTCGATCACGCAGGGATTCTCGCCGTGGGCCAGCAGATTCTCGTCGTGCAGATCGGATGCCCCGATGGCGGAGAGGATCGCGCACAGCGCGCCGAACCGGTAGAAGTACCGGGCGGGTTGATCGGGCGAGGCCATCGGCTCCGACGGAATGAACTGCTGCCAGCCGTGGGAGCCGGACGTCACCGACATGGGCAGGCAGTCCCGCAGCGAGAAGGTGAGGTAGGGGTCGGCTGCGGTGTACAGGTCCCGTACGAAACTGTCCGTCGCCAGGGCGCGCGGCTTGAAGATCAGCCGCGTACCGCTGGTCAGCCGCACCCCGATCACCTGGCGGTTGTCGTTGTGCGGATCGGACCCGGTGAGGAAGAGGTCCTCGATCAGCTCCCCGGCCGCCGCGGTACGGGGCGTCAGGCAGTCGGCCCGCAGCGCCTCCTGGTCCGCCATGTACGCGGCGAACATATCGGTGTACGCGTCAAGGGAGTTGTCCACCAGAACCGTCAGCCGCTGCCGCAGCACCGGGAAGGCGTCGGCGATGCGCCGGCAGGTGCCGGGCGCGCCGAGATGCCTGCGGAACCGCTGCAGCGCCTCGTCGACGTCGGCCGTCATGGGCAGCCCAAGGCCCTCGCGGAAGGTGTGGAACTCGCCGATCAGCGTACGGAAGGAGTGGCCCTCGACGGCTGTCAGCAGCTCCCCCCAGATCGCGTCCAGCACCGCCTCGCGGCGTTCGGGGCGGGCGGCCGGAGCCATCACCTCGCGCAGCGCCGCGACCACGGAGCTCCTGGGCACGAGGTGCTGATAGAAGGGGAGGAAGGCGGGGATCGAGACGTCCGGGTCGGGGATCGAGCCCTCCGGGCCGGTCGTGCTTTCCGGTCCCGACATCAGGACATCGGGGTCACTTTCCGCGTAGAGATTCATGTAGACCGGTCCTCCGTTCAGCAATTCCTCGTGTGTGCCCTGTTCGATGACGCGTCCGCGGTCGAGCACGTAAATGCGGTCGGCCGCTTTGATGGTCGCCAGCCGGTGGGCGATGATGATCTGCGTTGCGCCGATGTCCTGGATGATGTCCGTGACGCGTCGCTCGTTGATGGTGTCCAGCGAGGCCGTCGCCTCGTCGAGCACCAGAATCGCGGGCCGCTGCAGCAGGGTCCGTACGATGGCGAGCCGCTGCCGCTGACCGCCGGAGAAGTTCGCGCCCATTTCCGAGATCAGCGTGTTGAGCCCCATGGGAAGGTCCTGGAGGAAGTCGAGGATTCCGACGCTCTCGCAGAATTCACGGACTTGTTCCTCGGGGATGTCCTGCCCCATCGTCAGGTTCTCCAGGATCGTGCGGTTGTGCAGATGCACTTCCTGGGGGATGTATCCGATGGAGCGGCGCAGCGAATCCTTGTCGTATTCGCTCATGTCCCGCCCGCCGAACTCGATGGTGCCGCTCGTCGGTTCGTACAGCCCGCAGATGATCCGCCCCAGGGTGCTCTTACCGGATCCCGAGGGGCCGACGAGGGCGACCTTGGCCCCGGCCGGAATGTCGATCGAGACATCGCTCAGCACCGGGTCGCTGTGGCGCGTGTACTGGAAGCCGATGTCGGTCAGGCGGATGGAGGTCGAGGGCAGCCGCTTGAGGTCGCCGCCGCGATCCTCCGAGGGCGTCTCGGCGATGTCGTTGAGCCGCGCCATGTAGCGGGACGCCTCGGCGAACTCGGTGCAGGTCTGGAACACCGAGGTCGACAGCGCGAAGTAGGTGCCGGACACCGTCTGCACCGCCATGGCCTGGCCCAGGGAGATCTGCCCGTGGCCGACGAGATACAGGCTCGACAGCAGCAGGATCAGCGGGCCGAACATCTGGGTGGTGGAGGTCAGGCCCGAGATCCGGCCCTGTTGCAGGCGCATGCGGTCCTTCATCGCCTGGAGCGACGAGGAATAGACCTTGCTCCAGCCGGCCAGGAACTCGGCGGCGTAACCGCCCATCTTGATGGTGGGCACCGAGACGATCGCGTCCAGCTGGGCCGACTGGCTCTTGCTCAGCTGGGTCATCTCCGTGTCCACGGACTCCAGCACGCGGACCCGGGTCTTCATCAGATAGAGGGCATTGACCAGGGACAGTCCCGCCGCTATCAGGCCGAGGCGCCATTCGGCGATCAGCAGATAGCCGCTGACGCACACCAGTGTCCCGACGTCCAGTACGCCCTGGGCCACGCGTGAGGAGAGCAGATCCCTGATCACATTCACGCTGTTGAGCCGGAACAGAAGTTCGCCGGGTTGTCGCGTCGTGAAGAACTTGTACGGAAGGGAGAGCAGCTTGGAGAACGTCTGGATCATCAGATGCTCGCCCATCATCGCCACCACGGACGAGAGAACGGCGACTCTGAGCAGATACAGCGCGAAATACCCGACGGCCACGGCGATGATGACCGAAAGGACCGTGGCCAGGTCGTCCAGCCCTCCCCAGCGGGCGTACCGGTTGACCGACCATTCCGTCAGCATCGGTATGCCGAGGGTTCCCGCGTATCCACCGAGCGAGAGAAATCCCACCATCGCGATCCGCCTGCGCGAACCCTTCGCGAAGAGCGAGACCCCGCGCCACTCCGCCATGAACTTCCGTGGCGTCGGTTCGAAGTCGGGGCCGGGCTCGGCGGACACCGCGATACCGCTGAAGCCGGCCTCCAGTTCTTTCCTGCTGAGGCGCCGCCGCCCGAGCGCCGGGTCCATGATGACCGCTCTGCGGCCGTCGAACCGTTCGAGGACCACGAAGTGGTGGTCCTCCCAGTAGAGGATCACCGGCGAGGTGAACTTCGCGAGGGCCGACACGTCCTTGACGCGGAAGAGCTTCGCGTCCATGCCTCGTTCCCGCAGGAAGCGGGCCAGTTGGGTGGCGCTGAGGCCGTCCCGGCCGGCCTCCATGACCTGCCGCGCGCTGGATATCTCCTCCGCGCGCCCGTGGTAGCGCAGCACCGCGACGCAGCAGCACAGGCCGCATTCGGTCTGGGCCACCTGCGTGATCGTCGGTACCCGCCGGTCCGGGCCGGACCGGCGGACGATGGTGTTCCACGTCATGTCATCGGCCCTCCGTACTCAGCTCGACGGGGGACAGCCGAGCGGACGGATCGAGGCGGTTGACGAGATGGATCACCATCCCGGCGGTCCCGACGAGGAGGCTGTTGGTGTGCGCGTACCGGCTCCGGGTGTCACCGGCCTTGCGGGTGAACACTTCGGGGCGCAGCCATGTCCGCTCGACGTCCGCGACCGCGGTGTGCAGCGAATCCTCTGTGCTCGCCACGGTGGAGAGGATGTCGTGGTTGCCGAGATCCCCATGGCACCAGGTCAGATTGCGCCCGAAACCGCGGTGGACCAGGTTGCCCACGGCCACCTTCCGCATGCGCTCCACCGACTCGTCGCCGGTCATCGCGGTGTACGTCGTGAGGGCGAGGGCGATGCCGGCCGAGCCGTGGCACCAGCCGGTCGAGAAGGACCCGGGGGCGGCCATGTTGGAGTGCCAGTCGTCCTCGGCGGGGTCGTAGAAGTTCCATAGCCGGTCGAGCAGGCGCGACAGCGTGGCCTCGACGCCCTTTCGCTGCTGCTCGGGCAGACGCGGGTAGGCCCGGCTCAGCGCGTGGATGACACCGCTGACCCCGTGTCCGAAGCCGGACTGGTCGAGTACGGGGTGGTGTGCGTCCGGCCGCAGGGCGTCCGTGAGCATGGCCGTCAGCGTGGCGGCCGACTCGCCGGCGTTCGGTCCGCCGATGGCCGTCACACAGGACAGGACCCCCGCCAGCCCGCTGATCATGTCCAGCGGCCGGTCAGCCGCAGGTCCAGCGGCCACGAGGTCGAGCACGTCGGGCACCGCCAGCTGCGCGGCGCGGACCCAATCGGGCTGTCCGAGCAGCCTGCCCGCCGCCGCCAGCGCGAACAGCATGCCGGCCGATCCGGTGTAGGCCGAGTAGGGCGCCGTCTGCCTGGTGTCCGATGTCTCGGGCGGTAGATCGGGCAGGGGATCGGACAGGCCCTCCGCGATGGCCGAGAAGATCTGTGTGGCGAGGCCGCGGTAGGCGGGGTGGTCCAGGACGCGGCCGGCCGCCGCCAGGGCCAGCGCGGGGCCGACCCTCCCCGTGTACAGGTCGTATCCGAGCACCGCGGGCGGCCATGGCCGATTGGACTGCGCGGAGGCGAGCGGGCCGATCCAGGTATGGGGAAGATCGGCGAACCGGTCGGGCAGGGCCGAGGCGACCATGGTGTCGCACAGCCGGGTCACGACCCCGGCGAGCGTGTCGCCCGGAGTCCCCGTCGGCCGCCCGCCCGCTGTGGCGCCGGGCAGCGGGGCGTCGAAGTCGTCGGCCGAGGTCAGATGGTTGTCGGGGAAGCGGCAGGAGAAGGCGGAGTGAATGAGCCGCAGCTGCTCGCCCACCTCGAACTCGGTCAGGGCGGCAACCTTGGCCGCGGCCAGATCGAGTGGCGATGTGGGCAACGCCGCCTCGACCTCGGTGCCCTCGCCGTCCGTGAGGGCCACGTCCGTCGCGGCAACGGTGAAGTAGGGGATGTCGCGCCCCGCGAGCTGCCGCAACTCGGAGCGGACGATCGCGCGCGCGGAGGGCTCGCTGACGATGGCCACCCGTTTCAGCGCCGCCAGATAGGACGCGGGGTCACTCATGGCCCGGGCGCTCGACGCCGTGCGCAGCGTCTGCGTGTACAACATCGTGGGGTTGTGGAGGTAGCGCACGCGCACGCCGGCAGCGGCCTTGCGCACCAGCGCCGTCCAGCGTCCCTTGTCCGACAGCACCGCGCGGCACACCCGGACGAATCCGGCCGCCATCCCCTCGCCCAGTGCGTGGACCTCGTCCTGGCTCAGCGTCCCCACGACCGTCTGCCGTTCCTCCGCCGCCTGCTTGCTCAGCGTCAGTCGCACCTGGTCGGTGAACGGGGCGTCGAACTGGAGGGACTTGAACGGCGACTCGCCGCTGCCCTGTTCGCCGAGGAAGCCGAGGTCGACATAGCCGGAGTCCTCGTCCCGGCCGGCCATGAGCAGGGGCAGGATCCCGATGCCGTAGACCGACTGCGCGATCCTGTGATGGGCATTGTCCGGTGTCTCCTCGGGCGTACCGAGGTGGAGCCGGACGGGCTGGAGGATCGTCTCCAGGTCGATCGGCACCGGGCCGCGGCGCGTGGCGACGACATTCTCGAGATGCATGTCCTGCGCGTTGAGCAGATACATCACGGCGGCGAGCTCGCCGCTGGCCGCCATGAACCGTGCGGAGATGTCGGAGACGTCCTCCGCTGCCACGTACTCCACATATCCATAGCCGGCCCGCTCCAGGACCTTGGCGGCGACCAGGGAGGTGCCCAGCCAGTCGTTGGCCTCGCGGGCGATGACGGCGTACGCGGCCTCGCAGGACACGTCGCGCGGCTTGTAGGCCAGCTTCCTGCCGGACCGGAACTCCAGGACGGACACGCTGCGGCCATGGTGGTGGGCGTCGCCGTCGGCGAATCCGCAGGAGACGACCTGGTCCTCCGCATCGATGCCGAAAGTGGCGGCGATGGCGTCCCGGTCTGCTGCGAGCCGCAGGCACAGCTCCCGGAAGTTGTGCGCCTCGTAGGCCAGCACGACGCGTGTGACATCCCGCAGTACGGGAAACGACAGGCCGCTCAGTTCCTCGAAGGAACCGCGGACCGACTGGTCGACGAAATACCGGTACCGCAGGGCCGGGTCCGCGCCCACGAGCCGACCGTGGCGGCGTGCGTGGTTGACGGCGACGACCAGCGGCCTGGTGTACACCGCGCGCAGCCGGGCCTCGGCACGCTCCAGCAACTGCCGTAGTAGGTCCGGGGGATCGGCGAACAGCGGCGCGAACGGGGCGGTCGGATCGGGGTCCGCGAGCGAGGCGGCGGCGTTCCTGATGATTTTCTGGAACGGGTAACGCTCAGGGGCCGCGCACCACTGTGTCACAGCGTCGCGCGTGGCGGCGCTCCGTGATACGGCGGCCCGGGGGATTTCGATGCCTCGGAAAAATTCGAGGGTCTGTGCGTCGAATTGCGCCAGCGGCGCGATGGAATCCGAGATCTGAGCGTCGCTCAGTTCCGGATAGTACGGGGCTGTGGTTTTCACGACTCGTAATACTCCATATCCAGGTGGACGCGCCGGAATTCGGCGGACGGGGCGGAACCGGGGGCCCGTCCGAAGGCCCCCGTTCCGCCGCGATGCGCTACGTACTCACCGAACCGGACGCCCGGCGCTCAGCACCTGCTGGTGCACTTGGTGGTGGGGCAGAACGCGGCGGAGACCCCGACGGCGACCCCGGCCTGGATGGCAACGATGCCGAGGATCAAGCCGGTGACGGCGGGATCGGTGCCCCCGTGGACGTCTGCCTCGCTCAATTCGACGAGCTCGGCCTCGTCCCATGCGCCGAGGATGTCCGTGTCCTTCTGCATAGCAATTTCCTCCTCTGGCTTTCGTCAGTTGCAGTTGGGCTGGCATTCCTTGGACAGGGTGCAGAACAATCCGAACCCGCCGTTCCCTCCGAAGTGCGAACTGACGCGGAAGATGATTTTGACTGTGTCGATCGGGCTGATCGTGCCGCCGTGCTGTGCGGCGTCGTGCAAGTCCTGTTCCGCGAGCTCTTCCACGAGGGAAATATCTCCCTCGAATTCCTGATGCATTTTCTGTCTCCTTCGTCGGACTGATTACGGTCGCCGAGCGCCCCGCTCTTCCGGCGGCCCGTGAATTCATTCTGCGAGGCCGTTGTTGAATGGCCGCATGGCGAAGAGCGGGGTTCGCGCACAGGCCGTGCATACGGCCCGCACAGGCGTCGGGCTCGGGCGTCGGGCGTCGGGCGAACGGTGCGAGGCGTCAGGCGGCCGGCGCCAGAGTCGCCACGAGACGCTGGGCCTCCGCGCGATCCCAGTTCAGCGCCGCGGTCCGCATCGCCACGACGTTCGGTGGCAGGTCGAGCCCCAGGTCGTCGGCGAACAGGCGTTGACACCGCCCGATGACGTCCAGGGCGCCGACGGCATCGCCGTTGATGCAGTGCACCGCGGACAGCAGCTCCCAGAAGCGCTGCCGATAGGGCGCCTCGGCGATGGCGCTCTCGATCCGATAGGAGAGCGTTTCGGTGCGGTCGGCGAGGACGGCGGCGGTGAACAGGTCCTGATACGCGTCGAAGCGCGCGCTGTTGAGCCCGGCGACATGCGCGCCGAACCAGCGGGTCGGCGGCAGGCTCGGGCCGAACGGGCCGCGCCACAGCGCCACCGTCTTCTCCAGCGCGGCCACCGCCCGCTCCGCGTCGCCGCGCAGCAGCAGGTTGCGGCCGTGCCGGGCGGACACCATGAACATCGGTACGTCGAATTCCTCGGGGGCGACGTCCAGGGCGTAGCCGCTGAGGCTGCCGCGGCAGGTCCGCACCCGCCGGCTCAGGCCCGGTTCGATGTCGTCGAGGTCGCGGCGCAGCGCCGTGAGGTGACTGCGGATGTTGGCCGCGGCGGAGGCGGGCGGTTCATCCCACAGCAATTCGGTGAATTCGGCGACCGTGATGGCCTGTCCGGCGCGGAGCAGAAGGGCGGTGAGAATGGCTCGCCGGAGTGGCGAGGACGGTTCGTCTCCGCCGAGGACTTTCATGGGGCCGAGAACTCTGAAGAGCATGAGCGATTCCGCCGCCCGTGGGTCCCGGTCGATGGTCGAGAGGGCCGCCCTTTCCCCCTCGCTTTTCATGGCTGTCTTGATGGCCGTCAACTCTCTTCTCCCCGTTTTCCAGCTCGTCGAGATCGAGCAGACCGTGATGCCGCGTGAATGCCGGCAATCAATGCCTACCAACGCGGCCCGGGCGGAACAACGGATGGACGGCGTCCCGGACAGTCCGCTGCCGTCCGGCCCCTGTCCGGCACCGTCCTGCCTGGTCAGAGAGGTGCGCGGCGGTCGTCCTGGACGTCCCGGACGGATCCGCCGCGGGTTGACAGGCAACCGCATGGTTGCCATTCTGGGGCAACGGAGGGATGACCACATGGACGACGCATTCCGGGCGCTCGCCGACGCCAGTCGCAGGCGTCTGCTGGACCGGCTTCATACGCGGAACGGGCAGACCCTGCGGGAGCTGTGCGAGGGCCTGGAAATGAGTCGGCAGGCCGTGAGCAAGCACCTGGTGGTGCTGGAGGCGGCCGGCCTGGTCACGGCCGTCCGGCGGGGGCGGGAGAAGCTGCACTATCTGAATCCGGTGCCCATCCAGGAGATATCGGATCGATGGATCGGCAAATACGAGCGCGGGCGGCTGAGCGCCCTCGGTCATCTCAAGCGGACCCTGGAAGGAGCAACCGTGAGCAAGCCCGAATTCGTCTACGCAATTTACATCCAGACCACGCCGGAGCGGCTGTACGAGGCGCTGACCGACGCCGAGTTCGCCCAGCGGTATTTCGACGGCTGGGGGCCCAAGTCCGACTGGAAGGTCGGGTCGCCGGTGCTGTGGAAAATGGGCCCCGACGCGGATTACGAGGACCTGGACCAGCAGGTGCTGGAGGCGGAGCCGGGCAAGCGGCTCGCGTACAGCTGGCACCGGATCTTCCCGATGCACCGGGAGCTGTTCGGCTCGGACGAGGAATACGAGGAGGCCCGCAAGGAGAAGTCCAGGGTCGCCTTCGACATCGAACCGGCGGAGGAGCCGGGAATGGGTGTGAAGCTGACCATCACGCACGGCGGATTCGACAGCCCGGACAGCAAGATGCTGGAGGGCGTGAGCGGCGGCTGGGTGATGATCCTCTCGTCCCTGAAGACACTCCTCGAGGGTGGCAAGCCGGTGGCGGAGCAGTAGGTCGCGTGGTCCGAGGCGGCGGCGGGTGGGCTACCAGTTGCCCGTCGCCAACTCCGCCACGACCGCCGCGTGGTCGGAGGGCCAGACGCCGACCTCGTCGACAGGTCCGTCGCCCGCGCGGCGTACGGAGCGTACGTGGCCGAGTCCGTCGGGTCCCGGCGGGCCGACGTGGATGTAGTCGATACGCACGCTCGGCTCGAAGGTCCGGGCGACGTACGGGTTGGCGGCGTCCCAGGTGGCCCACGGCGCCGCCGGGTCGGCGTACTCCCAGACGTCCAGGAGGACCTGCCCGGGGACGGCCGGGGCCGTGCGGCATCCGCCGAGCAGCCGCATCTCGTCGGAGTCCGGCCAGGCGTTGTAGTCCCCGGTGACCACCGGCGGGAAGGGACCGGCGCCGCGGCGCTCGGCGATGAAGCGGGCCAGGGCGGTGACCTGGGCGCAGCGGACCGCGGACTCGTGCAGGTCGGCGTTGAGGTGGGTGGTGAAGAACGGCGCGGGGTGGCTGGGCGCGTCCACCAGGGCGTACAGGGCGAGCCGCCCGTCGTCCGGGCCGCCCGCGGCCGGCAGCCGCGCCACGTCCCGCTCGGCGATGGGCCAGCGGCTGAGCACCGCGTTGCCGAAGTCGATGGTCGGGTCCCCGATACGGTGCTGCCACTTCTGGGGGGAGTCGGAGGCGGCCCAGGTCCAGTGCATGCCGAGCCGCTGCGCGAGCCAGCCCGCGAGGTTTTCGTCGCCGTCCGCCCACACCTCCTGCAGCCCGAGCACATCACGCGCATGCCGCCGCTCCCGCCTTCCCATTCGTCGCGTGTGGTGATCACCTTCCGGGTGCGATCACCACAATCTCGACCAGATGCGGCGCGGGGCGTCGATCAAACGGCTGAGCGCCACGACCGGCAGCGGCGGCTGGGCGGCCCGGTCGGGGGTGAGGGTGAGCGCGTAGTAGATCTGCTCCAGCGAGGGCGGGCCGACGGCCAGGTTGCGGCGGGTGGCCGCGGGGCCCGTCTGCTCGCCCGTACGGACCAGATACGCGGCGGCCATCGTGCCCGTACGGCCCACCCCCGCGCCACCGTGGACGAACACCCGGCCGGGCGCGTTGCGGACGACGTCCAGGAAGCGGTCGACCTTGCCGGGCTCGGGCGTCTGACCGTCCCGCACGGGCAACGCGGCCACGCCCCGCGCGGGGGCGGGCTGCACGGTGGGTGCGGTGGACGCCGTGGCACGGCGCCCCCACCCGCGAACCGCCACCGCGCGGGCTGCCCGACGACGTGGGCGCCGCCGGAGTTGTGGGCGGTGGGCGTGGGGTGGCGGTCGAGGGCGCGGCTGGTGCGGTGTGCGGGGATCACCGGGCTGAGGCCGGGCCGGGCGTAGGGACGGTGGCCGCCGGGGTGGCGCCCGGCGCGGCGCGCAGTCTGCGGCGCGGCGGGGCCGATGTCGAGGGCGGCGGTCAGGCCGCGCGCCATCGGCACCATCCACAGGTCCTTCTCCAGCGGCTGCAACGTCTCGGGCAGTGTCTCGGCGACCGGGCCGGGCCCGAGCAGGCGGGCGCCGCGCGCCGGACGGGCGGCCAGCGCGGTGATGGGGCGGCTCTGGAACAGCCACAGCCCGCCGTCCTGGTCGAAGCCGAACTCGATGTCCTGCGGGCCACCGATCACCTGCTCCGCGCGGTGCGCCAAGCGCGCCCCGGTGCAGCTCGGCCCTGGTGAGCGGCCGCGAAGCCGAGGGGTCGGCGGGGCCGCTGGGCGGTTCCGTACGCAGCAGCGTCTCTAATCGGCTTGGGTTTCCTGGGTGATCCCGGGTGCTCGGGATCGTGCGGGAGGGTGACTCGGCCACGGTCGTCTTCGGACGGGGGTGGTGTGGGCGTGGCGGTGGAAGCCTGCCCCGAGTCTGGCCCCGTCCGGCTGATGCCGTGCGGGGGTGCCGATCGTGTTCGGTCCCTGCTGCCGTGGACACCGCCGGCTGCGGTGGGTCGGGTGCGTGGGGGTCCGCCCCGCCGGACGCTGTCCACCCGGCCGCGCCCTGGTGGGGGCACGGTTGTCGGGTGG
>NZ_MUNE01000336.1 GCF_002154605.1 Streptomyces milbemycinicus | reverse complement strand
CCGCCCCGCCCGCGTGTCGGCCGCCCGCAGGCCGTACGCCCCCCGCAGGCTCCGGGCGGGCCTGGCCGCCCTGGCGGCGCTGGCCCGCCGCGGGTCGGGGCCGTAGGGGCGGCGTCTGTCACACCAATGCCGCAACTCCATACCCCTCCAGAGCGATGCAAAAGGTATAGAAGCGATCATTCACCTAATGTTTGCGTAAGTACGTCTGATCAACAGCACGTCTGATCCATAGCGAAGGGCACACATCATGGAGCGCCTTGGCATACGAACCGCCCCCGGCCTCGCGGCCTTCGTCCTGATGGCCGGCTGCCTGGCGGCCACCCCCTTCACCGCCCTGTACGGCGCGGGCTGGCCCTTCGCCGCGGCAGCGCTGCTCGGTGTGGTGTGCGACCTGTTTCTGCACCGCTGCGAACCGGGCCTGATGGACCGGCTCAGCCGGCTGCACGTAGGCGAGACCCACCGCTTCGAGGTGCGCAGCGTCGTCCTGCTGTTGCTGCTCGCCCGGCTCGACCTGGCGGGCCATACGGGTCTGACCGCTGCCATCACGCTGGTCATGTGCCTGTTGGGCGGCCAGGCGCTGCACTCCGCGATGCGCACGATGATCCGCAGACGGCTCCGCTTTCCGCTCGCGGCCTGCGATGTCGCGCCGCGCCTTCCGGGCATCGCCGACCGGCCGCTGCGGTCGCTCACCGAATGGCCGGGGCAGCGGATGCTCGTGTACGAGCTGACCGCGCTGCTCGGCCTCACCGGGACGCTGGCCACCGGCGACGCCCGGTGGGTGGTGGCGGGGCTGACGGCCGCCACCGGGGCGTGTCTGCTCACCCTGCTGGCGCTCGCCCCGTACCTCGTACGGGCGATCCACCTGTCCCGTCTGTCCCGGGCCGCGCAACTCCCCGCCGCGTCGCGCGGCGTCGCACGGCGCGGAGAGGACGGAGCCGCCGCAGTCGTCGCCGCGCGGCCGTGGCGACCCTGACCGGCGCCACCTCGAAGGCGAGCGCCATGGCCGGGCCCCAGGACAGCGGTTTGGCGTAGTACGGGCGGCCGAAGCGGAACCAGCGGGTCCCGGCCAGTCCGCCGAACCGGGGCACGGCCATGGCGCGGCAGGGCTCAGGGCCGTCGCCGCCCGTCATCACCAGGGTCAGCGTCCACAGGCCCCGGGCGAGCCTTCTGACGGGCAGCCGGACCGTGAAGTCACCCGACGGCCCGTCGTACCGCACCGGCACCTCACGCACCTCGCCCCGTCCGCTCTCCGCGCGCAGCAGCAGCCCATTGCCCTCCGCGCTGGTCAGCCGCCCGCTGACGGCCAGGACGCCGCTCCTGCCCCCGTGCCAGGACGCCTCGGTGACCTGGCACGGGGCGTCGAGGTGGTGGGCGACCTGGCCGACGTCGAGGGAGAAGTTGCCGTACGGGGTGAAGTACGGCGTGACGACGGTGGTCCGCCCGTCGGGCCCCGCCGTGACGCTCCGCGGCTTCGGATGGGTGGCCTCGCCGCCCTCGCGGCTGCCGCCGAACCGTACGGTCCTGCTGACGCCCTGCGCACACACGTCCAGGTAGACGTTCCACAGGCCGCGCTCCAGCGGTGCCCCGCCGTCGGCGGTGGCCGGGTCGATATCGGCGGTGAAGCCCGCGTCCTCGTACGCGCCGTCGCCGGGCAGACCGACGGCGGCGCGGGGGGTGGTGACCACCCGGACCTCGGGGCGGTCGGACTGGTATTTGCGCAGCACCACTTCGGTGCCCGGCTGAAGGGCGGCGACATGCTCGACATAGGCGTGGCCGGTCAGCCGGAGCACACCGCCATCGCCATCGCCGCCGTGCCAGCGCGCCGCGTCGAGGCGGTGGTGGACCGGCAGCCGGTCGGTGACGTCGAAGCAGTCGTCGGGGACGGCGGCGTCCGGGTCGCGGAAGAAGGGGTGCGCCCAGTAGACGCGGCCCTTGTCGATGACATGGCCGCGCCGCGCGTCCTCCTTGGCGTTCCGCGCGACCGTCAGGACGTCCGCGAAGCGGTCGGCGCGCAGCAGATGGATCAGCAGCCGGTCGGGGGCGTCGATCTGCCGGCAGATCGCGTCGCTCGCCCAGGTCCGCGCCCAGTGCCGGAACTGCGGATAGAAGCGCTCGCGCGCGTCCTGTTCGCTCTCGCGGGGCAGCAGTCCGCGCAGCGGCCCGCACAGCTCCCATTCGACGTGGCGGCGCATGATGCGGTCGCGGCGCGGACCGGGTTCCAGATAGCGGGCCACAGTCTCGAAGCACAGCCCGATGCCGTCCATGCGGTGGACGAGGTCGCCGGCGGTGAGGGTGAGATTGCTGCGGTCCTCGCGGTAGCGGACGTAGTAGCAGTCGTAGTCGGCGACCACGGAGATACCGGAGGCGTTGAGGTAGGCGGCCACGGTGAACGGCTTGTCCTCGCAGTTGCGGAAGAGCGGAAAGCGCAGCCGCAGCCGTTCGATGAGGGAGCGGCGGAACAGCTTCCACGGGCCCAGGGTCAGATAGGCGGCGGAGGAGAAGACGTCGGTGCGGGGCTGGTTGTGGCTGAAGACGGCCCGGGGGACGGCGCGCCCGCCGACCGAGGCGATCCTGCCCAGGACGACGTCGGTGCCGTTCTCGTCGGCCATGGCGACCATGCGGCGCAGCGCGTCCGGTCCCAGGTAGTCGTCGGAGTCGAGGAAGAAGACGAACTCGCCGCGCGCGAGGTCGAGGCCGGTGTTGCGCGGGCCGCCCGCGCAGCCGGAGTTGTCCTGGTGGACGACGCGGAGCGCGGGCCGCCCCTGGGCAAGGCGCTCCAGCTCCGCGCCGGTGCCGTCGGTCGAGCCGTCGTTCACCGCGATGATCTCGATGCGGTCCGGGCCGAGCGTCTGGTCGAGCGCGGAGGTGATGGCGCGGGTCAGCTCCGGCATGGCGTTGTAGGCGGGGACGATCACGCTGACACGGGGAGGGGGCGCAGAGGGCATGGGTGCTCCGGTCTCCGGGTTCACGGCATGGACGCGGCGGGATCAGCCGCAGGGTCAGCTGCGGGATCAGCCGCAGGGTCAGTTGGGGTCGGGAGACAGCGGGGTGGGCCGCGCCGCATGCGGCGGCACGCCGGTGATCAGACCTCGTTTGACGGGGAGGCCATGGCGCTGGAACACCGACGGCGGCGATGCGGCCTCGGCGGCATCGGTGGCGTCCTGGCCCAGCATGAGGGTCCGTACGACCCGCTCGGCCGCGTGGCCGTCGTCGAACTGGCAGAAGCGGGCCCGGAAGGCGGTGCGCAGCGCGGTCGCCTCGTCGTCGCGCCAGCGGTCGTCGCGGAAGACGGCGATCAGCTCGTCCTCCGTACGGGCGACGGGCCCCGGCGTATCGCCCGGCCGCCCCGAGAGCAGGTCGAAGTAGACGCCGCGGGTGGCCTGGTAGATGTCCCAGTCGTCCGCGTAGACGACGATGGGGCGGTCGAGGTTGGCGTAGTCGAACATGATCGACGAGTAGTCCGTGACCAGTACGTCGGCGGCCAGGCACAGCTCCTCCACCGACGGGTGGCGCGAGACGTCGGCCACAAGCCCCGCCTCCTGGAGCTGCCGGAGCCCGGCCTGCGGCTGGTACGAGTAGTGGGCCCGCACCAGCAGCACCGCGTCCGGGCCCAGGGCGCGGCTGAAGCGCTCGAGGTCCAGGCGGGGCGTAAAGCCCTTCTGGTAGTCGCGGATCGTGGGGGCGTAGAGGACCGTGCGGGCTCCGTCCGGGATCTCCAGCTCTTTGCGGATGCGCCGGACGTCGTCGGCCGAGGCCGAGAAGAAGACGTCGTTGCGCGGATATCCGTACTCCAGCAGACGGTACGAGGCGGGATAGACGCGCTCCCACACCTCGCTGGAATGCCGGTTGGCGGAGAGCGCGTAGTCCCAGCGGTCGACGCGTTTGAGGAGATTGCCGAAACTCATCCCCGACGCGGCGGCCGGATACCGCTGCTGGTCGAGGCCCATGCATTTGAGCGGCGTGCCGTGGAAGGTCTGCAAATGCACCGTGCCCGGCCGCTTGACCACGTCATTGGCGAAATTGACGTTGTTGACGAAGTACTTGGCGCGGGCCATGGCCCAATAGAAGTCCCGGGTCCCGGAGATGACGTAGTCGACGCCTTCCGGGAGCGAGTCGACCGCCGCCTTGCGCACCACCCACAGGCCGTGCACCTCCGGGGCCAGCTCCTTGGCCTTGTAGTAGACCGCCGCCGGGTTGCACAGCATTCCACGGCCCCAGTACGCGGAGTACACGGCCAGGTTGGGGTCGACCGACCGCCGCCGGTGGACCCGGTACAGGCTCCGCTTGGCGCGGGCGGCCAGGGGCCGCCGGGTCATCCGCTTGAGCTTGCGGGCCCCGGCCGCCGCCCGTTCCGTCAGCTCGTGTTCCCGGTAGCGGACGAAGGAGCCGCGGGCCAGCGCCTCGAAGCGCCATTCGGCGTCGCCGGGCGGGGTGAATCCGTCGGGCACATGGCCGCGGTACCACGCGGCGGCCCGGTCGAAGAAGCGGGGCCGGTCCTCGGCCGCCACCCGGGAGCGGCGGCCCAGGCAGAACAGGAAGTGCGAGACGGCCCGTTCGAAGAGCATCGGGCGCAGTGGTTCGAGATGCGGCCGGCCGTCGAGGAATTCGAAGAGGCGGGCGTACTGCTTGAAGATGGCGAAGTGTTTCTCGCCGGGGCTGCCGGTGCTGGCGCCGACGCGCCGCTGGCGGTATTCCAGGCCCACCAGGTCCACGCAGGCTATTCGTTCGGCGGTCAGCATCGTCTTGTACGAGAGCAGGGCGTCCTCGTAGATGCCCTCGCTGAACGCGAAGCCGTGCCGGGTGTAGAAGGCGCGGTTGTAGACGCGATTGGACGACATCGCGAATATCCGCAGGAATTCCGGGCGCTCCTGGATGGAGAAGACGTCGGTCCCGGCCGAGGCGAGCAGCCCGCCGAAGAGGCTGGGTTCCGCGCGGTCCCACCAGTAGGTGCGGACGTGGTTGAAGTAGAGGATGTCCGGGTCCTCGCAGAGGTCCAGCCGGTCGGCGAGGCCCTGGAGGGTGCCGGGGGCGAGGGTGTCGTCGCCGTCCAGGAAGAGCAGATAGTCGCCGGTGGCCTGGTCGACCCCGGCGTTACGGGCGTGGCCGGGCCCGGAGTTGACCTGCTGGTGGACGGGGACGACCCGGCTGTCCCGGGCCGCGTACTCGTCCACGATCGTGCCGCAGTGGTCCGGAGAGCAGTCGTCGACCGCCACCACCTCGATGTCGTCGAACGACTGGGCCAGCGCCGAGTCCAGGCAGCTGCTCAGAAAACCCTGCACTCGATAGGCGGCGATGACGATGCTGAATCGGGGCATGGAACACCTCCGGACAGGAGAGAACAGCGCTCACCGTGTGCCCACTATAGGGTGACTCGTCCGGATAGGCCCGATATGGGGACAGCTGGGGTGAAAAGATCGCTGAGCGCTGACGGGAGGGCCGGGCCGAACGCACCGCGCCGCCCGGGGCGGGCCCCGGGCGGCGCGGCAAATGGGTCAACGCTCGTCAACGCCAGGCGATGCCGGTCAGCGCTCTACGGCGCCTCGCGGCAGCCCCCTCAGCGCTGGGTGCGCAGCAGCGTGCGCATGGTGCGCATGGCGACGGACAGATTCGCCAGGTCGAAGGTCTCCGACCCCTGGATCTCGTCCAGCGTGGTGCGCGCCCGCTGCAGGATCGACGCGTTCTTCTCCTCCCACGCCTTGAACCGCTGCTCGGGCGAGGCACCGCCGTCACCCACCGACAGCACATCGGAGGTGAGGGCGGCATGCGCCGCGTACAGCTCCTCGCGGATGGAGGCACGGGCCATGGACTGCCACCGGTCGGCGCGCGGCAGGTTGATGATCCGGTCCATCAGCTGGCTGATCCGCAGCCGGTCGGCGAGGTCGTAGTACACCTCGGCGACGGACAGCGGGTCCTTGCCCAGCCGGTCGGCGATGGCGACGATGTCCAGCGTCGGGAAGGCGGAGGAGAAGCCCGCCACCCGCGTGGCCAGGTCGTCCGGCACCCCGGCGGCGGTCAGCTCGTCGTGGATCGTCTGGTACCACTCCACATCCGCGCCGCGCAGCAGCTTGGACAGCTGGGAGCGGACCGCCGCGACCCGCTCGCCGAAGAACTCGATGGTCTCGGCGAGCTCCAGCGGCTGCGGGCGGTTGCCGAGCAGCCAGCGGGTGCCGCGCTCGACCAGGCGCCGGGAGTGCAGCCGCATCCGGGTCTGGACATCGGCCGGGACCTTGTTGTCGAGGGATTCGACCTCGTCCCACACCTCCCCGAGCTCGAAGATCGCGCGGGCCGCGGTCTGGGCGCGCACCACCTCTTCGGTCGAGGCGCCGGTCTCCTCGCGCATCCGGTGCAGGAAGGTCGCGCCGGCGGTGTTGACCGTGTCGTTGACCAGCACCGTGGTGACGATCTCGCGGCGCAGCGCATGGCCGTCGACGTGCTCGGTGAACTTCTGCCGCAGCGCCTGCGGGAAGTACGCGTGCAGCAGCCGCTGCAGATACGGGTCGTCCGGCAGGTCGGTGGTGATCAGCTCCTCGGCCACCGTGATCTTGATGTAGGCGAGCAGCACGGCCAGTTCGGGCTGGGTCAGCCCGCGCCCGGCGGCCAGCCGCTCCCGGATCTGGCGATCGGTGGGCAGGAACTCCAGCGAACGGTCCAGCCGCCCCTCGCGCCCCAGTCGGCGCATCACCCGCTGGTGGGCGTGGAGCAGGCTGGGAGCCTGGGCGACCGAGTTGGCGAGCGCGACGTTCTGCGCGTAGTTGTTGCGCAGCACCAGCGCGCCGACCTCGTCGGTCATCTCGGCCAGCAGCTTGTTGCGCTGCTTGACCGTCATATCGCCCTCGCGGACCAGCTCATTGAGCAGGATCTTGATGTTCACCTCGTGGTCGGAGGTGTCCACACCGGCGCTGTTGTCGATCGCGTCGGTGTTGATCCGCCCGCCGTTGAGCGCGAACTCGATCCGGCCCAGCTGGGTCAGGCCCAGGTTGCCGCCCTCGCCGACGACCTTGACCCGCAGGTCCTGGCCGTCCACCCGGATGGCGTCGTTCGCCTTGTCACCCACATCGGCGTGCGACTCGGTGGCCGCCTTGACGTAGGTGCCGATACCGCCGTTCCACAGCAGGTCGACCGGGGCCTTGAGGATGGCCTTCATCAGATCGGCCGGGGTCATCTTGGCGACCCGCGACTCGATGCCGAGGGCCTTGCGCACCTGCGGGGTGATCGGGATGGCCTTGGCGGTACGCGGGTGGATGCCGCCGCCCTGCGAGAGCAGCGAGGTGTCGTAGTCGGCCCAGGAGGAGCGCGGCAGCTCGAACATGCGGCGGCGCTCGGCGTAGGAGACCGCGCTGTCCGGGTTGGGGTCGAGGAAGATATGCCGGTGGTCGAAGGCGGCGACCAGCCGGATGTGCTCGCTGAGCAGCATGCCGTTGCCGAACACATCGCCGGACATGTCGCCGACGCCGACCACGGTGAAGTCCTCGGTCTGGGTGTCGTGGCCGAGCTCGCCGAAGTGCCGCTTGACGGACTCCCAGGCGCCGCGGGCCGTGATGCCCATGCCCTTGTGGTCGTAGCCCGCCGAACCGCCGGAGGCGAAGGCGTCACCGAGCCAGAACCCGTACGCCTGGGCGACCTCGTTGGCGATGTCGGAGAAGGTCGCGGTGCCCTTGTCGGCGGCGACCACCAGGTAGGTGTCGTCACCGTCGTGGCGGACGACGTCCTTGGGCGGCTGGACCTGCCCGCCGACATTGTTGTCGGTGATGTCGAGCAGACCGGAGATGAAGGTCTTGTAGCTGGCGATGCCCTCGGCCAGCCAGGCGTCCCGGTCGACGGCCGGGTCGGGCAGCCGCTTGCCGACGAAGCCGCCCTTGGCGCCCACCGGCACGATGACGGTGTTCTTCACCATCTGCGCCTTGACCAGGCCCAGGATCTCGGTACGGAAGTCCTCACGCCGGTCGGACCAGCGCAGACCGCCGCGCGCGACCTTGCCGAACCGCAGATGCACACCCTCCACCCGCGGGGAGTAGACCCAGATCTCGTACGCCGGGCGCGGCGCGGGCAGATCCGGGATGGCCTGCGGGTCCAGCTTCATGGACAGGTACGCGTGCGGCTGCCCGTCCTCGTTCTTCTGGAAGTGGTTGGTGCGCAGGGTGGCCTTGATGAGGGTGAGGAAGGAGCGCAGGATGCGGTCCTCGTCCAGCGAGGCCACCTGGTCCAGCGCCGCGTCCAGCTCCTCCAGCAGGGCGTCGGTCAGCTCGGTGCCGGCCCGCTGCCGCTCGGGCGACATCCGCGCCTCGAACAGGCTCACCAGCAGCCGGGTGGTGTGCACATTCGTCCGGAGGGTGTCCTCCATGTACGACTGGCTGAAGGTGGACCCGGCCTGCCGCAGGTACTTCGCGTACGCGCGCAGCACCATCGCCTGCCGCCAGGTCAGCCCGGCGCCCAGCACCAGCTCGTTGAAGTTGTCGTTCTCCGCCTGCCCGGTCCACACCGCGGCGAACGCGTTCTGGAAGCGCTCGCGGGCGTCGTCGGCCAGGCCGTCACCGTCGTGGCGCGGCAGCCGCAGCCCGAAGTCGTAGATCCAGGCGCTGGTCCGGTCCGAGCAGCGCAGCTCGTACGGGCGCTCGTCGACAACCTCGACGCCGAGCCGGGTGAGCACCGGCAGCACCGCGGACAGCGAGACCTGCTCGCCGACGCGGTAGATCTTGAAGCGGCGCTCGGCGGGCGCCGCCCCCACCGGCTCGTACAGGCTGACCGCGAAGTTCCGGTCGCTGTCCTTCACCCGCTCCAGGTTCTGCAGGTCGGCGACCGCGCCGCGCGGCGAGTGGTCGGCCTTGTAGCCCTCGGGGAAGGCGTGCTGGTAGCGGCGGAGCAGTTCGGCGGCGCGCTCCTCGCCGACCTCGGAGGTCAGCGCCTCGGCGAAGCCGTCGGCCCAGGAACGGGCGGCCTCCACCAGCCGGGCCTCGATGCGCTCCACATCGGCGTCGGTCAGGTCCGGCAGCTCGGTGCCGGACTGGACGCGGACCACGAAGTGCAGCCGGGAGAGCACCGATTCGGTGTGCAGAGCGGTGAAGTCGACCGGCACCCGGCCGTTCAGCTCCTCCAGCAGGATGTCGGTCAGCCGCAGCCGCACCTCGGTGGTGAAGCGGTCACGCGGCAGATAGACAAGGGCCGAGTAGTAGCGCCCGTACTCGTCCTGACGCAGGAACAGCCGCAGCCGGCGGCGCTCCTGGAGGTACAGCACGCTGGTCACGATGGACCGCAGCTGGTCGACCGGGGTCTGGAACAGCTCGTCGCGCGGGTACGTCTCCAGAATCTGCAGCAGATCCCGGCCGTCGTGGCTGTTGGGCTGGAACCCGGCGCCCTCCAGGACCTCCTCGACCTTACGGCGGATCACCGGGACCCGGCGCACGGACTCGGTGTACGCGGCGGAGGAGAACAGGCCCAGGAAGCGCCGCTCGCCGATCACATTGCCCTTGGCGTCGAACTTCTTGACGCCGATGTAGTCCAGGTACGAGGGGCGGTGGACGGTGGCGCGGCTGTTGGCCTTGGTGAGGACCAGCAGCTTGTGCTCGCGCGCCTTGGCGCGGGCATCGGCCGGCAGCCGGTTGAACGACGGCGAGACGGGGCGCCCGGCGGCGCCGTCGGCAGCCGCCGGCAGCCCGGCGTGCGCGCTCTCGTCCGTGTCCCGGTGGTGCGGGTCGGAGCGCAGAATGCCGAGGCCGGTGCCGGGCACGGCGCTCAGCACATCCTCCTCGCCACCGGACTCGGTGGGCGCCTGCGTCAGCTCGTACTCGCGGAAGCCGATGAAGGTGAAGTGATCGTCGGCCAGCCAGCGCAGCAGCTCGCGGGCCTCCTCGATCTCCTGGGGGCGCACCTCGCCGGCCGTGGGCTCCTCGGGCAGGCCCTCGGCGATGCGCAGCGCCGCCTCACGCATCTTCTCCCAGTCCTCGACCGCCTCACGGACGTCGGAGAGCACGCGCAGCAGATCGGCCGTGATCTGCTTCAGGTCGCCGCGGTCGGTCTCGCGGTCGATCTCGACATGGA
The DNA here is from genome assembly GCF_002154605.1 of Streptomyces milbemycinicus. Lineage (GTDB taxonomy): Bacteria > Actinomycetota > Actinomycetes > Streptomycetales > Streptomycetaceae > Streptomyces > Streptomyces milbemycinicus. The sequence continues at coordinate 2,948 of NZ_MUNE01000336.1, read as the reverse complement.
TCCACGACTCGATCACCGCGTCGTGCGGCAGCTTCTCGGGCCGGCCGTCCGGGACGACGTCCAGGACCTCGATCAGCTTCCCGGTGATATCGCGGCGGACCAGGATCTGCGGGTGGATGACGACATGGATGCCGCGGCCCTGGCGCGTCAGCTCATTGGTGACGGAGTCGACCAGGAACGGCATATCGTCGGTGACCACCTCGACCACGGAGTGGCTGCAGGTCCAGCCGTGCTCCTCGACGGTCGGGGTGTGCACCCGGACGTTCGCGGTACCCTGCGGGCGCGACTCGGCCAGGCGGTAGTGGGAGAGCGCGGCACCGAAGACATCGACCGGGTCGCGGCCCGCGAGGTCTTCTGGCGGCGTGTGCTGGTAGTAGTGCTGAAGGTAGGCGGTCAGGGTCTCGGGGCCTGGTCCCTGTACCGGTTGCTGTCCCCCGGCAGGACTGCTCTCAGCTACCCGGGCGGCCCGTGTGAGCAGCTCGGCCTTGGCTTCGTCCAGCTTGGTCTGCATGTCCTCTGGCTCCTGTCGCGCGCCGTTGCGTGACATCGATAGCGGTGGCATGACGTCGCGACGCGGGATATCCGGTCTGGGACGACGATATGCCCGTGCGGGGGATGGCCGGGGCGGACTCGGCCGAAAGTGACCAAGGCCCCAGGCGGCACCGGTCAGCGGCGGCCCGAGCCCGGTAGGAATCCGGGATCGGTGCGGGGGCCTCATCGCCCCCACGGCCTATCGCGCTGATCACGCAGTAAGGCTATCTCCCCACCCCAGGGGAGCGTCATGAGCCGTTCGTGTACAAAACCGGGCCCTGAAGTTTGACGTATTGGACAGCGACGCAGGTCCGGCGGGGCCTCTTGGCAAAGCCCGGCCGCGGGGGCACTGTGGCCGTATGCGGTGATTGGTGAGGCTTGTTCGACCGTCGGCGTGTCGGGTCCGGCACGCGGTGTGCCCGGCGTGCTCGGTGTGCCCGGTGCGCCCGGTGCGCCCGGTGCGCCCGGTGTGTCGCATCCGGCGGTCGACGTGACCTGTTGACCTGTGGAGGTGGACGGCTTGCCTGCGAAGATCCTGCTCGTGACCGGCGACGCGGCCGAATCCCTGGAAGTGCTCTACCCACTCCAGCGGCTGCGCGAAGAGGGCTACGAGGTCCATGTGGCGGCCCCGACCCGCAAGACGCTGCGGTTCGTCGTGCACGACTTCGAGGAGGGCTTCGACACATACACCGAGAAACCCGGCTACACCTGGCCCGCCGACCTCGCCTTCTCCGAGGTCGACCCCGGACAGTACGCCGCCTTGGTGATCCCCGGCGGGCGGGCCCCCGAATATCTGCGCAACGACCCCGAGCTCCGCAAGATCCTCAAGGCCTTCTTCGACGCGGACAAGCCAGTGGCCCAGATCTGCCACGGACCGCTGCTGACGGCGGCGATCGGGGGGCTCGGCGGGCGCCGGGTCACCGCGTATCCGGCGCTGGAGCCGGACATGCAGTCGGCGGGGGCGGACTTCCAGGACGCGGAGGTGGTGGTCGACGGGACGCTGGTGTCCTCGCGGGCGTGGCCGGACCATCCTGCGTGGATGCGGGAGTTTCTGGCGGTGCTGCGGGCGAAGGCGTAGTCGACTCAGGCGAGCAGCTCCCCGGCCTCGGCGACGGCCTCCTCCAGGCTGTCCACGACCGGCACGCCCGCGGCCAGCAGGCTGGCGCGGCTGTGCGAGCCTCCGGTGTACAGCACGGCGCGGGCGCCCGCGTGCCGCGCCGCGACGGCGTCGTCGACCGCGTCCCCGATCACCACGACGCGGTCCGGCGGCACGCCCTCCAGCGCGGCCACATGGCGCACCATCTGCTCCGCCTTGCCCGTGTCGCTCTGGCCGGTGCGCCCGTCCACGCGCGTGAAGTGCGGCTCGATGCCGTGCGTACGCACCAGGGGGATCAGCCGCTCGTGCTCGGCCAGCGAGCACAGCGACTGGGTGAGCCCGGCCGCCTGCCAGTCGGCGAGCAGTTGCCTGGCCCCGAGCGCCAGACCGGCCTCCTCGGCCAGGACCCAGTAGTGACGGTGGAACGCATCGTCCATGGCCTGCCACTCGTCGTCGGTGGGCAGCCGCCCCATCAGCCGCTCGTAGAAGCGCGGCACGGGGACGCAGTACAGCTCGCGGTAGCGCTCCAGGGTGATCGGGGGCAGGCCGATCTCGGCGAACGAGGCGTTCGTGGCCGAGATCACGGCGTCGATGTCGTGAAAGAGGGTGCCGTTCCAGTCCCAGACGATGTGCGTCACGTTCTTCCCCATCTCACGAACGTACCCAAGGGGCCCGACAGGGACGACAATCCCTCCTTGCCTCACCCGACAAGGTCGGGAATCTCCTTGGCGTCGTACCAGAGCAGTTCGTGATCCTCCGCGCCGTCCACCGTGAACTGCGCGTCGTCGTCGCCGATGTCCGCCGCGCCAAGCGCCTCGGCCGCGGCGGTGACGTCCCGCTCGGCGTCGTCGGAGTCGACGTGCACGGCGGCGGCCTTGGCCAGCGGCATGGGGAGCGCGATCCGCACCTCCCCGAGGGAGGAGTGGTCAAGCCCGCGGTCCGGGTCCGCGACCGCATCCGCGTCGGGCACGTCCACCGCCACCACGACCCGCCGCCGGGGCGCCTGCCGGTCGACCGCCAGCTGCCGCAGCGACGCCTGCGCGGCGCGGCTCAGCGCGGCGTACTCCAGCTCCTCGATGTCGTCGGAGAGGTACCACTCGCGCAGCGCGGGAGTGACCCCGTAGGCGATCAGCGGGGCCGGGCCCAGTTCGCCCGCCTTGTGCGCCTCGGCGAGACCGGGGAGGGTCAGGGGGACGTAGACGCGCATGGCTGCTGCTTCCTGGAGTTCCTTGGAGTTCCTGAAGTTTCCTGTAGCTGCCAGCCAGCATACGTTCGCCACCCCTTCCCCGGGGCCCACCCGCGGGGAAGGGGTGGCGAACGT
>NZ_MUNE01000335.1 GCF_002154605.1 Streptomyces milbemycinicus | reverse complement strand
TGTAGTCCCCGCCGAAGGCGAAACCGCCGAGACGGGCGCGGAAGGCGTCCATACGACTGTTCACGGTCACTTGAGTGCTCCTGTCGTGATGCCGCTGCGCCAGTACTTCTGCAGCGTGAGGAAGAGGACGACGAGGGGGATGGTGCCGACCATGGATCCGGTGACGACGATCCGGACGAGATCGGGCTCGCTCATCGCGTTCATCTGCCAGGAGTAGAGCCCGAGGGTGACCGGCCAGAGCGACTGGTCGTTGAGGACGATCAGCGGCAGGAGGAAGTTGTTCCAGATGGAGATGAAGGAGAAGAGGAACACGGTGACCAGGCTCGGCAGCAGGATCCGCAGGACCACCGTGAAGAAGATGCGGACGTCGTGGGCGCCGTCGATACGGCCGGCCTCCAGCAGCTCGTCGGGGACGGCCGCCGCAGCGTAGATGCGCACCAGGAACACGCCGAACGCGCTGGACAGGCTCGGCAGGATCACGGCCCAGTAGGTGTTGATGAGGCCGAAGGAGTTGAGGAGCAGATAGGTCGGCAGGGCGAGCACGGTGCCGGGGATGAGCACACCGCCGAAGATGAGGCCCATGATGGCGTTGCGCCCGCGGAACCGGTACTTGGCCAGGGCGAACCCGCACAGAGCGGCCAGGAAGGTCGAGCCGAGGGCGCCGCCTCCCGAGTAGATGAGCGAGTTCACCACCCAGCGCCGGAAGATGCCGTCGCGGTAGGCGAACAGGTCGTGGAGGTTCTGCATCAGATCGAAGTGCGAGAACCAGAGCCCGAACGTGGTGTTCAGGTCGGCCGTCGACTTGGTCGACGCGATCAGCATCCACGCGATCGGGATGAGGAAGTAGGCCGTCAGCGCGATGATCGTCACGGTCAGGATGAACCGGGTCGACAGCGGCGCGCGATCCCGCCGTGCGCCGGCCGACCACACCGCGCGGCGACGGGTTCGGCGGGCGGTGATGTCACTCATCGGGATTCCTCCTCTGGAGAACTCGCAGGAAGCCGAAGGACAGCAGGAACGCGCCGATGGCGATGACGACCGCGACGGCGGCTGAGTAGTACGGCTGGTTGGAGCCGAACGCCAGGTTGTAGACGATCATGTTCGGTGTGTAGTTGTACGTCACGTTGTTGGTGATCGTGCGCAGCACCGTCGGCTCGGAGAACAGCTGGAGCGTGCCGACCACCGAGAACAGCCCGGTGATGAGGATGGCCGGGGCCACCAGCGGCACCTTGATCCGCCAGGCGATCTGCCAGTTGGTGGCGCCGTCGATACGCGCCGCTTCGAACAGGTCGCGCGGGATGGCCTGGAGCGCGGCGAAGATAATGATCATGTTGTAGCCGGTCCACTGCCATGTCGAGATGTTGGCGATGGACCACAGGACACTTCCCGGGGCGAGGAAGTCGATATGGGCCCCCGCCCCGTCGAGCAGGTCCAGGACCGGGCTCACCCCGGGCAGATAGAGGAACGCCCACAGGATGGACGCGATGATCCCCGGCACCGCGTAGGGCAGAAACGCGGCGAGCTGGAACAGGCTGCGCATCCGGACGATCGCCGTGTCGAAGATGAGCGCCATCACCAGCGCGAGGCCCAGCATGACGGGCACCTGGACGACGCCGTAGAGCAGCACGCGGCCGACCGAGCGCAGGAAGCCCTCGTCGGTCAGCGCCTCCGCGTAGTTGTCCAGGCCGACGAAGATGACGCTGGGCTTGGTGAATCCCAGACCGCCCGACTTCTCGACGCCGTGGAAGCTCTGCCACAGCGCATAGAACACGGGCACCAGGTGGAACACCACGAAGAGGGCCAGGAACGGGACCACGAAGGCCCACGCCATTTTCCAGTCGGCGCCGAAGCGGCGCTTGTTGCGGCGCGACGCCGTCAGGCGGGGCGGTTCCCCCGCCTGCTCGGCCCCGTTCCTCCCGTCCCGGGTGGCCGGGTGGAGGGTTGGCGCGGTCATCGGACGGACAGGCCCTTCCGCTTCAGCTGGGACTTGGTCTCGCCGTCGACCTTCTTCATCGCGTCGGGCAGCGTCGTCGACTTGTTGATGACGGACTGCATGGCGTCATTGAGGTAGTTGGTGGTGTCGGTCATCGTCGGACCCCAGGTCCAGGGGGTCGACTCGGTGCCGCGTACGGTGAACACCTCGCCGGGCACCTGACCGCCGAAGTAGGGGTCGGGCTTGGTCAGCTCCGGGATCCCCTGGCCGATGTCGGACGCGGGGAGGACATCGGCCACCAGCAGCTTGGCGCTCTCCTTGCTGGTGTTCAGCCAGCTGATGAACTTCACCGCCGCGTCGGTCTTGTCGGTGACGCTGGTCAGCGCGGTCAGCGAGCCGCCCCAGTACACCGGGGCCGTGTCGCCCTTCGTCCACTGCGGCAGCGGGGCGACGGCCCACTTGCCGGAGAGGTCCGGGGCGTTCTCCTTGAGCGCCGCACCGCCCCAGGCCGGGCCGATCCAGGTCAGATATGTGCCCTTGGCGAGCCCCTTGAACCAGGTGGGCTGCCAGTGCTGATCGCCCTTGGCATAGCCCTTGTCCAGCATCTTCTGCCAGTATTCGGCCACCTTGAGGGTCGGCTGGTCGTCGAGGTCCACCTTCCAGGCGTCCTTGTCCGTGCCGAACCACCGCGCCTTCGCGTTCCACGCCAGGGAGGCCAGCCATGCGCCGCCGTTGGCGGGAAACGCCGTGGTGTACGCCTTGGGGTGGGCCTTCTTGAGCTTCGCGGCGACCGCCATGTACTCGTCCCATGTCTTGGGGGCGGTCAGACCGGCCTCCTTGAAGACATCGGACCGGTAGTAGAGCACCTGTGTGCCGATGTCCTGCGGCACCCCGTAGACCTTGTCGTTGACGACGACCTGGTCCCATACGGCGGGCTTGAAGTGCGGCTTGAGGTCTGCGGACTCGGCGGTGATGTCCTTGAGGTCACCGGCGATGATCGTCGAGGTGAGGTTGGGGTAGTCGACCTGGGTGATGTCCGGCGCCCCGTCCTTGCCGGTGATCGCGGCCTGGAGCTTCGGGTAGAAGTTCGAGGTGATCGCCTGGAACTTGACGTGGATGTCGGGGTGGGTCTTGTTCCAGAGGGCGACCGGCTTGGACATGTCGGACCACCCCCAGAAGACGATGGTCTGCTTGCCGGAGCCGGCGCTGTCCGAGGAGCCGGAGGAGCAGCCGGTGAGGACGAGGGTCAGGGCGGCCGCCGCCGCGGCCAGACCGCGGGAGCGGAGGCGTATTGCTGTGTGCGACATGATGACAACTCTTCGTTGAGTGTTCGCGGACGGATGGACTGTGCCGAAAGGCAGGCGCCGGTGGGGGACGGCGGGTTCTAGGAGATGTCGACCGTGCTGATCCGGGGTTCGGCGCCGGTCACGATGTGCACCTCGCCGGTGAGCCGTACGGTGTGTTCGAGGATCACGTCGCCCGCATCGCGCCGGACGCTGACGCCGATGTCGCCGGGTTCGACGATCCGCACTCCGTCGCGGTCGGTGAACGCCAGCAGCCGCGTGGGCACGGTGAAGTGGACGCGCGCCGACTCCCCCGGTCCGAGGGGGACGCGCGCGAAGGCGACGAGCTGGGCCAGCGGGCGGGTGACCGAGGCCACGGGGTCGCTCGCGTACAGCTGGACGACCTCGGCGCCCTCCCGGTCGCCGGTGTTGCGTACGGTGACGGCGCAGCGGATCGCGTCGGCGACGTCGACGGTTTCGGCGTCGACCGTGAAGTCCTCGTAGCCGAACCGGGTATAGCTGAGGCCGAATCCGTACCGGACGGGCGGCTCGGTGGCGATGTTGGTCACCGAGCTCGCGGCGCCGAGCGGCGGGTGCAGATAGCTGTAGGGCTGCGCCCCGGCGCCGCGGGGCAGGCTCATGGGCATCCGGCCGCTCGGGTTGACCCGGCCGCTGAGCACTCCGGCGATGGCGGCCGCGCCCTCCTCGCCGGGGAAGAAGGCCTGCACGACCGCGGCGGCCCCCTCCAGCAGCCACCCGAGCGCGTAGCCGCGTCCGGTCAGCAGGACGACCACGGTCGGTGTCCCGGTGGCGATGACCGCCTCGACGAGGGCCCGCTGGGCGCCGGGCAGTTCCAGGTCGTCGGCGTCGCAGCCCTCCCCGCTGGTGCCGCGTCCGAAGAGGCCGGAGCGGTCGCCGACCACGACCACGGCGACATCCGCGCCGGCCGCGGCGGTGGCGGCGGCGGGAATGCCGTCCGTGGCCCCGTCGTCGACGCCGGTGCCCCGCTCGGTGACGATGTCGGCGGTAGCGAACTCGCGGCGCAGGGCGGCTTCGACGGTCTCGACGCCGAGCCCGGTGTCGCAGTCGGGGTGGTGCGGCAGGACGTGGTTGACGAACGAGTAGCAGCCGAACATCGCGGACAGCGACTGGGCGTTCGGGCCGATGACCGCGATGCGTCCGGGCGCGGGCCGGGTGGCGCCCAGCGGCAGGACACCGTCGTTGCGCAGCAGGACCAGGGAGCGTTCGGCGAGTGTCGCGGCCAGTGTGCGGTCCTCTTCGGTGTCCACGTCGTCGGCGGACACACCTCCTGCGGACACACCGTTGGCGTGGGCCGGCGCCGGGTCGGGCGACCACTCGGGATCGAGCAGGCCGAGCTCGGCCTTCTGGCGCAGCACCCGCTCGAGCGCGCGGTCCACGACGTCCATGCCGAGCCGGCCGTCCTCGATACGCTCCTTGAGGGGCCGCAGATAGGTGACGCCGGTGGGGAGTTCGACATCGATCCCGGCAGTGATCGCCTGCGCCGCGGCGTCGCCGCCGTCCTCGGCCACCCGGTGCAGGGTCTGGAGGAAGGCCACGGCGAAGTAGTCGGCGACGACGGTGCCGTCGAAGCCCCACTCCTCGCGCAGCGTGCCGGTCAGATGCTCGGTGCTCGCGGCGACGGGCACTCCGTCGATCTCGGCGTACGAGTTCATCACGGAGCGTGCCCCGGCGTCCCGTACGGCCACTTCGAAGGGGAACTCCAACACGTCGCGGACCTCGCGTGTCCCGGCGTGCACCGGTGCCAGGTTGCGTCCTGCGCGCGAGTCGGAGTAGCCGACGAAGTGCTTCAGGGTGGCGATGATCCCGGCGCTCTGCAGGCCGCGCACATACGCGGCGCCGGTGACCGCGACATGGTAGGGATCCTCCGAGATGCACTCCTCGACCCGCCCCCAGCGCATATCGCGGATCACGTCGAGGACCGGCGCCAGGCCCTGATGGATACCAAGGCCCGCCATGGTGCGGCCGATCCGCGCCGCCATGCGCTCGACGAGCGGCGGATCGAAGGTGGCGCCCCAGGCCGGCGGTACAGGATAGGTCGCCGCCTTCCAGGCGGCGAGCCCGGTCAGGCACTCCTCGTGCACGATGGCGGGGATGCCCAGCCTGGTGTTCTCCTTCAGCCACCGCTGCTTGGCGGCCAGGGTGGCCCGGCCCTCCCCCGGGTCCAGGGGCCGGGTCCCGTAGTGCCGGGTGATCTGGCCGAGTCCGTGTGCGGCGAAGTCGGCGAAGCTCTGCTCGACGGTGTCCATGGCGTCCTGCAACGGGGCCACGGCGCCGCCCTCGCGGTCGACTCCCTGCCACAGACCCACGAGTTGGGCGAGTTTCTCCTCCAGCGTCATGGCCGCGATCAGCTCGCGGACTTGGGCTCGGCCGTGGGCCGGCCCGACCGTTTCGTTATCGATGGCAGACACTCGTTCGTCTCCGTGCTCGGCGGGCGGGCCCGCGGTTCTCACAACCAGAGCTATGCAATTACCCGCAAAACTTTGCGGAAGTTCTGCGCCGAGAAGCTAAGCCGGGGTAAAAACGACTGTCAATACAGCGGATCGAAAGCGCGGATCACCGACCGTTTGCATGGGGTCCTCGCGGAATATTCCATCAAATATTGCGGGAATTTGCGGCAGGGCTGTACTGTCGCGATGGCCTACGGGAGGGAAAGGCAGCATGACCACGCGCCCAACGATGGCGGCCGTCGCCGAGGCCGCGGGGGTCTCGGTCTCCACGGTGTCCCGGGTGCTCGCCGACAAGCCGGACATCTCGGAGGAGACCCGCGTCCGCGTCACCCAGGCCGCACACGCCACGGGCTATCTGCAGCGCAAGGGGCGCCGTAAGCAACTCGGCGGAATCCTGGACGTCCTCATCGAGGGGACCACCTCGCCCTGGGCGGGAGAGCTCATCGCGGGGGCCCAGAACACCGCGTTCAGCCTCGGGTACACCCTGGCACTCACCGCGACCGGCCATCCGCGCTTCCGCATCAGCGACTGGATCGACGCACGGCGCACCCGCCCGTCGGACGGCATCATCCTGGTGCTCTCCCGGGCGCGCCACGACGAGATCGCCGCGCTGGCGGGGCTGCCGGCGCCCCTGGTGCTCCTCGACCCGGTCGGCACCAGCGAACCCAAGATCCCCACGGTGGGGGCGACCAACTGGTCCGGGGGCGCCGCGGCCACGCGCCATCTCCTGGAACTCGGCCACCGGCGCGTCGGGTTCATCGGCGGCCCCGCCGAGATCCAGTGCACCAGGGAGCGGCACGAGGGCTATCTCGCCGCGCACCGCGAGTTCTCCCTGGCCCCCGACCCGGCCCTGACGCACTACGGCGACTTCAGCATCACCGGCGGTACGGACCACGGCGCGGCCCTGCTGGACCTTCCGCAGCCGCCGACGGCGATCTTCGCCGGCTCCGACGCCCAGGCGGCCGGGGTGTACCAGGTGGCCCGCGCCCGGGGGATGCGGGTGCCCGACGACCTGTCCGTCGTCGGCTTCGACGACACGATGATCTGCGCCATGCTCGCACCGCCGCTCACGACCGTCCGTCAGCCGCTGGCGGAGATGGGGGGCGAGGGGGTGCGGCTGATCGCCCAGGAGCAGTCGCAGCGCGGCTCGTCGGCCGGGCGCAGGGTCGAGTTGGCGACCTCGCTGGTGGTCCGGGAGAGCACCGCACCACGCACGGCCCGCGAGGGGGCCTGACGCAGCGTGACGACCTGACAGGCCCCGATGGGGAGACGACTGGTTGGAGGAGCGAGCGATGAGTGTACGGACCGCGGTGCGCATGACGACCGTGGCGCAAGCCGCGAACGTCTCGCAGAGCGCCGTGTCGAAGGTCCTCAACGGGCGGCCCGGGGTGTCGGCCGAGGTCCGGCAGCGGGTCCTGGACGCGGTGCGGACCACCGGTTACGAGTGGCGTCGCCGCGGGCCCAGGCGCGGCTCGGTCGAGGTGGTGTTCGGCTGCGTGGTCAGCGCCGTCAACGCGCCGCTGCTGCGGGGCCTTTCCCGGGTGCTGCGCTCCTCCGGACGTGCGCTCACCGTCAACCACGCCGATGACGACGGGGACTGGCTGGATCCCCTGCTCGCGCACCGTCCGGGTGGCGTCGTCCTCGTGCTCTCCCCGGTCCCGCCCACCGTCGCGGACCGGCTGGCACGCTCCCGCGTCCCCACGGTCGTCCTCGATACGATCGGCGACGCGCCGCCGGGGATGAACACGGTCGGGGCGACCCAGTGGCGGGGCGGGTGGCTCGCGGCCCGCCACCTCACCGGCCTCGGTCATCGGCGGATCGCGCTGCTCTCCGGCCCCCTCGAACTGACCTGTTGCCGGGCGCGCTTCGGCGGATATCTCGCCGCGCTCCGCGACGCCGGGATCCGTCCCGACCGCGATCTGATCCGCGTGGTGCCGTTCCAGACCGAGCCGGCCAGGCGCGCCGCCCATGCCCTCCTCGATCTGTGGAGCGCGCCGACGGCCTTCGTCACCGGCAACGATCTACAGGGCCTGGGCGTCATCGAGGCGTGTGTGGAGCGTGGGCTGCGCGTCCCGGAGGATGTGTCGGTGGTCGGGTACGACGACATCGACGCCGCCGCGTCCGCGGCCCCGGCGCTGACCACCGTGCGGCAGCCGTTCGAGGCGATGGCGGCCGAGAGCATCCGGGTGCTCGACGCGGTCACCGACGACCCCGGCCTCGCCCCGATCCGGCTCGACATGTCGGTGGACCTGGTCGTCAGAAAGTCGACGGGGCCGGTACGGACGGGCTGACCGGCGCCGGGAGCGCCGCCGCCGGACCGGTTCCGCGCCCGGACCGGCCCCGCGGCGGCACGGGTCTCAGGGGGTCTGCGGGCCGGTCCAGTCGGCCGCCACATGGCCGATGCGGACCCGCTGCGGATGGTCGCCGACCGCGACGGACGCGACCTTCTTGCCCGTCGCGAAGTCGATCGCGGTGACCTGGTCGGCACCGCTCTCGGAGACGATGCAGGACTTGCCGTCGCCGCTCACCGTCGCCCAGTACGGCTTGGAGGTCGGCACCAGCGGACCCTCCTGGAAGGTGGTGCGGTCGACGACGGTCGCGTAGTCGTCCATCGTCCCGGCGACGCACAGCTTGTTGCCGTCCGGGCTCATCGACAGCCCGTGGTGGCGGGAGTCATTGACCCAGGTGGTGCGGTCCTCGCTGGTCGCGGGGTTCTTCGGGAGGGTCTTGGCGCGGGTGATCTTGTCCGTGGCCACGTCGTACTCCAGGAATCCGTTGAAGAAGGACACCTGGAAGTAGAGCTTCGACTCATCGGGGGTGAAGGCCACCGGCCGGACCGCGTCCGACAGGTCCTTGCGCCCGAAGGCGTCCAGCCGGTCCCGCATGTCGATGACCTTGACCTGCTTGTAGGTGGCCGTGTCGACCACGGTGATGTGGCGGTCGCCCTTCGTCCAGTCCATCGACGGATCGTCCAGCGCGGTGTTGACCTCGCCGATCGACATGTTCCACAGATACTTCCCGCCGTCGGTGAAGACGTTCTCATGGGGCTTGTCACCGGCGGAGAACTGGCCGAGCTGTTTGCCTGTCTCGATGTCGAGCATATGCACGGTGTTCGAGGTCGAAGCGGACACCGCGACGCGTTTGCCGTCGGGTGACACGGCCATGTGGTCCGCGCGGAACCCCGACACCGGGAAACGCCACCTCACCTGGCCTGTGGCGAGGTCGATGGAGACCACGTCGGCGAAGCTCGGCCGGGAGACGACGATGGCCGATCCGTCCGGGGTCGAGTACATGTCGTCGACGAACTGATCGTGCCCTTCCCCCGGCCCCTGCCGGATGCCGAGGAAGAACGCGAGCTTGATGGGGTTGAGATAGATCTCGGTGAGCCGCTGGTCCTTGTCCGGTATGACGTTGATCCGGCCGATCTTGGCAAGGTCTCCGCTGGACTTGATGACATCGGCCGTACCGTCCCAGTTGTTGCCGACGAACATCACCTCCCGCAGCCCGGCGGTGCCGGTGCGCGCATCGCCCGACGCGGTGGCCGGCGGGGCGGCGGTCGCCGCGGCTGAGCCGGTCACGGCCAGCACCACGGCGGCGGCGAGGGAGAGCAGGGTGCGGGTGGATCCGCGGTGCCGAGTGCCGCTCGCGGAGAACACTCGCCGGGCACGCCCGGCTGCGCAGACAGGCATGGTGCATCCTTCCAAACGGCGGGGAACACCCCTTTTAAGCGCGGTCATGGACATGGCAGCGCGCTGCCTACTGGAAAGTAATGAAGCCGCCCCCAACCCACAAGGCCGGGGACGGCAAAAATGACACGGACTCAACTTTGCCCTCGGGCGGCCCTCATCCGGGCCGCCCGAGGGCGAGTTGCAGATGACGGGAAACCCGGAACCGTCCGGTGTCCGCCGCGCGCGGGGGTCAGCCGTCCGTCGGCCGGACGGTGTTCATGATCTTCTCGATCTCGGCCGACGTCAGCGCGTTCGGCACACCCTGGTCCGCGTAGATGACCCAGCCGTGCATGGTGCCGTCGGGGAGCTTCTGCGCGATGCTGTGCACGACGGCCTTCGGCGGGACACAGGCGCTCGGCCGGTTGACGACCGTGACCTTGGCGGTCGCGGTGTAGCCCTCGATGCCGTTGCGCTTCCACGGCTTGGCCTGACTGACCTCGATCTTGGGCTTGTTGTCCTTGCCTCCGTAGGCGACAAAGCCCCAGTTGCCCGCCCAGTTCCGGGCGTTCTCCTGCAGACTGCCGTCCTTGCCCCCGCCGGTGGTGCCGACCGTGGCGAGCTGACCCTTGCCCGCCTCGCCGAACGCCTTGGGGTTGGGGCTCGACGCGCAGCCGCCCTCGCGGTAGTTGGCGGCGCCGGTCATCACGACGATCGGCTTGCCGGTCTCATCGTTGTAGGAGAGGGAAACGTCGGGGTTGAAGACCTTCCACTTGTCGGCCTTGGCCGGCACGTCGTAGCTGAAGTGGTGTTCTTCCCTGGTCTGCGTCTGCCACCCCGCGACCAGCGGCTTGTCCGCCGCCGGGCTCGCCGGGGCTGAGGAGGACCCCGACGACCCGGAAGACCCGGAAGACCCGGATGACCCGGACGCCCCGGCCGACGGCGACTTCGACTGGGTGGCGCGGGCGCCCTCGTCCTTGGTCCCGTCCGTGGCCCCGCCGCCGTCGTCGTTGCACCCGCTCAGCACCAGAGCCATTCCGATGCCGACGGCCGCAACGAGGGTCTTCTTGCTCCGGCGGGACGACACCGTGAGGGGCTGCCGACGCTGGAGGGTGTGCAGGGAATTCTGGTGCCAAAACATGGCCCGCACCCTATCGGACCTGGTCTTCTGCCCCTCCGGAGGGAGGGTGGCCGGTGCCCTCCCGGAACACCACTTGACGCTCGTTCAGTTGGATCATTACATTCGGTGTGCCGAAGTCTCTCCGGAGCGCGGCGCCGAGAGCGACGCACCCAGCCGGTAACGGATGTCCCCCATCACCAGTCCGGCATTGGTCGCCAGGGCCGAGGTCCAAGGCGGGGTCAGCGTCCAACACATGGGAAAGCACATGTCTCTACGCAGCTCCCTCTCGCCCCGCCAGCCGCTGACAGGTGCGGTGCTGGTGGTCCTGATCGGCATCGCCGCCCTCTTCACCGTGATCGGAATCGCCCACGCGGGACCGGAGGACACCCCACGGACGAAGAAGACGACCAAGACCCCGCGGGCCACCGCCTCCCCCGATGCCAAGCGCGCCGCCCCGGCCGACGGTGTCACGCTCCCGCCGGCCGACGGCGCCAACTTCGACTACCAGATCAACGAGCCGTACACCCCGCCCTCCGGTGTGGAGATCGTCAGCAGGGACCGCGAGGCCGCGCCCGCGCCGGGCCTGTACAACATCTGTTACGTCAACGCCTTCCAGGCGCAGCCGGACGCCGAGGACGACTGGGACCACGATCTGCTGCTCAGGGACGCGAACGGCGATGTGGTGATGGACGAGGACTGGGGTGAGGCGCTGCTCGACATCCGCACCAAGGACAAGCGGGAGCGGATCGCGGACACGGTCGGGGGCTGGATCGACGGCTGCGCCAAGGCCGGATACCAGGCCGTGGAGCCGGACAACTACGACAGCTACACCCGCTCCCAGGACCTGCTCACCGGAGACGACGCCATGGCCTTCATCAAGCTGCTGGCCGACCGCGCACACGCCGCGCACCTGGCGATCGGCCAGAAGAACACCCTGGAGCTCGCCTCGCACCGCGAGGAGCTGGGTCTGGACTTCGCCATCGCCGAGGAGTGCGGACAGCAGGATCCCCCCGAGTGCGGCGACTACACCAAGGCCTTCTCGAAGGTCATCATGATCGAGTACAGGGCCTCCGCGCTCGAGACCACCTGTGCCGGCTGGCAGCAGCCGGGGGTCGCCATCGTCCGCCGTGACCTGGACGTGTCCGCGCCGGACAGCGACGACTACATACGCGAGACCTGCGCCTCCGTATAGGCCCGTATCACCGGCCATGACAGCCGGGCGCCGCGGCGGCAACGGGTGTAAGCAGGAGATATGCGCGATCGGCACGCTCCTGCCCATCCGGCCGGTTCACGGCGGTGGAGCCGGTGGCTGCTCGCCATTCCACTCGGGATCATTGTGGCGATCACCCTGATCGACATCCAGACACCCGAGTCCATCCATCTGGGCCCGTTCCTGATCGCCGCGCCCGCGATCACCGCCTCGTTCGCGGGCCCCATGGCCACCGGTGTGATCGGAGCCCTCGCCGTCGGGGCCCAGATGGTCATCGCCCATCTGCACGGCGGTCTGACGTCCGCGAACCACCAGGCGCAGGTCGGCACCCTCCTGCTGATCTCGGTCCTGGTGACGGCCTTCCGGTTCGCGGCCGACCGGCACCAGCGCAAACTCACCCAGGTGCGTTCGGTGGCCGTGGCTGCTCAGGAGGTCCTGTTGCGGCCGCTGCCCGACCGGATGGGGGCGCTACGGATCGCCTCCGCCTATCTCGCGGCCGAGGAGGAGGCACAGATCGGCGGGGATCTGTACGCGGCCGTGGTCACCAAGGACGCGGCCCGCCTGGTCATCGGCGACGTGCGCGGCAAGGGCCTGTCCGCTGTCGGGGACGCGGCGATGCTGATCGGCGCCTTCCGCGGGTCCGCCTACCGGAACCTCCCGCTGACCGCCGTCGCGGCGCACCTGGGCAACGCGATGCGCTGGAACTGGAACCACGGTGGCGGGGAGGGGCAGGACCCCGAGGAGTCGTTCGTGACCGCCCTGGTGCTGGACGTCTACGACGACCGCCCCACCGCCACGATGGTGAACTGCGGACACCCCCCTCCGCTGCTGCTGCGGGGCGGAAAGATCCGCACGCTGGAGGTCGCCGAGCCCGCGCTGCCGCTGGGGCTGGCCGTGACGTCCGCGAGCGACTACGAGACCGAAATCTTCGACTTCGAAGACGGCGATCTGCTGCTGCTCCACACCGACGGCCTGATCGAGGCGCGGAACGCCGCCGGTGACTTCTACCCGCTCGTCGACCGCGTCGCGGCCTGGACAGGCGGCGACCCGCAGTCGCTGACGCGCTATCTCCAGGACGACATGCTCCGGCACACCGGCGGGCATGTGGACGACGACGCGGCCATCGTCGTGATCGCCCGCTGCCCCGACGCACTGGGCACATAACCGACCGCACACCAGGGGCCATACACTTCGGGGGCAGGGTGATCACCTGTGTGGCCCACCTCCTAGAGTGTGCGCCATGTCGGACGACTCGCCCCTGATCCAGAGCCTGCGCGCGGCCGTCGCGGCGGCGCCCGGCGACGTACCGCTGCGGCTGCACCTCGCCGAACTCCTGCTCACCGCGGGCCGGCACGACGCGGCCATCACGGAAGTCGCCGTCGCCCTGCAGCATGCGCCCGGCGACCCGCAGGCGCGGGAGTTGATGGCCCGCGCCATGGGGGCGCCCGCGCAGCCCCGGCAGAGCGCGCCGCCCGCCGCGCAGGCACCGGCCACCGAGGCGCCCGCCGCGCGGCCGCCGGCCGTCGCGCCCCGCGGCGGCTTCGACTGGCGGGCCGCCGAGGACCAGGTCGGCGACGCGATGCCGCCCCGGTTCGTCGAGACCCCGCTCGCCGTGGACGGCAGCGGGGACCCCGGGGACGCCTCCGCCTGGGAGGTGGCCGCGCCCGGCACGGTGCGGCTGGCGGACGTCGGCGGAATGCAGGAGGTCAAGGAGCGTCTGGAGGCGGCCTTCCTCGCCCCGATGCGCAACCCCGAACTGCGCAAGCTGTACGGCAAGAGCCTGCGCGGCGGACTGCTGCTGTACGGGCCGCCCGGCTGCGGCAAGACGTTCATCGCGCGCGCCGTGGCCGGAGAGCTCGGCGCCGGGTTTCTGTCGGTGTCGATCAACGATGTGCTCGACATGTGGATCGGCAACTCCGAGCGCAATATGCACGAGGTGTTCGCCACCGCCCGCCGTCAGGCCCCCTGTATGGTCTTCCTCGACGAGCTGGACGCCCTGGGCGGCAAGCGCAGCCGCACCCAGAACAGCGGTATGCGCAACACGGTCAATCAGCTGCTGACCGAGCTGGACGGCGTCGACGCCCCCGCGAACGACGGTGTGTTCGTGCTGGCGGCCACCAACGTCCCGTGGGACGTGGACATCGCGCTGCGCCGCCCGGGCCGCCTGGACCGCACCCTCCTCGTGCTGCCTCCCGACGCCCCCGCGCGCGAGGCGATCCTCCGCTACCACCTGCGGGACCGCCCCATCGAAAGCGTCGACCTGGGCAAGCTCGCCAAGGCCACCGACGGCCTCTCGGGCGCCGATCTGGCCCATGTGTGCGAGGCCGCGGCCGAGACGGCGCTGCTCGACTCGGCGCGCACCGGCACCGTGCGCATGATCGGCATGAAGGACCTGCTCAACGCGGCGAAGTCGGCGGTCCCCTCCACCGAACCGTGGTTCGCGGCCGCCCGCAATGTGGCCATGTTCGCCAACGAGGGCGGGATGTACGACGACCTGCTCGCGTATCTGAAAAAGAGGCGGAAGCTGTGACCCCACACCCGGCCCTCGAACAGGCCGACGTACTCATCGAGCTGAAGCGGTACGACGAGGCCGCGGCCCTGCTGGGCCGGCGTCTGGCCGAGGAGCCGGACGACGTCCGCGCCTGGGTGAGGCTCGGCCGCTGCCAGGTGGTGGCGGGCCAGGTGGAGCAGGCGCTCACCTCGCTCGGCGAGGCCCTCCAGCGCGCCCCCGAGGACCTCGGCGCGCTGTGCATGTACGCCCAGGCGCTGCGCCGCGCGGACCACCTGGAGCAGCCGGAGCGCTGGCGGAAAGCGGAGGAGGCGCTGCGCCAGGCGCTGCGCGTCGATCCGCAGAACAGCTTCGCGCATGCGCTGCTCGCCGAGTTCCTGATGTACTACCCGACCCGCCGCCTCGAGGCCCTCGACCTGGCCAAGGAGGCGGTGCGGCTGGACCCGGAGAGCGTGGACGCGTACCAGGCGCTGTGGCGGACGGCCGGCGCCGCGGGCGAGACCGAGACCTACAAGTGGGCGCTGCGCCAGGTGCTCCGCCTGGACCCCACCAACAACCAGGCCCTGTATCTGGTGAGCATGCAGGAGGCGCACAAGCCGGGCACCACGGCCGCGCAGGCCGCGGAGGTGTACGCCGACGCGCTCGCCGCCGCCCCGGACAACACCGGGCTGCGCCACGACCTCGACCGGGCCACCTACCGGCTGCTGCGCGGTATCCGCTGGCTGGCGCTGATCTGTGTGGCGGCCGCGGGCGTCATGGTCGATCTGTTCCCCCAGGACGGCGAGGCGGCGCGGGAGCTGCCGGTGCCGCTCGGCAACCGGCTGTGGGTGCTGGTGGTGATGGCGGCGATCTGGGGCTTCGGCGCCTGGCGCCGCTACCGCAGGCTGCGCACCGGCGTCCAGCTGAACGTGCGGTCGCTGGTGCGCCGCGGCAGCTGGGCCCGCGTCGTACTCGCCCAGGCGGCCTGGGCGATGCTCTGCGCCCTGCTGATCTCGCAGCTGCCGTGGACGGAGCGCACGGTGCCGCGGATCCTCTTCTGGGCGGGGCTGGTGCCCACGCTGGCGACCATCTGGTTCGACGGGAAGAAGAAGCCATGAGCGACCATGACAGCGACTACGACATCGCCGCCGTCCGCCGGCAGTTCCCCGCCCTCAAGGCCGGCTCCGCCCACTTCGACGGCCCCGGCGGCACCCAGACACCGCTGCCCGTCATCGAGGCCGTCTCCGACGCCCTGGCGGGCCCGCTGTCCAACCGCGGCACCCGCACGCCCGGCGAGCGCAACGCCGAAGCCACCGTGACCGGCGCCCGCCGGGCGCTCGCCGACCTGCTGGGCGCCGATCCGTCGGGCGTGGTCTTCGGCCGCAGCGCCACCCAGCTCGCATACGACTTCTCCCACGCCCTCGCCAAGACCTGGCGGCCCGGTGACGAGATCGTCGTGACCCGGCTCGACCACGACTCCAACATCCGCCCCTGGGTGCAGGCCGCGGCGGCGGCCGGTGCCACGGTCCGCTGGGCCGATTTCGACCCCGGCACCGCCGAACTGGCCCCCGAGGCCATCGGCGCCGTACTCGGCGACCGCACCCGCCTCGTCGCGGTGACCGCCGCCTCCAATCTGCTGGGCACCCGCCCCGACATGGCCGAGATCGCCCGGCTGACGCATGAGGCCGGGGCCCTGCTGTACGTCGACGGCGTCCACTACACCGCCCACTCCCCCGTCGACATCGAAGCGCTGGGGGCTGACTTCTTCGCCTGCTCCCCGTACAAGTTCCTCGGCCCCCACCACGGCGTGCTCGCCGCCCGCCCCGAGCTGCTGGAAACCCTGCGCCCGGACAAGCTGCTGCCTTCCACGGGCGCCGTCCCCGAGCGCTTCGAGCTCGGGACCCTGCCGTACGAGCTGCTGGCCGGCACCCGGGCCGCCGTCGACTTCCTGGCCGGTCTCGGCCCGCGGCAGGACGGTCCGCGCCGGGAGCGGCTGGTCTCCGCGCTCACCACTCTGGAGGCGTACGAGGACTCGCTGCGGACGCGGATCGAGGCGGGGCTGGCCGGTTTGGACCGGGTCACCGTCCACTCCCGCGCGGCCGACCGCACCCCCACCCTGCTGCTCACCATCGAGGGCCGCGACACCGTGGACGCCTACCACTATCTGGCCGCCCGCGGGGTCGACGCGCCGTCCGGCTCCTTCTACGCCCTGGAGGCGTCCCGGCGGCTGGGGCTCGGCGACACCGGCGGGCTGCGCGTGGGTCTCGCCCCGTACAACGGCAGCGGGGATGTGGACCGGCTGCTGGGGGGGCTGTCGGACTTCCTGCGAGAACAGGACTGACGCGGAGGATCGGCGCGGGTCAGTCCGGCCCGGTCCTCATGATCTTCCAGACGCGGGTGGCCACCTGAAGGTTCAGCCGGGTCTCGGCGTTGGTGAGGTCGGAGCCGCTGATCTCGCGGATCCGCTGAAGCCGGTAGCGCAGTGTGCTGCGGTGGACCACGAGCGCCGCCGCGGTCCGGCTGTAGTTGCCGCCGCAGTCGAAGTACCGGGACAGCGTCGCCACCAGGGCCGTCCGGTGTGCGGAGTCATAGTCGAGCAGCGGCCCCAGCCACTCCCGGACGAACCCCTCGATCTCCTGGTAGTCGTTGCCGGCCCGCAGGATCCGGTAGAGCCCCAAGTCCTCGAAGAAGGTCGTCCCGTACGCCGTGGGCGAGCGCCGCCGCACCTCCAGCGCCCGCAGCGCCTCCCGGTAGGAGCGCGGGATCTCTCCCGGGGAGTCACAGCGGCCGCCCACGCCGATCGCGCCGGACCCCGTCCCGGCCTCCCGGCTGAGCGCGGCGTACAGCTCCCGTCCGGGCGGCCTTCCGTCGGTCACCAGGACCACCGTGCCGGACCGGCGGGCGGGCAGCGACCGCATGCCCAGGGCCGCCGCCGACTTGTCGACGGCCTGGACGAAGGAGTCGTCGGCCGCCCGCTCCGCCCACCGCACGACGACCACATGGTGCGGACCGTGCAGATCGTGGCCGAGCGCCTGGGCCCGGGCGTAGGCGCTGGTGTCGTCCGAGCCGGTGAGCAGGTCCTCCACCAGATCGCGCCGCAGCCTCAGCTCCACCTCCGCCAGCGTGCGCTGATGCGCCAGCTCCAGGGCGAGCGACACGGTGGCGTGCCGGAGGGCGAGCAGAGCGCGGGCGTCCGCCCGCGCCTCGGGGCCGACCAGGAACAGCGCGCCCAGCACCTCGCCCCGCGGGGCG
>NZ_MUNE01000334.1 GCF_002154605.1 Streptomyces milbemycinicus | reverse complement strand
CCGACCGCGGCTTCGGCGCGGCGGACATGGTCGCGCTCGGCCAGGCCATGCGCGGCTTCACCGTCGAGTCCTCCGAGTTCGTCTCGGTCCCGGTCCAGCTGCCCGGCACCCCGGTCAAGGGCCTCGGCTCGACGCTCCGCTGGGACCGGGTGCGGGCCGCGCGCCTGTTCCAGGCCCTCCGCGAGGACCGCCCGCTCGCCGTCCACCGCCGCAAGCGGCTGCGGGCCACCCCGGTCGACGTGCCGCCCGCCCAGGTCCGCGTCCGCGTGTTCAACGGCACCAGCACCACGGGCCTGGCCCGGCGCACCCTCCGCGCGCTGCGCACCCACGGCTTCGCCACCACCGGGGCCCCGGCGGACGCCGCGTCCTCGGCGGTGCGGCGCACACTGATCGAGTACGACCCGATCTGGAACCGCTCGGTGCGCACCCTGGCCGCCGCCCTGCCCGGCTCCCGGCTGAAGCCGGTGGCGCGGCAGGGGTCGGTGATGCGGGTCACGCTGGGCTCGGACTTCCGGTCGGTGCACCCGGTGCGGGCCGAGGACCCCTCGGCGGACAAGGGCGCGGGCAAAGCGGTCAGCGGCGCCGAGGTCGCCTGCCTTTAGGGGGGCGGACGGTGCCGGTGTTGCGGAGGGGGCTGGTGTCGTGGGGCCCCGCGGGCTGCGGCTCTCTCCGGGCCGCACCGGCCCGCCGCCCGCCCACGTACAGCCCGATCAGGGCGGTCAGCAGGGACAGGATCTGGGCGCACAGGCCCACCAGGGCCGTCGCGATCGCCGGCACATTGGCCTGGAGCGTCGTCCCGCCCTGCCCGGTGCCCTGCCGCGCCGCGGGCAGGGCTGCCGCGCTGTGCAGGGCCGCGGGGCGCCAGAGCGCCCTCGGCTGCCCGCCCTGCGGCTGCTGCTGGGGTTGCTGCTGGGGTTGCTGGGGCTGGTCCGGCTTGGGTGGTTGCTGGGGCTGCGGCTGCTCGGGCCGGTGCGGTGACTCCTGGGGCCCCGGTGAGTTTGTGTCGGGGCCGCCGGTCGGGGGCGAGGTTGGCGGTGAGGTCGGCGGTGAGGTCGGCGGTGAGGTCGGAATGACGTCGGGGCCGGTCGGGGCCGGCGTGACCGGCGCCTGGCCCGGCGTGGTGGACCAGGTGGGGTTGGGTTCGGGGGTGACGGTGCGCACGGGCCTGACCGTCAGCGTGACGAGTCCGCCCGCGTTGATGACCGTCCCGCCGACCATCAGCCCGACGGCGACGAACAGCAGGGTGGCCGGGATGTGGATGACGGCCAGCGAACCGGCGCGGGGAAGGCGTGGCATGCGCCCACTGTACGAACCATGGGTAAGCGCGCAATCACACACCGTTGCGCCTGTCGGGGGCGACCCCGGGGCGGCCCCGCGGCACCTCAGGCGTCCTCGATGCCCTCCGCGGCCCGCTGGGCGCGCAGCTCCTTGATCGCGCGGCGCCGGGCGAGCCGGTGCGTACGGCGGATCTGGGCCTCCTCGTAGCGCCGCTTGTCCCGCCCGGTCTCCGGTATGACCGGCGGTACGAGGCGCGGCTTGCCGTCGGCGTCGACGGCCGCGAAGACCAGATAGGCGCTGCCGACCTGGGTCGCAGGCGTGGATTCGTTCCAGCGCTCGGCCATCACCCGCACCCCGATCTCCATCGAGGACCGCCCGGTCCAGTTCACCTGGGCCTTCACATGGACGAGGTCGCCGACCCTGACCGGCTCCAGAAAGGCCATCTCGTCCATCGAGGCCGTGACCGCGGGGCCCTCGGAGTGACGCCCGGCGACCGCTCCCGCCGCGTCATCGACCAATTTCATGATCACGCCGCCGTGCACGGTGCCGAGGAGATTGGTGTCACTGCCGGTCATGATGTGAGAGAGGGTGATGCGTGCGGCGGACGTGGGCTTACCCGGAATGTCTGACTCCGGATCCGAGGCCTGAATGGTCATGCCGACAACCATATGCCGGGCGGATTCTTATCAGGTCTGCAACAGCCGTGCCCCGATCCGGCACCCGCCCTGTAAGGCGACCGCCCCGGGAAGGCACACTTCCCTTCATGAATGATTGGCCCGACGGGTGGACGAGCGACCGCAGGGACCGGTACGGCAGCGGCAGCGGCAGCGCCGAACCGGAAGGCGCCCGCGCCATGCCGCAGGTGCGGCGCGCGGGCCAGGGCGTCGGAGGCCCGCCGCGGCACACCGAGCCGCCGCTCCCCCCTGATCTGTCGCCGCGCCGCTCCGTCCCGCACCAGCAGCAGGCATCCCGGGGCCAGGACGACTACGACGACTACGGCGGCCACGCCGACGACGGCTACAACACCGGTCAGGTCTACGGCCGCGGCGGCCCCGGCGACCCGGGCGGGCCCGGCGGACCGGGTGGACCGGACGGCCACGGCGGCGCCCCGCGCGCGGCCCGGCCCAAGAACTGGAAGCGCCGCATAACCATCGGCCTGATCACCTTCCTGGTGCTGCTGCTCGCGGTCGGCGTCGGCACGTACTTCTGGGCCGACTCCAAGCTCCGGCGCGAGGTGGACCTCAGCAAGGTCGAGGACCGGCCGGACGGCAGCAAGGGCACCAACTATCTGATCGTCGGCTCGGACAGCCGCGAGGGCCTGTCCGACGATGAGAAGAAGAAGCTGCACACCGGCTCCGCCAACGGCCGCCGCACCGACTCGATCATCATCCTGCACGTCGGTGACAACGGAAACACCATGGTCAGCCTGCCCCGTGACTCCTGGGTCACCATCCCGGCCTTCACCGGCCCGGACACCGGCAAGCGGTACCAGAACTCGCAGAACAAGCTGAACGCCTCCTTCTCGATGGCCGGCCCCGAGCTGTTGGTCCGCACGGTCGAGTACAACACCGGTCTGCATATCGACCACTACGCGGAGATCGGCTTCGACGGCTTCGCCAAGATCGTCGACTCGGTCGGCGGCGTGGAGATCGACGTCCCGCAGGACATGAAGGAGAAGCACGCCGGCACCAACCTGAAGAAGGGCAAGCAGACGCTGAACGGCACGGAGGCGCTGGCCTTCGTCCGCCAGCGCTACGGCCTGGCCGGCGGCGACCTGGACCGCACCAAGAACCAGCAGAAGTTCCTGTCCGCGCTGGCCAACAAGGCCGCCACGCCGAGCACCGTCCTCAACCCCTTCAAGCTCTACCCGACCATGGGCGCGGGCCTGGACTCGCTGATCGTGGACAAGGACATGAGCCTGTGGGACGTGAAGGACATGTTCTTCGCGATGAAGAGCGTCTCCGGCGGTGACGGCAAGCAGATGAACATGCCCGTCTCCAACCCCGGCCTGGCCACCTCCAAGGGCAGCGCGGTGCAGTGGGACATGCCGAAGGTCAAGCAGCTGGTGGAGGAGCTGAAGAACGACGAGAAGGTAACCGTCTCCAGCAAGTAGGGCCACCGCGTGACCTGCGCGGAACGTGAACGGCTGCCGCACCTGATTCGGTGCGGCAGCCGTTCCGCTTTTCTTGCGCGTCGGCTACGACTCCGCCGTCCCGCCGAATCCGGCTATCCGCTTACTGCTCAGCACCCACATGAGCAGCAGATAGCCGAGCAGCACACCGAAGTAGACGGCCGTCGTGCCGCCGACCGGGCCGAAGAACACCTGCCGCAGCAGCGAAGAGGCGTAGAAGGCGGGGTTCGCCCAGCCGATCCAGACCATGAAGTCCGGCAGCAGATGGGCCGGGATGGCCACGGGCCCGAGCGAGACCATGGCCAGGACGGACAGCAGGCTCAGCGAACCGGCCTCCTCCGGGCTGTTCGCCCGGCTTCCGAGCCATGCGCCGTAGCCGACGAACGGCAGGACCACCGCGAGCAGCACCGGAACGGCCAGCGGCGAGAGGCTGACGTTCAGCCCGAGGATCAGCACACCGAACAGCGTGGTGCACACCAGCGCGGGCAGCGCCAGCAGGGTGAACGCGGCCGCCGTGGCGACGATGAACGCCTGCGGGCGCACCGGCAGCGCGGCGTAGAAGGCGAAGGCGTCATTGAACTTCATGAAGGCGAAGTTCGCGGCGACCTTGTTCTGCGTCTCGAAAAGCAGCGCCAGGGTCAGACTGCCGACGAATACCTGCTGCACCGACTGGCCGCCCGATTCCTTGGCGAATACCCCCATCGCGGCGAGGGTGAGGATGGGCGCCACCATGCCGGTGATCACCATCCCCCGCCAGGACCACCGCCAGTTGGAGAGCTGCACCAGAAACAGGGTCCATACCGCGCGATGGAACGGCAGCGGCTTGCGCTCAATTCCCTCAGTTCCCGTACTCAAAATACACCTCCTCCAGCGTCTTGGACTGCAGCCGGAATTCGAGGACTTCGTCGAGATCGAGATCGGCGGTCAGCCGCGCGACATCCGTACGGGAGACCTGCGCGACCACCTTGCCTCGGTGCCGGCTCTGCACCAGGAGGTAGTCGGGCAGCTCGGCGGCCATCCCCTCGCGCAGGGTCAGATGCACGCTCAGCGTTTTGGCCAGCCCGCTCTTGAGCTCCGCAGGCCGCCCCACGGCCACCAGCCCGCCCTCGCGGAGGATGCCCACCCGCTCGATCACCTGCTCGGCCTCGAGGGCGTTGTGGGTGATCAGGACGATGGTCTGCCCTTGTTCATGGTTGAGTTCGCGCAGCAGGTCCCAGACCATGCGCCGGCGCGCCGGGTCCAGCTCGTTCGTCGGCTCGTCGAGGATCAGCACGGGCAGATCGGCCACCAGCGCCACCGCCAGCTGAAGCAGCCGGCGCTCCCCGCCGGACATCCGCCGGGCGGCCTTGTTCCGCATCGCCCCGATGTCCAGCCGCTCGATGAGCGCGTCCCGGCGGCGCCTGGCCTCCCCCCGCCCGAGCCCCCTCAGATGCGCCGTGACATAGATCGCCTCGGCGGCCGTCAGGCTGTTGAGGGCGAACGCGGTCTGGGGCATGTACGAGACCCGCATGCTGGTGAAGACGGGGTCGGCGAGCACGTCCTTGCCGTAGAGCCGGATGGTGCCCGAATTGCTCTTCAGCAGTCCCACCATCTGTTTGATCAGGGTGGTTTTTCCGGCACCATTGCTGCCAAGCATGCCGAAGAACTCACCCTGTTCAATGGTGAACGAAATATCTTCGTTGGCTGCCCGCTCGGCGCCGGCGAATCTCTTCGTAACGCCGCTGATTTCATAAACGACCTGGCCGTCCCCCATCCCCGCTCCTTACCCCCATCGCGAATTGGACGGGATGCTAGCAGCCGGGCAGAACGCTGGAGAGCCGGGTGCTCACCCTGGGCGGCTGGTCGGCGCGGTTGTCGGTGGCTCGTGACAACATCGGTTCGGATTGGGCCACTTGACCTTCGCAGGGAGAGGGCGACGATGTCGACCGATATGTACGGCGTGCGGGTGCTTTCCGTCGACCGGGAGCGGCTGCGCGCCCGGTTCCAGGTGTTCGTGGTCCGCTCGCCGCGCAGCAGTGGGAGCGGCTGCACGACTTCTACTACGAGCGCGACGGGGCCTGGCAGGACGAAGACCTGCTCGTCCAGTGCGAGTACGAGGTCACGGTCACCGACCGGCGCTGGCTGGAGCCGCTGCGCGAGGGTGCCGCCTGGGGGACGGCGGCGTTTCCGCTCATCGCGGACACCTGGACGGCGTTGGACGCGCCGCATATCCCGGACCTGGCCGGCCCCGCGGTCACCCTGCGCCCGTTCGACAGCGCCACCGGCGACCTGGCCTACGACCATCTCCTGGAGGTGGAGTTCTCCGACGACGGCAAGTATCTGGCCGTATGCAGCGACCAGAACCGGGTGTGGGTGTACGACACCGCCGACTGGAGCGAGGTGCTGCACACCTCGGCGGGTGACGAGTGGATCGTGCCGGTGCTGATGTGGGTGCCGGGGGAGCACATCCTCACGGTCAAGACATACCCTCAGCCGGAGGATGCCGAGGTCGAGCCGCAGTGGGCCTTCGACGTCGACGCTCGTACGGAGGCCGAGGTCCCGTTCCAGGGCGGGAAGACCCGCTCGCGGGACGGCGCCTACCGGCTCCACCCCAATGACGCGCGCGACGGCGGCTATGACCTGCTCGCCACGGAGCGGTCGCCGCGCCGGCGCGTGGCCCACGCCGACAGCTGGGACCCCATCCAGTGCGAAAGCTTCTCCGGGGACGACTCCCGGCTGTTCCTGGGCGCGCAGGAGAACCTGTACGTCGTCGATCCGGCGACGGGTGAGGTCGTCGACAAGGTCATGGACGCCTCGGAACGGCTGTTCCAGCTCGAGTCGAGCCCCGACGGCAGCTACCTCGTGGTCAACTGCTCCAGCCGCAAGCTGTCCTATCTGTACGAGGGCCAGGAGGGCCTGCAGGAGCTCTGTGTGTGGCGGACGGCCGATAAGGAGATCGTCATGGGTCGGCAGCTGACGACCTGGGTCGAAGGGCTCTCCTGGTCACCGGACGGACGGTGGCTGGCCGCTCTCCTGGAGCCCCGCGGCGAAGACGATTTCCACAACGGCCGGACCGAGCTCGTCCTCTTCGCCATGGGCCCGTCCGACAACTAGCGCAAGGAGATACCGGATTGACCCCCGAGCAGCTTCGCTCCTTCTGCCTCTCCTTCAATGCGGCAGTGGAGGAGTTCCCCTTCCCCAGAGTCCCGGAAGTCTCGGTCTACAAGGTGGGCGGCAAGATGTTCGCCCTGACGACCCTGGAAGCCCGCCCCCTCACGGTGAATCTGAAGTGCGACCCGGAGCAGGCGATCAGGTTCCGTGCCGAGCATCCGGAGTTGATCGTTCCGGGATGGCATATGAACAAGCGCCACTGGAACACGGTGACGGTCGACGGCGAGCTCCCGGACCGGCTGGTCCGGGAGCTCATCGAGGATTCGTACGACCTGGTGGTCGCGGGTCTGCCGCGAGCCGAGCGGCTGCGCCTCGACCGCCCCTGAGCCCTTAGCCCTGCACCCCGAGAGCTCAGTCGCACATGGGCGGGGTCGCCTTCGTCGCCGTGAAGTACACCGGTGGGAAGCCCGCCGCCTCGAACACCGCCTCGTCCTTCGCCATCAGCGTCATATAGCCCGCGAGGACGTCAGCCCCCTCCGGGGCATCGCCCTCGACCTGCCTGCTGATGCTGGGGCCGACCCCGGAGATCTTCCAGGTCCTGCCGCCGAAGGTCGCCCATGCGATGCCGCAGTGGCCCGGCATGTCGTACGGATACGCCACATGCACCTTGGGGTGCTTGGGCCCCTCCTCCCAGCGCTCGCCCTCCTTCTTCCGCGCCTTCAGCCGCTTCTCGGCCGGCGGCTCCCCCGGCGAGCCGCCGTCCCCACCGCACGCCACCGCACCTAACGCCAGCAGCAACCCCAGCGCCCCCACGCGCACTCTGCCCATGACTGCCCCCGCCCCCTGGCTCGACTGTCCTGTGGTGCTACGACGGCCAGGGAGGGCGGCGGGTTCCCCGAGCTCAGAGGCTGCCTGCTACGGCAGGTTCCTCGCCATCACGATCCGCTGCACCTGATTCGTGCCTTCATAAATCTGCGTGATCTTGGCGTCGCGCATCATGCGCTCGACCGGGTAGTCACGGGTGTAGCCGTAGCCGCCGAGGAGCTGGACCGCGTCGGTGGTGATCTCCATGGCGGCGTCGGAGGCATAGCACTTGGCGGCGGCGCCGAAGAAGGTGAGATCTTCCTTCCCGCTTCCCGCGGCGACGCGCTCGGACCTGGCGGCGGCCGCGTAGGTGAGCTGGCGGGCGGCCTCGAGCTTCATGGCCATGTCGGCGAGCATGAACTGGATGCCCTGGAAGTCCGCGATCGGCTTGCCGAACTGCTTGCGCTCCTGGACATAGCCCTTGGCGTAGTCCAGGGCGCCCTGGGCGATGCCGAGGGCCTGGGCGGCGATGGTGATACGGGTGTGGTCGAGGGTCTTCATGGCGGTGGCGAAGCCGGTGCCCTCGGCGCCGATCATGCGGTCGGCGGGGATGCGGACGTTGTCGAGGTAGACCTCGCGGGTCGGGGAGCCCTTGATGCCGAGCTTCTTCTCGGGGGCGCCGAAGGAGACGCCCGGATCGGACTTCTCGACGACGAAGGCGGATATGCCCTTGGAGCGCTTGTCGGGGTCGGTCACGGCCATGACGGTGTAGTACTCGGAGACCCCGGCGTTGGTGATCCAGCGCTTGACGCCGTTGAGGACGTAGTGGTCGCCGTCGCGCACGGCCTTGGTCTTCATACCGGCCGCGTCGGAGCCCGCGTCCGGCTCGCTCAGGCAGTACGAGAACATCGCGTCGCCCTTGGCCAGCGGCGCCAGGTACTTCTTCTTCAGCTCCTCGGAGCCGGAGAGGATCACCGGGAGGGAGCCCAGCTTGTTGACGGCCGGGATCAGGGAGGAGGACGCGCAGACGCGGGCGACCTCCTCGATGACGATCACGGTCGCGAGGGCGTCCGCGCCCGCGCCGCCGTACGACTCGGGTACATGCACCGCGTGCAGGTCATTGGCGACCAGGGCCTCCAGCGCCTCCTGAGGGAAGCGGGCCTCCTCGTCGACCTCTGCCGCATGGGGGGCGATCTTCGCCTCGGCGAGCGAGCGCACCGATTCGCGGAGCATGTCGTGCTCCTCCAACGGCCGGTACAGGTCGAAGTCCACGGAACTCGCCAAGATCTTCTCACTCCCCTGAGTGCTAACTACCGTTAAGTAACTGAATTCTAGAGCGCGGTCCCAAGCAGGTACAGGTGACTTTGCCGACAGCGGACGGCAGGGAGAAGAGCAGGGAGCGGTGCGGGGAGGGGACAGCGGATCGGAGCTCGCGCGCGGGCACGACTATGCTCAGGCAGCGCATCCCGCCCGCACGCCTACAGGAGCACGCATGGCCCTCAAGATCACCGTGATCGGCACCGGCTACCTGGGCGCCACGCACGCCGCGGCCATGGCCGAGCTCGGCTTCGAGGTGCTTGGCCTGGACATCGTCCCCGAGAAGATCGCGATGCTCTCGGCGGGCAAGGCGCCGATGTACGAACCGGGTCTTGAGGAGCTGCTGCGGCGGCATGTCCCGGGGTTCGAGGGATCGACGGGGCGGCTGCGCTTCACCACCTCCTACGAGGAGGTCGGCGAGTTCGGCGATATCCACTTCGTCTGCGTGACCACTCCGCAGAAGCACGGCGAGTACGCGTGTGACATGAGTTACGTGGACGCGGCCATCGACTCGCTCGCCCCGCATCTGCGCCGCCCGGCCCTGGTCGTGGGCAAGTCCACCGTCCCGGTCGGCAGCGCGGCCCGGCTCGCGGCCCGGCTGACGGAGCTGGCCCCGGCGGGGGCGGACGCCGAGCTGGCCTGGAACCCGGAGTTTCTGCGCGAGGGCTTCGCCGTACAGGACACCCTGCACCCGGACCGCATCGTGGTCGGCGTGACGAGTGACCGTGCGGAAAAGCTGCTGCGCGAGGTTTACGAGACGCCGCTCGCTGAAGGCTCGCCGTTCGTCGTCACCGACTACCCGACCGCCGAGCTGGTGAAGACCGCGGCGAACTCCTTCCTCGCCACCAAGATCTCGTTCATCAACGCCATGGCCGAGGTCTGCGAGGCGTCGGACGGCGATGTGGTCAAGCTGGCCGAGGCCATCGGCCATGACGAGCGGATCGGAAAGAAGTTCCTGCGGGCCGGGATCGGCTTCGGCGGCGGCTGTCTGCCCAAGGACATCCGGGCCTTCATGGCGCGCGCCGGCGAACTCGGCGCCGACCAGGCGCTGACGTTCCTGCGTGAGGTCGACTCGATCAACATGCGGCGGCGCGGCCACATGGTCGAGCTGGCCCGCGAGGCCGTCGGCGGCAGCTTCCTCGGCAAGCGCGTCGCGGTGCTGGGGGCGACCTTCAAACCGGACTCGGACGACGTACGGGACTCCCCCGCGCTCAATGTCGCGGGCCAGATCCACCTCCAGGGCGCCCAGGTCACCGTCTTCGACCCCAAGGGCATGGACAACGCGCGCGCCCTCTTCCCGACCCTCGCCTACGCGCCCAGCGCGCTGGAGGCCGCGCAGGGCGCGCACGCGGTGCTGCATCTGACCGAGTGGGCCGAGTTCCGCGAGCTGGACCCGGCGGCGCTGGACGGGGCGGTCGCGGAGCGCCGGATTCTGGACGGGCGCAACGCGCTCGACCCGGAGCGGTGGCGCGAGGCCGGCTGGACCTACCGGGCGCTGGGCCGCCCCACCGTATAGCCGTCCCCGCCGTATAGCCGTCCCCGCCGCGTCAGGTCCCCGCCGCGTCCAACTCCTCGATCGTCGCGAGGGAAGGCCCCCGGTGGGTGCCGAGGTCGCGCGCCACCGCCTCCGCGTCGCGCACCACCCGTACCGCGTTCTGCCAGGTCAGCTTGGCCAGATCGGCCTCGGACCAGCGTCGCTCCAGCAACTCGGCGATCAGGTTCGGGTAGCCCGCGACATCGGCGAGATCCACGGGGACGAAGGGCGTGCCGTCGTAGTCGCCGCCGATGCCGAGGTGGTCGATGCCCGCCACGTCCCGCATATGGTCGAGGTGGTCGGCGACGGTGGCGGCCGTGGCCACCGGGCGGGGGTTGGCCTCCTCGTACGCCTGGTGGACCTTGATCGCCTCGGGCGTGGTGGCCAGCGGGTCCAGGCCGTGGGCGCGCAGGTTCTCCTCCGCCGCCCGCGTCCAGGCCACGGCCTGTGGCAGGACGAACTTCGGGACGAACGTGACCATCGCCACACCGCCGTTGGCGGGCAGCTGGGCCAGCACGTCGTCCGGGATGTTGCGCGGGTGGTCGCATACGGCGCGCGCCGAGGAGTGCGAGAAGACGACGGGGGCGTCGCTCACCCGCAGCGCGTCCCGCATGGTGTCCGCCGAGACATGCGAGAGGTCGACGAGCATGCCGAGCCGGTTCATCTCCCGGACGACCTCCTCGCCGAAGCGGGTGAGGCCATGGGCGCGCGGCTCGTCGGTCGCCGAGTCCGCCCAGGGGGTGTTGTCGTTGTGCGTGAGCGTCATATAGCGCACGCCGAGTTCGTACAGCGCGCGCAGGGTGGCGAGCGAGCAGTTGATGCTGTGGCCGCCCTCGGCGCCCATGAGGGAGGCGATCCGGCCCTCGGCCCGCGCCGCCTCCATGTCGTCGGCGGTGCGGGCGAGCCGCAGATCGGAGCCGTAGCGGCCGGCCAGCTGCCGCACCGCGTCGATCTGTTCGAGGGTGGCGCTGACGGCGGCGTCGCCGCTCAGGCGCGAGGGTACGTAGACGGACCAGAACTGCGCGCCCACGCCGCCCGCCCGCAGCCGCGGGATGTCGGTGTGGAGGTGGGCGCGCTGGTCGAGGGCGATATCGCGCTGGTTCAGGTCGTAGCGGACCTGCTCGCGCAGGGCCCACGGAAGGTCGTTGTGGCCGTCGACGACGGGGTGGGCGGCCAGCAGGGCACGGGCTTGCGCGAGTCGGTCGGTCATTGCCCCATCCTCTTACGAGGCCCGGCCCAAGTCACGGGGCCACGGGCAGCCGCGCCCCGTATGCCCCTCCCGCTACTTCCCGAAGCCGAACGACCCCGCGCTCTCCACCTTGGCCCGCAGCCGCTTGCCCTTCTGCGTGGCCTGCTCGTTCAGCTCTTCCTGGAAGTCGCGCATCCGGGCGAGCAGTTCGGGGTCGTGGGCGGCCAGCATGCGGGCGGCCAGCAGCCCGGCGTTACGGGCGCCGCCGACGGAGACGGTGGCCACGGGCACGCCCGCGGGCATCTGGACGATCGACAGCAGCGAGTCCATCCCGTCCAGGTACTTGAGCGGGACCGGCACGCCGATCACCGGCAGCGGGGTGACGGAGGCCAGCATGCCGGGGAGGTGGGCGGCGCCGCCGGCGCCCGCGATGATCGCCTTGAGGCCGCGGGGCGCCGCGTTCTCGCCGTAGGCGACCATCTCGCGCGGCATGCGGTGGGCGGAGACGACATCCACCTCGTACGGGATCTCGAACTCGTCGAGGGCCTTCGCCGCCTCCTCCATCACGGGCCAGTCGGAGTCGGAGCCCATGACGATGCCGACGACGGGGGCGCTGGGGCTGCTCATTCGGTGATGGTCCCTCGGAGGTAGTCGGCGGCATGGCGACCGCGCTCGCGCACGTCGGCCAGGTCGTCGCCGTAGGTGTTGACGTGGCCGACCTTGCGGCCGGGCTTCACATCCTTGCCGTACATATGGATCTTCAGGGCCGGGTCGCGGGCCATGCAGTGCAGATAGGCGGAGTACATATCGGGGAAGTCGCCGCCGAGCACATTGGTCATCACGGTCCAGGTGGCGCGCGGGCGCGGGTCGCCGAGCGGCAGGTCGAGCACAGCGCGCACATGGTTGGCGAACTGCGAGGTGACGGCGCCGTCCTGGGTCCAGTGGCCGGAATTGTGCGGGCGCATCGCCAGCTCGTTGACCAGCAGCCGCCCGTCCCGGGTCTCGAAGAGCTCGACCGCGAGATGGCCGACGACCCCGAGCTCCGCCGCGATCTTGATTGCCATCTCCTGGGCCTGGCCGGACAGCTCCTCGCTCAGCCCGGGGGCCGGGGCGATGACCGTGTCGCAGACCCCGTTCACCTGGATCGACTCGACGACGGGGTAGGCGACGGCCTGGCCGTGCGGGGACCGTACGACATTGGCGGCGAGCTCGCGGGCGAAGTCGACCTTCTCCTCGGCGAGCACCGGCACCCCGGCGCGGAAGGGCTCGGCCGCCTCCTCGGCGTCGCCGACGACCCACACCCCCTTGCCGTCGTAGCCGCCGCGGACCGTCTTCAGAACGACCGGAAAACCATCGCCCTCCGCGGCGAACCGCTCCACGTCGGCGGGGTCCGCCACGATGCGGTGGCGGGGGCAGGGCACCCCGGCCGCGCGCAGCCGCTCCCGCATGACGCCCTTGTCCTGGGCGTGCAGCAGCGCCTCGACGCCGGGGCGGATGACGACGCCCTCCGCCTCCAGGGCGCGCAGATGCTCGGCCGGGACGTGTTCGTGATCGAAGGTGACCACATCACAGCCTTGTGCGAAAGCACGAAGGGTCTCCAGGTCGCGGTAGTCGCCCACCACGACGTCGCTGACCACCTGGGCCGCCGAGTCCTGGCGGGTGTCACTGAGCAGCTTGAACCTGATGCCGAGCGGGATGCCCGCTTCGTGGGTCATACGGGCGAGCTGGCCGCCGCCGACCATGCCGACTACCGGGAATGTCACGCCCCCAAGGGTAGCTTCCCGGCCAGACGGGCCCCGGGGCGCATGGCGATGGCCCTGACCTCGGCGGATCTATTGGATGTTCCTGCACGACGTTATGATCTCCGTGCATTCGACATGGACCTGCCGGGCACGGTTTGACGTGGACCTGCCGCGCGCGTCCTACAGGGGGAAGCCGAATGACGACGGGCAGGCTGAGAGAGAAGTTCACCGACAACCAGGACGGGCTGGACAAGCTGCACAAGCGCGTCCAGGCGATCCAGGTGGACCCCGATTCGTTCGACGACCAGATGAGGGCGCGCAACGACCTGGCCGGCGCGATCAGCGAGGCCCGGGAGTTCTCCGCCCCGCACGGCAGCCCGGACCATATCGACGGCGTCGCGGGACGCTACCGGGAAGCGGCCGCGATCGTGGACAGGGCCCAGGGCGATCTGCGGAAGGTCGCCAAGGACGGGCTGCCCGCCGTGTGGGTGGGCACCGCCGGGGCGAAGGCGAGCGAGGTCATCAACGCCGCCTCGTACTCCGCCGACCAGATGGGCCAGAAGTTCCAGGAGGCCGTCCCCGCGCTGAGGGCCCTGGCCGAGGGCATCCGCGAGGCCCAGTCGAAGCACGACTACGGGGTCAGCGCGCTCAACGCGGCGGCGTCGATCCTGAACAACGGCGACCTCATCATGCCGGCCGACGAGCTGCGCCGGGCCAGGACGGCCATCCTCGACGGCGTCTCGTATATGAGCGACGCCGCCGGCCGCGCCAAGGCGGCCGGCAACGAGGCCCAGAAGACGCTCACCAAGCTGGCGTCCGAGGCCCGGGCCCGGAAGGTCACCGCCGACGGGCTGACCGACGCCGACCAGCTCGTTCTCGCCGACGCCGCCGCCCCCGGCGGCCCCGCCGACCTCAACGAGATCCTCACCGCCAACGAGCTCAAGCGCTCCTCCGAGTTCATGGACAAGATGAACGCGCACGACAAGGCGGAGTTCAACCGGCTGCTGTCCTCCGCCAAGTCCCCGCAGGAGCGGGCGTATCTGATGAAGGCCCTGGCAGCGGGGCACGGTCTGCAGCAGATCGACGGCTTCGCCCAGCAGATCCACGGCCGGCCCCCGCAGTGGCTGAGCGACCGCCTCACCCCCGTCGTCATCCAGAGCACCGACGCCGGCACCAACTATGTGAACTACCAGGGCGCCAAGTGGGACCAGGGTCCGGACGGAACATGTGTCGCCTCGTCGACCGTCAACGCCCGGGCGATGGTCGACCCCCTCTACGCCCTCCAGCTCACGACCGGCGGCCGCCCCGACGACCCCGCGTACGACAACCCCATCGCGTTCGCCGACCGCCTCAAGCAGGAGCAGAACCGCGTGCATGCGGAGGGCGGCGGCGATCCCCTCCCCGACGGCGGCATGGACCCCTACGGCCAGCAGCACGTCGCCGACGTCGAGGTGGGCAGCTACACCGACGCCAACTACGCCGAACGGAAGCTGGACAACAACGCGGAGCGCCAGGCGTCCCTGGCCGAGATCGAGCGGCACATCGACAACGGCGTGCCCGTCCCGGTCGACGTCAAGGGCTCCACCGGCAAACACGCGATGATGATCGTCGGGCACGAGGGCGACCGGCTCCAGGTCTACAACCCGAACGGCACCATCACCTGGATCAGCGAGGACGACTTCGTCCACAACAGGATGGGCTACACGACCAACGGCTACTTCCCGACCGCCTACTCCGTCTACCTGCCGAAGTGATTATGAGCACCATCACCCGTCGCACCTCCGCCCTGCTCCTGACCGGCCTCGCGCTCTGCGCCGCGGGCTGCCAGTCGGACGACGGCTCCCCCGCCAAGTCCGCGGGCCCCTCGTCGTCCTCGAACTCACCCTCGACCTCCCCCTCACCGTCCTCCGACCCGAAACCCACCGGCCTCGGCACGGTGCACCAGGACCGGACCTACTCCAAGGACCTGGACCGCACCGAGGGCCCGATCACCGTCAAGCGCGGCGAGCGGTTCTCGATCGCCATGCGGCAGAACATCTCCGCGCGCGCCGACTGGAGCGTGGCCAAGCCCGGCCCGTCGGCGGCGGTGCTGCGCAAGGTGGGCGAGAGCTCGTACCAGACCGCCCGGGAGAAGGAACTCATCGGCGGGGGCCACACCAAGTACTTCACCTTCGAGGCGCTGAAGGCCGGACAGACCCGGATCGTCCTCGCCAACTCCTTCGGCACGGACAAGTCCGCCGGCGGCTACTCCCCCGACCTTCCCCGCACCGTCACCTATCGGGTGACCGTGCGCTGATCCGGCGTTTCGGGACGACGCCGATGGCCCGCCAGTCCGGCCCGCCCGTCCCGGTCTCAGTCACGATGGTTAGGATTCGGCCGTATTTGACGCGGGCCCGCCGCGTCCACTTCCTCGGGGGAGGCCTTTATGGGACAGGACAAGGACCTCGGCATCCAGCACGGCGGCGCGCTCAGCCAGGCGGAGCGCCTGGGGCTCGCCGCCGACGACATCAAGGCGGCCAAGGGGCTGCTGGAGCAGGGCGACGAGGGCGGCGGGTTCCCCGGATTCGGTGGACTCCTCGAACTGCCCTCCTCCCTGATGCACTTCGGCGAGTACGGGGCCGCGCCCGCCTTCAACGATTTCTCCGACGCCTGGATCGCCGAGTGCAAGACCCTTGAGGGCGCGGTGCGCGAGCTGCAGAAGAAGATCGGGGTCAGTTCGAAGGCGTATCGCGGAACCGACCACGCCAGAGAGAGCGACTTCAGCGCTATCCACCGCTACTCGCAGAACTCCTGAGGAGCAGGGCGCACATGGCCGGGCACGATAAAACACAGCAGAAGCCGCAGGATCAGGCCAAGCGGCAGAAGCTGGACGCGCTGCATAAGCATGTGCAGTCCCTGAAGGTCGAGGACACGGGCTTCGCGGCGATCGGGTTCTGCTCGGATCTGTCCGACGCGATCGGCAAAGCACGGGACACTCCGAAGCCCGTCGGTGACTCGGACCACATCGACGGCGTCGCGGCGAGCTACACGCGGGCCGCGGAGCTCTTGGAGTCCGCGCAGGGCGACCTGGGAAAGGTGGCGAAGGCCGGGCTGCCCGCGGTGTGGGTGGGCACGGCCGGGGAGAAGGCGAGCGAGGTCGTGGGCGCCGCCTCGCGCACCACCGATGACACGGCCGAAAAGCTACGGGAGGCCGTACCGGTGCTGCGGCAGCTGGCCATCGATATCGGAGCGGCGCAGGCGACGGACGAATACGCGCGCCTCGCGCTGGACTACGGGAAGTCGCTGTGCGGCATGTTCAGCGATCGCGAACAGCTCCGGGAAGCCAAGAAGGCCACCCTCGACGGCATCACGTACCTGATCGAGGCGGACGACCGGGCCAAGGAGGGCGGGAAGAAGGCGGCGGACAAGCTCACCAAGCTGGCCGCACAGGCCCGGACCCGGAGGGTCACCGCAAGCGGCCTCACCGATGCGGACCGGCTGGTCATCGCCGACGCGGCCGATCCGGGCGGCCCCGCGGACCTCAACGAAATCCTCAGCGCCAACGAACTCAAGCGCTCGGCGCAGTTCAGGGACAAGATGAGCGCGCAGGACCAGGCCGAGTTCGACCGGCTGATCTCCCGCGCCAAGTCCCCGCAGGAGAGCGCGTATCTGATGAAGGCCCTGGCCGCCGGGTACGACATCAAGACGCTGCGGTCCTTCGGCGAGGACATCCACAGCCGGGACACGACCTGGCTGCGTGAACACCTCGCGCCGTTCCACACCAGCGGGGACACCAGGGTCGGCGTGGACTCGGCGTCCGAGTTCGATGTCCCCGGCGCCAAGGGGGCGCAGTGGACACAGGGCGACAACGGGACCTGCGTGTCCTCGTCCACCGTCGCCGCCCGCGCCCTGGTCGACCCCGTCTACACACTGCGGCTGACCACCGGCGGGCACCCCGGCGACCCGGCGTACGACAGCCCCGCCGCGTTCAAGAAGCGGCTGCTCAACGAGCAGATCCGGGTCCACGAGGAGGGCGACGGCGGTCCCCTCCCCGACGGCGGCATGGACCTGACCGGCAAGCGCGAAGTCCTCAACGACGAGCTCGCGCAGCACACCGGCGGCACCTATGAGCACCACAGAATGAACAACACGGAGAGCCGGCGGGACGCCCTACCGTTGATCGAGGAGGCGGTGGACGAGGGCAAGCCCGTACCGATCGGCGTCGAAGGGTATTCGACGGACAGCTCCGGCCAGGTGCGTACCGGGCACGCCATGTTGATCGTCGGCCATGAGGGCGACAAGCTCGAGGTCTACAACCCGTGGGGGTACACCACCTGGGTCAGCGAGGAAGACTTCATCAACAACCACATGGACAAGGCGTCCGACCACCGCCTGCCGAACGCGTATGTGTATTCCCTGCCCCGATGAGCCTTCCCGCTGAGGTGACCCCGGCCCATGACACACCAGAACATGACCGACGAGGAGCTGATCGCCCTCGACGTCCCCCTGATGATCCGCTACGGGATGATGTTCGGCGGCGCGCACCGCGCCGCGCTCTTCGGGGACGGGGCGATCGCCGCGGCGCTCGGGGCCGAGCGGCTGGAGGTGCAGCCGCGGTCGGTGGCGTACCTCGCGGAGGTGGTACGGCGCGGTGGCACCCGGATGGCCTCGGAGCTGCCGGAACCGCTGCCCGGGCCCGAGGCGGGCGCGCTGGCGCGCGAGTGGCTGGGGACGGCCGCGCCCATGGTGAAGGGCGTGGCGGAGGACGAGATCGTGGCGCGCTGGCTGGAGGCGGTGGCCGCGGTGCTGGAGCTGCGGCTGCGCACCCGTGGCGGCCTGTGACAGTTCGGTGATAAAAGGCCGGTTCTGCAACACCGACGGGCGGGCGCTCCGGCCGCTGGTTAGCATGGTCGGAGTTGTTGACGCCGATCGGACGGGGCTGAGTAGTTGCCATGAGTGAACAGCGCACGATCGGCAGGCTGCGCGCACGAGTGGATCAACTCACCCATGAGATCCTCAAGTTCGGCGCTGTCGGCGGTGCCGGTGTCCTGGTCAACCTGGGCGTTTTCAACCTGGTCAGCCATTTCACCGAGCTGCCCACGGTACGGGCCAGCATCGTGGCGACCATCGTCGCCATCGCCTTCAACTACGTGGGGTTCCGGTACTTCACCTACCGGGACCGCGACAAGCAGGGACGTACGAAGGAGCTCACCCTCTTTCTGCTGTTCAGCGCGGTCGGCCTGATCATCGAGAACGGCGTGCTCTACACCGCGACGTACGGTTTCGGCTGGGACAGCCAGCTGCAGAACAACGTGTTCAAGTTCGTCGGCATCGGCATCGCCACGCTCTTCCGGTTCTGGTCCTACCGCACCTGGGTGTTCCGTGCGCTGCCCGCCCGCGAGGCGGTGGAGACCGCCGAGTCCTTCCTGTCCGAGGCGAGCGACCAGCCGACGGCCAGGAAGTAGCCCCGGCCCATAAGGGCGTCAGGCGGTGTCGGAGTCGGCTCCCGGGCCGGCCTCGCGGCCCGGGTCGCCCTCGCGGCTCAGGAAGAGCGCGAAGACCGGCGGATGCTGCTGCAGCAGCTCCAGACGGCCGCCGTCCGCCTCCGCGAGATCGCGGGCGACGGCGAGCCCGAGCCCCGTCGAGTTGCGCCCGCTGACCGTGCGCTCGAAGACCCGCGCGCCGAGGTCGGGCGGCACACCGGGCCCCTCGTCGGACACCTCGACCACCGCCTGGTTGCCGGTGACGCGGGTGCGCAGGGCGACCGTGCCGTCACCGTGCATCAGCGAGTTCTCGATCAGCGTGGCGAGCACCTGGGCGACGGCCCCCGGGGTGCCGACCGCCCGCAGCCCCTTCTTCCCCGACCGCACGATGGCGCGGCCCTCGCTGCGCGAGGCGGGGCGCCACTCCTCGATCTGCTGCTTGACCACCTCATCCAGGTCGAAGGCCACGGCGGAGCCGGTCCGCGGGTCCCGCGAGTTGGTCAGCAGCCGCTGGACGACGTCGGTCAGCCGCTCCACCTGCGCCAGCGCGATCGTGGCCTCCTCCTTGACCGTCTCCGGGTCGTCGGTGAGCGTGATCTCCTCCAGCCGCATGGACAGCGCGGTCAGCGGCGTACGGAGCTGATGCGAGGCGTCGGCCGCCAGCCGGCGCTCGGCGGTGAGCATCCGGGCGATCCGCTCCGCGCTCGAGTCGAGCACATCGGCGACCCGGTCCAGCTCCGGTACGCCGTAGCGCCGGTGGCGGGGGCGCGGGTCCCCCGAGCCCAGGCGCTCGGCGGTCTCGGCGAGGTCGGTGAGCGGGGCGGAGAGCCGGTGTGCCTGCCGTACGGCGAGGAAGACGGCGGCGAGCACGGCGAGCAGCGCCACCGCCAGGATGATCAGCATGGTGCGGCCGATCTCCCGGCTGACCGTCGAGCGCGACGCCTCGACCCGCACCGTCTCGCCCTGCTCGCCCCGCTCCTGCGAGGAGATCACACTGCCGGTCGGACGCTTGCCGATCTCCAGAACATCGCGGTTCGGGATCTTGATCATGGCGTAGCGGCCGGGCTCGATCTGCTCGCGCAGCACCGCGGGGGTCACCCCCTCGCCGCCCAGCAGCCTGCTGTCGACGATGCTGACCAGGCGCACCGCGTCGGAGTCGACGCTCTCCTGAGCGCTGTTCTCGATGGTCCGCGTCTCCACGATGACCAGTGAGAGGCCGAAGACGGCGATGACGACGAGCACCACGGCGAGCGTGGAATTGATCAAGCGACGGCGCATGGTCCTACCGTGTCACGCTGAGATGTCTGCCGGCTTCTCTCAGCTCTTCTCAGCTTTTCTCGAACCGGAATCCGACTCCGCGCACGGTGGCGATGTACCGGGGGTTGGCCGCGTCGTCGCCGAGCTTCTTGCGGAGCCAGGAGATATGCATATCGAGCGTCTTGGTCGACGACCACCACGTGGTGTCCCACACCTCGCGCATCAGCTGGTCGCGGGTGACGACCCGCCCCGCGTCCCGGACCAGGACCCGCAGCAGATCGAATTCCTTGGCGGTCAGCTGAAGCTCCTCGTCACCCATCCAGGCGCGGTGCGACTCGACGTCGATACGCACCCCATGGGTGGCCGGCTGCTGCGCCTGTGTCTCGACGGCGCCGCGCCGCAGCAGGGCCCGCACCCGGGCCAGCAGCTCGGCGAGGCGGAACGGCTTGGTGACGTAGTCATCGGCGCCGGCGTCCAGGCCGACCACCGTGTCCACCTCGTCCGCGCGCGCGGTGAGCACCAGGACGGGGAAGCCATGGCCCTCCGTACGCAGCCGGCGGCAGACCTCCAGGCCGTCCATGCCCGGCAGGCCCAGGTCGAGGACGAGCAGATCGACGCCTCCCTGCAGACCGGCGTCGAGCGCGGTCGGTCCGTCTTCCCGCACCTCCACCTCGTACCCCTCGCGGCGCAGGGCGCGGGCGAGCGGCTCCGAGATGGATGCGTCATCCTCGGCGAGCAGTACTCGGGTCATGGGGTGATGGTAGTCCGACCAGGTTCGCGCACGGGGCGCGCACAGGACTACGGACGGAGCACAAAAGGTTGCACACGCCATGCGTGAGCTATCTCTCAATACGGTCATTGGCGAGCATGGCGTGTCGTATGGTGACAACGAGTCCGTAGCAACTTTTCGGGACCTTTGGCCGCAACCCAGCGCCGAAGGTCCTCGTCGTGTACCCCGCGGCAGCAGCCACCAGCTCTGCCGGCCCGGCACGCGGCCGCCACCCCCCACCGGGCGTGCCTTCGGGCGGTCATGCCCGGGCACGAGCACACGCAAGGAACCACCATGGCGTCCAGCCTGACGAAGGACGCGGCCGGGCAGGGAACCCCTGCCGACGGCGGCAAGACCTTCTTCGGCCACCCCCGCGGCCTGGCCACCCTCTTCATGACCGAGATGTGGGAGCGCTTCAGCTTCTACGGCATGCGGGCCCTGCTCGTGCTGTATCTGATCGCCGGAGGCCCGGACGCCAAGCACGGCAGCCAGGGCGGCGGCCTCGGACTGTCCGAGGGCAACGCGGTGGCCATCTACTCGGTGTATCTGGCCATGGTCTATCTGCTCGCCATGCCGGGCGGCTGGTTCGGCGACCGCGTCTGGGGCCCGCGCAAGACGGTCGCCATCGCGGCCGGCATCATCATGGCCGGCCACCTGGCGCTCGCCGTGCCCGGCCAGGCCACGTTCTTCGCCGGTCTGGCGCTGGTCGCCCTCGGCTCGGGCCTGCTGAAGGCCAATATCTCCACGATGGTCGGCCACCTCTACGACGGGCCGTCCGACCCGCGCCGGGACGGCGGCTTCACGATCTTCTACATGGGCATCAACCTCGGTGCCTTCGCCGCGCCCCTGGTCATCGGCACCATCGGCCAGAGCTACAGCTGGCACCTGGGCTTCGCGCTCGCCGCGCTCGGCATGGCGCTGGGCCTGGTCCAGTTCCTGATCGGCACCCGCCACCTGAGCCCGCGCAGCAGCGTGGTGCCGACCCCGCTGGCGGTCGCGGAGCGCACCGCCTGGCTGCGCAAGGGCCTGATCTGGCTGGTCGTCGCCGCGGTCTTCTACTCCGTGGTGGTGGCCACCGGCCACTGGACGCTCAACTGGGCGCTGGTGCCGATCACCATCCTCGGCCTGATCATCCCGACCGGTGTGCTGGTCCGCATCAAGCGCGACAAGGAGCTCACCCCGGTCGAGCAGAGCAAGGTCAGCGGCTACATCTGGTTCTTCGTGGCCGCGGCCGTCTTCTGGATGATCTACGACCAGGGCGGCTCGACGATGTCCGCCTTCGGCGAGACCAAGACCGCCGACACGATCTTCGGCCTGCACTTCCCGTCCTCCTGGTTCCAGTCCGTGAACCCGCTGATGGTGATGGCGCTGGCGCCGGTCTTCGCCTGGGCCTGGCTGGCCCTGGCCCGGCGCAGCCGGGAGCCGGGCACGATGGCGAAGTTCTCCCTGGCCCTGATGCTGATCGGCGCGTCGTTCTTCGTCTTCGTGGTCCCGATGGGGATGGCCTCGGACGGTACGACGGTCAGCCCGATGTGGCTGGTGTCGATCTATCTGATCCAGACCATGGGCGAGCTGTGCCTGTCGCCGGTGGGGCTCTCGGTGACCACCAAGATGGCGCCCGCGAAGTACGCGAGCCAGATGATGGGCGTGTGGTTCCTGGCCGTCACCGCGGGTGACTGCACCACGGGTCTGCTGTCCATCGCGGGGGTCGATCTGAGCGGTGTGGGGATCATCGCGCTGGAGGCGGCGGTGGCCGCGGTGGCCGGTGTCGCGATCTATCTCCAGCGCAAGAAGGTCGTACAGCTGATGGCCGACGTCCACTGAGGCCGCGTATACGCGAGTGAGGGGCCCGGCGCGGTGATCGCGCCGGGCCCCTCACGTACACGCCGTGCGTACACGCGCGTGCGTACGCGCCGTGCGTCAGCGTGTGCCGCGCAGTTTGCGCCAGGGGGTCAGGGTGAAGACGGCGGCGCCGAGCAGGGTGACCGTACCGGCCACCAGCCCGAGGGCCTTGAGGCCGCCGTGGTCACTGGCGCCGGTCTCGGCCAGCCCGCCGCTGGTGGAGGCGCCACTGGACGTGGTGCCGCCGCCGCTGGAGCCGCTGCCACTGGAACCGTTGCCACCGCTGCCGTTACCGCCCGAGGTGCCGTTGGACTGGGCCGTGGTGTCCAGCTCCAGCGAGGCCTGGGTGTCGTTGGCGGGGGTGCAGGTGGTCGTCGTACCGAGCGCATTGACCGTGAGCACCCCGGGGGTGAGCGTCGACTTGCCGCTCGCGCCGGGCTTGTAGGTGCCGGTCAGGTCCGGGATCTCGATCGGGTCGCCGGACTTGATCGGCCCCTTGTTGGTCGGTCCCGTCACCGCGACCGTGCCCTTGTCCGCGCCGCCGACCTTGACCTTCATCGACGGCTTGACCGAGTCCGCGGGGATGTCGACCGGGCTGTCCATGACGGACTTGCCGAACTTGACGGTCAGATCGAAGCTCCCGCCGTTCTTGACGGCGTCGATGCGGACCGAGGAGGTGGCGTTCTTGTCGCCGATGGGGGTCTTGCAGGCGTAGGCGACCGGGACCTCCTTGCCGGTGTACGAGTCGCCGCCGCCACCGCCACCGGTGGTGTTCCCTCCGGTGGTGTTCCCTCCGGTCGTCGTGCCGCCCGTGGTGGTACCGGTGGTGGTGCCGCCCGTCGTGTTCCCTCCGGTGGTGTTACCGCCTGTGGTGGTACCCCCGGTCGTGTTCCCTCCGGTCGTCGTGCCGCCCGTCGTGGTGGAGCCGCTGCCCGTCACCTTGATGGTGGCCGCGGCCTTGACGGTCTCCTTCGCCGAACACTTGGTGTCCGTGGACAGCGGCTTGCTGACGTTGATGTTGTACGCGCCCGGGGTCAGCGTCACCTCCCCCGCCTGTGTCAGCTTGAGCTTGCCCTTCATATCGGACAGCTTCATCGGGCTGTCCTTGGGGATCGCCGGGTTCTCCCGCGGCCCCTCCATGGCCAGTTCGCCCGTCTGCGCGCCACCCACCGTGATGGTGCCGGTCGGCAAGACGGTGTTCTCCTCGATGTCGAGGATCGGCGGGTTCTTGGAAGCGGCCTGCACGGTCTTCCAGACCACTTCGACCTCGTCGCCGACCTTCGCCGTCGCCGGGGCCTGCACATCCACTGTCGTGGTGCCCTCCACCGGAGGCAGGCCGGAGATCGGCGGCGGCAGACACTCGGTCGCGTACGAGACCTCTGCCGCCCGTGCGGTGCCCGCGCCCATCAGCACGCCCGCACCGCCGAGCAGCAGCGCAGCCGCTGCCGCGCCCACTCTTCGTTGCGTACTCACGTCGATCCTTTCGGGGTCGGTCGGTTCTCCTGGGACGGTGCGGAAAGGTGTTGCGTCTGTGTGCTTCGTGCGCTCTGTGTGCTTCGTGCGCTCTGTGCGCTCTGTGTCTGCGGCAGCGCGCCGTCCGGCAGGGTGTCCGGGGTGAACCAGGGCAGCGCGCCGCCGCCGTCCTCACCGCCGCCGCGCGCCGCGACCACCGCCGTACGTGGCCGCACCTTGTCCACGACGGCCATGCCGATGCGGAAGACCGCCGCCGGGACCACCACGCACAGCAGAATCCAGAAGAGGGTGACGCCCCACGGCCGCCCCACCGTCCACGGCTGTTCGACCAGCACCTTCCCGCCGTACTTCAGCGACACCTGATAGTCGCCGTGCGCACCCGCGGACAGTTCGACAGGGAGCTTGACCTGTGCCTTCTTCCCGGCCGCTATGGTCCCCCGCCACTGCTGCTCCTCCCAGGAGGGGGCGAACACGCCGTGGGAGGTGCCGACTTTGAAGACCGGGTCGCGGGCCGGGGTGGAACCGAGGTTGGCGATGGTGACCACCAGGCGGCGCTGCGGGGGCGCGCCGAACCAGGTGAGCAGCCCGCTCGAACCGTCGAGCCGCGCCGACAGCACTCGCAGCCGCTCGCCCCCGGTCCCCTCCTGCTTGGGCAGCGGCGCGACCGGATGCCCCGCGACCCGGAACGGCACATCG
The DNA here is from genome assembly GCF_002154605.1 of Streptomyces milbemycinicus. Classification (GTDB taxonomy): domain Bacteria; phylum Actinomycetota; class Actinomycetes; order Streptomycetales; family Streptomycetaceae; genus Streptomyces; species Streptomyces milbemycinicus. The sequence goes on along the minus strand of NZ_MUNE01000334.1, from coordinate 27,242 downwards.
TCGTAGGCGGCTTCGCCGGTGACGGTCGCCACATGGATGACGCACGGGCAGGGCTTGGGCGGCTCGGCGACCGGCAGCTTCTTGTGGAACGCCCCCTTCGAGTCGGTGGTGACCGCTCTGCCGTCGGAGTTGGCGCAGGAGTTGGTGCCGCCGATCATGTTCTGTCCGCAGATGAGCATCATGAGCAGGGCGCGGGGCCGCCACCCCTGGCCGCTCACGGTGACCGTGCCACCCGCGCCCGCCTCCGCCTTGGACACCGTCGCGGTCGGGCCGTCGGCCGCGGCGGCCTCCGGGACCTGCGGCGGTGCGCCCAGCGCGAGCACGACGAGCGTGACCACGGCCAACAGCGCGGCGAGCGGGCGGCGTGGTTTCGCCGCTGGTGTGGGTGTGGGTGTGGGTACCGAGCGCGGGGTCGGCTGGGTCTCCGTACGGCCTGTCACGTCCTAGCTCCTGACCCCGAGCCTGCTGGTTCCCGTGCCTCCCGTGCCTCCCGCGCCGGTTCCGCGGGCGCATCGCCGTCCTCGGGGCGGTGGCGCCCGCGCCGCCACCGCAGCAGCCAGGCGCCCCCGCCCGCGACCGCGCCCAGCGCCAGGGCCGCAGCCCCGGCCAGAACACCCCAGGGCACGGCGGTGTAACCGGCGGAGCCGGCCGCCTGGGCGCCGCCCGCCGCCGTGACGGTGAGGGTGACGTCCACCGAGTCGAGGGCGGGCGCGTCCGGCCACTTCTCGGTGAGCCGGGCCCGGCGGCCCGGCGCCAGTTCGACGGGCAGGGTGCGGGCGTCCCGGCGCAGCACCTCGCCGAAGAGCCCGTCGGCGCGCACCGCCAGCCGGGGCGTCAGCACGGTGTTGCCGCGGTTGACGAGCTCGTAGTGGATGGCGGCCCCGCCACCGGCCTTGACCACCTTCACGTCCTCGACGGAGATCGCCGCCAGCGTCCGCCCGCTGACCCGCAGATGCACCGGCACCCGGATCTCCCGGCCGCCGCCGGTCACGACGATGGCGCCGGGGTGGTCGCCGGGCGGTGTCTCGGCCGGGACGGTGAGGGTGAAGGGGACATCGGCACGGGTGCGGGCCGGGACCGTGACCCGCTTGGCGGCGAGCGAGATCCACGCACCGCTGCCCCGGGCCGTCGAGGCCGCGTCAGGAGTGCTGTCGGCCGGGCGGAGTTGGACGGTACGGGGCCGCTTGCCGCGGTTGACGATCGAGAGCCGGTCCTGGAGCGCGCTGCCGGGCCCGCCCTCCAGATAGAAGTACGGCCGGTCGCCCGCGCCCGGCCCGGCCGTACCACCGGCCGCCGGCCTCGCGGACCAGTCCGGCCCGGCGGCCGTGGCGGGCGCGGTGAGCAGCGCGGCGGCGACGGCGGGCGCGGCGGCGACCGTCCATGCTGCGCGGATACGAGACGGCATCGGCGGCTCCTTGGGTGCTGGTGCTCGTGCTCGTTCGTCCAGGGCCTGAGTTGCGGTGAGTATCGGACAGCGACACGCCGTGGTGTCGGCGTGTCGCCGTCCGATACTCACCGCAAAGTCACTGGTATGGGGCCTAGGCGCGGTGCGGGCGCCTGCGGCGGGTCAGCCAGAGCGTTCCGGCCGCACCGGCGAGGACCACGGTGGCGCCGAGCGTGCCGAGGGCGACCGCGGAGTCGGCCGGTCCGGTCTGCGGGAGGCTGCCACCGGAGGAGGTCTGCGCACCGCTGGTGCCGCTGGTGCCGCTGGTGCCGGATCCGCCCGTACCGCTCCCGCCCGTACTGTCGGAGCCACCCGAACCGCCGCTGCCGCCGGAGCCGCCCGCGCCCGTGACATCCAGGGTCAGCGAGGGCCCCGGGTTGTTGCCCGGGGTGCAGGTCGTGGTGGTGCCCAGCGCCTTGATGGTGAGGGTCGAGGCGGTGAAGGTGACCTTCCCGGTCTTCTTCGGGGTGTACGTACCCGTCAGATCGGAGATCTTGATGGGGGTGTTGGCAGGGATGGCCTCGGCGTTGGGGGGCCCGGAGACCTGGAGCGTGCCGGTCTCCGCGCCGCCGAGCTTGATGAGCGCGCTCGGATTCATGGCGCCTTTGCCCAGCTCGACGGGGCTGGAGGAGACGCCCTTCTGGAAGGACATGGTGAGCTTGTACGCGCTGCCGCTCTTCACGGATTTGATGTCGATGGGCGACACGGCGCTCTTGTCACCGATCGGCGTCTTGCACTTGTAGTCGACGTCCACGGTGGTGGCCTGCGCGGCCGGGGCGGTGAGGAGCACCGCCGAACCGGCCATGGCGGCGGCGAGTGCGAGGGCTGCGCCACGGCCGACCGCGTGACGTGCTGTGTGGGACACCTCGAGATCCCCTCTCGTCAAGTGCCGCAGCCGAATGTTACTGACGACACATCAGATCGGGCGCTGACAGTACGCCGGGGACCTTGTCGAGGGAAGACAAAGTACGCGCCGGTTCGGCGCGAAGCGGGTGAGGATGCGGAAACCGGGGCCTGCGTGGGCCCGTGTCCGCCGGATTGTCAGGTGTGGACGAGGAGTGGTGACCCCAGGCGTCAGGAGGGGGCGGCCAGTTCGGCCCAGACCGTCTTGCCGGCGCCGTCCGGGTTCCGTACGACCCCCCAGTCGAGGCACAGCCGCTGCACGATAAACATGCCATGGCCCCCGGGGCGGCCCGCGCGGTGCGGGGTGCGGGGGGCGGGGGTGCCCGAGCCGAGGTCCACCACTTCGAGCCGGAGCACCTTCGGTGAGCAGCTGACGCGCAGCTCTTCGGGCCCGTCGGCGTGCAGACAGGCGTTGGTGACGAGCTCGGAGACGACGAGCAGGACATCCTCGGCGGCGGCCCGCTGATCGGCCGTCACGGCCGGCAGCCAGCCCCAGTCGCGCAGCGCCTCGCGGGTGAAGTCGCGGGCGCGCGGCACGGCGCCGCTGGCTCCGATCAGGTGGAGCCTGCGGATCTGGCGGATATGCCCGACGGGTGGGGTCACCGCTGGGGTGGCCGAAGCGGCGGGGCCGTCCGGCTCCGGGCCACGGTCGCCCGGCGGGTACGGCCGGGTGGTGCTCATCAGCGGCTTCACCTCACCGATTCACCGATTCAGGGACAAGGAATACCTGATCTTTTCAACAGTTTCAGCCTGTCTCCTGCCCGGCGAAAGCGCGAGAACACCCACTTCCCCCGAACGTCTCGTGTGACGAGGACTACGCACCGCTGACGCGCCGAAGACACACCCGGAAAACTCCGGGAACACAAGGGTCACCGCTACTCGACGAGCGCCGTGTCCAGAGAGTCATGGACCGTGAAGACGGCCTCTGCGCCTGTGATCTCGAACACGCGCGCCACGACCGGCTGCATCGCGACCAGATGGACCGCGCCGCCCTCGGCCTCGGCTTTCAGACGGGCGCCGAGGAGGACGTTGAGCCCGGTGGAATCACAGAACTCCAGCCTGGAACAGTCCACCACCAGCCGCGTATGCCCCTCCTCCACGCAGGCCTCAAGCGGTTCGCGCAACGCCTCGGCGGTGTGGTGATCCAGCTCACCCGCCGGTGTCACGACCGCGCTCGCCCCGTGGTGCCGAACCTCGACCTGCAGTCGGCCCTTGCTTGCGCTGCCGACCATCTGGCGGTCCATGTGCGCACCTCTTCTGGCGTCTCGTTGCTTTCGATTGCGCGCATCGAACATTACGCCTTCTCTACGCCCTCCGGTAGCTGAACAATCCACATACTTCGCCAAATATGGACAAGATGGACTTGCCACTTGCAGGTGATTGCGGGTAGGCGTAGAGAGACACAACCACCACGGCCGGCTTTGGAGGCGCCGCAAACCGCAGCAGCTCGTAATGGCATCGGCAGCCATATGCCGAGAATGATGGAGGAGACGTATGTCACCCCGGCTCGACGAATCGCGCACCGATTCCTCTGTGAACACATCGGCCACTCAGGACACTCGGATCACCGCCTCGTCGGCAATCACGTCGTCACAGCAGTTCACATCCGGCCCGGATGGCCCCACGGCCACCGGCCATTCTTTCGAGGACCTGCCCGAACTGGCGGACCTACCGGAGATTCCGCCGTACGAGACGGTGGGCCCGGTGGACGCGCGGGCGCTGTCCAAGACGCTCTTCGAGCGGCTCGAGATCCTCGAAGAAGGCACACACGAATACGCGTATGTGCGCAACACCCTGGTCGAACTCAACTTGGCCCTGGTCAAGTTCGCCGCCTCCCGCTTCCGCTCCCGCAGCGAGCCCATGGAGGACATCGTCCAGGTCGGGACCATCGGCCTGATCAAGGCCATCGACCGCTTCGAGCTCAGCCGGGGCGTCGAATTCCCCACCTTCGCGATGCCGACCATCGTCGGCGAGATCAAGCGCTTCTTCCGGGACACCAGTTGGTCGGTCCGGGTGCCCAGGCGGCTTCAGGAGCTCCGGCTCGACCTGGCCAAGGCCGGCGACGAACTGGCCCAGCGGCTGGACCGCGCCCCGACCGCCGGCGAGTTGGCCGAGCGGCTGGGCCTGACCACCGCGGAGGTCATCGAGGGCATGGCCGCGAGCAACGCGTACACCGCGAGCTCGCTGGACGCCCAGCCGGAGGAGGACGACACCGAGGGCGCGCTCGCGGACCGCATCGGCTATGAGGACCACGGACTTGAGGGCATCGAATATGTCGAATCCCTCAAACCCCTCATCGCGGATCTCTCGCCGCGCGATCGGAAGATTCTCTCGCTGCGTTTTGTGGCGAATATGACGCAATCGGAGATCGGTGATGAGCTGGGCATTTCCCAGATGCATGTCTCCCGGCTGCTGTCGCGCACCCTCGTTCGGCTCCGCAGAGGTCTGATGGTCGAGGAATAAGCGCTCACCGCAGACGGATAAGGGCCCGCCCCCGCTTGGGACGGGCCCTTATCCGTGCCCGTTCGGAGGCTTTGAGTACAGCGTCGTGCGGACCTTCTCCGCCGCCTTCGCGGCCGCGGCGAGCGCGGCGGCGCGGTCCTTCCAGTCACCGGACGTCACGATCACACCGCCCAGGCGGACATAGACCTGGTACGACGGGCCCAGGTCGGCCACATTCTCCTGCTCGGCGTCGGCGTCCTTCGACTGCGAGGTCTCGACGAAGGCGTCGTCGCCCAGCTCCACGTCGTCCGCGGTGTAGCGGTAGGTGTGCGGCGGGCCCGCCTCGGCGTCGACCGCCGTCCGGGGACAGCTCTTGTAGAGCGCGCGCGTGAGCTCGAGGTAGCGGTCGGCGCGCTCCCGTGTCATCGAGAGCAGCACCTCGGGCCTGATCCCGGCGCCGCCCGCGGCCGCCTTCCGGTCGTCGGGGACCAGATGCCGTACGACGCTGGGCGCGCGGAAGGCCCACAGCTCCGCGATATCGCCCTTGACCGCGGCCGGGCAGTCCGCCCACAGGCCGCCGCCTTCTGGCACCTGGGCCACCTGGTTGAAGGTGCCCCGCGCGCTCCACACCTCCCGCCCGCCGCCGGGGAGTTCGTCGCCGTCCAGCAGCGCCTTCTCCAACTGGGCCTCGGTGAACAGAAGGTCCGGGTCGGAGGATCCGTCGACCCCGGGGACGCGTGGGGCACTCGTGGGGGGCTTTGTCTCCGCGCCCGGCCGGCCCCTGCCGCTCTCGTCGGCGGTGCCGCCCCGCTCGTCCTCGGTGTCGGAGCCACAGCCCGCGGCCGGCAGCCCGGCCGCGACCAGCGCGGCGCACGCCGCGATCCCCCGCCGTATCCGCATCACTTCTGACCCCCGTTCATCCCGCCCCGCCGGTCCCGGCCTCGGCCTCGGTCCCGGTCCCTGCCCTTGTCCTGCTGGAGGCCGGCTCGCAGCCTATCTCCCGGGGCCGAGGCGCTGCTCGGCCGCCGGGTGCGCGGAAAGGCGGTCCTGGAGGTGCCGTCAGACCAGCGTGCCGCCGTGCCAGACCGCCGCGGCGAGGGGGACGCCGGGGCGGTAGGCGAGGTGGACGGGCGAGGGGGCGTCCAGCAGGGTCAGATCGGCGCGGGCGCCGGGGGCGACCCGGCCGACGTCGGTACGGCGCAGGGCCCGCGCCCCGCCCGCCGTGGCCGCCCAGACGGCCTCGTCCGGGGTCATCCCCATCTCGCGGACGGCCAGCGCCACGCAGAAGGACATGGAGCTGGTGAAGGACGAGCCCGGGTTGCAGTCGGGCGAGAGCGCCACGGTCACGCCCGCGTCCAGCAGGCGCCGCGCGTCGGGGTACCGCGAGCGGGTGGAGAACTCCGCGCCCGGCAGCAGGGTGGCGACCGTGTCGCCCTGGGCCAGGGCGTCGACGTCGGCATCGGAGAGATGCGTGCAGTGGTCGGCGGAGGCGGCGCCGAGCTCGACGGCGAGCTGGACGCCGGGGCCCTGGGTCAGCTGGTTGGCGTGCACGCGCGGGGTCAGACCGCGCTGCGCTCCGGCGGTGAGGATCGTACGGGCCTGGTCGCCGTCGAAGGCGCCCTGCTCGCAGAACACGTCGATCCAGCGGGCGTGCGGGGCGCACAGGTCCAGCATCGGGCCGGTGACCAGGTCCACATACGCGGCTGGGTCGTCGGCGAACTCGGGCGGCACGACATGCGCGCCCAGGTAGGTGACCTCGTCGGTGAAGGCGGAGGCGACCTCCAGCGAGCGGGCCTCGTCCTGGGAGGTGAGGCCGTAGCCGGACTTGATCTCCAGCGTCGTGGTGCCCTGGCGGCGCGCCTCGCGGACGTAGCGCGCCACGTTCTCCTCCAGGTCCTGGTCGGAGGCGGCGCGGGTGGCGGCGACGGTGGTGCGGATGCCGCCCGCGCTGTAGGGGCGGCCGGACATCCGGGCGTTGAACTCCGCCGTCCGATCGCCCGCGAAGACCAGGTGGGAGTGGGAGTCGACGAAGCCGGGGAGGAGCGCCCGGCCGCCCGCGTCGACCTGATTGTCAGTGGCGGGTGCTTTGCTTGACTCACCGACCCAGACGATGCGGTCGCCGTCGATGACGACGGCCGCGTTCTGGAGCAGACCGAGGGGGCCTTCGCCGAGGGAGGGGTCGTTGGTGACGAGGGTGGAGATGTCGATGATGGCTGTCGCGGTCGTCATCGCGGGGTTCTCCTTGATAGGGCCGTGCGTGGGGCGGTCGCGCTCTGGGCCGCGCGCAAGGCCGTTCGTGCCGTTCGTGCCTTGCATGCCGTTCATGGGGCCCCGGCTCAGTCCCGCAGGGCTGCGATGGACTCGGCCAGGGCCTCGGGGACGCGCGGGACGAGCTGATGAGCCCCGTCCCGTACGACATGGCGCCCGCCGACGACGGTATGCCGGACATCCGCGTTGGTCGCCGCGAATACGGCCGTCTCGGCCCCGAGCCGGGGCGGCGGTCCCGCCGTGCGGACGGAATCCAGCGCGATCGTCGTGAGGTCGGCGAGCGCACCGGGTTCGATCCGGCCCGCGTCGTCCCCCCAGCCGAGGGCGGCGTGGCCGTCGACCGTGGCGGCGCGCAGCAGCCGGGCCGCGCTCCAGTGACCCCGGGTGCGGGTGTGCAGCCGCTCGTCCATCTCCATGGCGCGCGCCTCTTCCAGGATGTCGATCACTGCGTGGCTGTCGCTGCCCAGCGAGAGCGGTGAGCCCGCCTGCTGGAGCTGGGCGGCCGGGCCGATGCCGTCGGCGAGGTCACGCTCGGTGGTCGGGCACATGCACACACCCGTGGCCGAGTGGCCCAGCAGCCGGATGTCGCCGGGGGTGAGGTGGGTGGCGTGCACGGCCGTGGTGCGCGGGCCCAGCACGCCGTGGTCGGCGAGCAGCCGGGTCGGGGTGAAGCCGTGTGCCTCGACACAGGCGTCGTTCTCGGCGGTCTGCTCGGAGAGGTGGACATGCAGGGGCGCCGCATGGTGGTCGGCCCAGCCGGAGACGGTCCCGATCTGGTCCACGGGCACCGCCCGCACCGAGTGGACGGCCGCGCCAATCCGGGTGTTGCCGTCGCCCTTGAGCGCGGACACCCGCTCCGCCCATGCCTCCGCCGAGCCGTCGGAGAAGCGCAGCTGGTGGGTGTTGGGGTCGGCGCCGAAGCCGGAGGAGAGATAGCAGGTGTCGAGGAGGGTGATTCTGATCCCGGCCTCGGCGGCTGCCGCGATCAGGGCCTCCCCCATCGCGTTGGGGTTGTCGTAGCGGGTGCCGCCGGGCGCGTGGTGAAGGTAGTGGAACTCACCGACGCAGGTGATGCCCGCCATGGTCATCTCGGCGTAGACGGCGCGGGCCAGCTCGAAGTAGCGCTCGGGGGTGAGCTTGTCCGCGACGCCGTACATCACCTCGCGCCATGTCCAGAACGTGCCGCTGCCGGCCTGGACGACGCCGCGCAGGGCGCGGTGGAAGGCGTGGCTGTGCGCGTTGGCCAGGCCCGGAAGGGTCAGGCCGTGCAGCCCGACGGCCCCGGCCGGCGGCACGGGCGTATTCGCCCGCACCTCCTTGATCCGGCCGTCGACCGCCGTCACGATGAGCACGTTCGGCTGCACGCTCTCGCCCAGCCAGGCGTGCTCCGCCCAGTAGGTCTGCGCCGTCAGCGACACGCCAGGCCCTCCAGTACGTCGGCGAGTGCCGTCACCCCTGCGAGGCAGTCATCCTCGGCCGCCGTCTCGGCGGGAGAGTGCGAGACGCCTGTGGGGTTCCTTACAAACAGCATGGCGGTCGGCACGGACGCGGACAAAATGCCCGCGTCGTGTCCCGCGCCGGTGGGCAGCACCGGGGCGCCGCTGAGCAGCCGTACCAGCTCGTCACGGAGGCCATGGGCGAACTCCACCACAGGCGTGAACGACTCCCGCGTGACCTTGACGTCCACGCCGTCCCGCAGGCCGCGCTCGACGGCCGCGCGCTCGATCTCGCCGACGACCGCCGCAAGCGTCTCCTCGTCGGGCGCCCGCGAGTCCAGCCAGCCCCGCACCAGCGAGGCGATGGCGTTTACGCCGTTCGGCTCCACGCCGACCTTGCCGAAGGTCGCCAGCGCCCCGGCGAGCCGGGCCTTCTTACGGGCGGCCAGGACCGTGTTCGCGTAGGTCAGCATCGGGTCGCGGCGGTCGTCCAGCCGGGTCGTCCCGGCGTGGTTGGCCTCGCCGTGGAAGTCGAACCGCCAGCGGCCGTGCGGCCAGATCGCTGAGGCGACGCCGACAGGGTGCACTGTCTCCGCGAGGGCGCGGCCCTGCTCGACGTGCAGCTCCACGAACGCGCCGATGCGGGCCAGCCGCTCCGGGTCGGGGCCGATCGCCTCCGGGTCGTACCCGGCCCGCTCCATGGCCTGCGCCAGGCTCACCCCGTCGCCGTCGCGCAGCGCATGCGCCTGCTCGACGCCCAGCTGCCCGGCGGACAGCCGCGAGCCGACGCAGGCCAGGCCGAAGCGGGCGCCCTCCTCGTCGCCGAAGTTGGCGATGGCGAGCGGCTTGGCGGGGCGCGCCCCGCGGGCGCGGAGCTCGTCCAGCGCGGCGAAGGACGAGACGACGCCGAGGGGGCCGTCGAAGGCGCCGCCGTCCGGCACGGAGTCCAGGTGCGAGCCCGTTACGACCGCGTCCCCGGCGGTCGGGTCGCCCAGCCACGCCCACTGGTTGCCGTTGCGGTCCTCCTCGTACGCCAGGCCGCGGGTTTCCGCCTGGGCTCGGAACCAGGCGCGGCAGTCGGCGTCGGCGGGGGTCCAGGCGTAGCGGCGGTAGCCGTTGGTTGACGCGTTACGGCCGATGGGGAGGAGGTCGCGCCACATCTCGTGGAACGTGGCCCCGGGTGCGCCTGGCGCCGCCTGAGGTTCCGTTTCGTGGGCGGGTGCGGGCCGGTGGGTGGGTTGTGCCCACCCGTTCCTCCCCCAGCTACCGCTGGGAGGTGCCCCCTCAGCGGAACGATTGCCCACAACCTGGTTGTCGTGATCGCTCACGCCGTTTCGTCCTCGCGCATGGGGATCCTTACGCCTCGTTCCGCCGCTACCTCGTCCGCTCGGTCGTAGCCCGCGTCGACGTGGCGGATTACGCCCATGCCCGGGTCGTTAGTCAGCACGCGGCGGATCTTCTCGCCCGCCAGCGGTGTGCCGTCGGCGACCGTGACCTGGCCGGCGTGGATGGAGCGGCCCATGCCGACGCCGCCGCCGTGGTGGATGGAGACCCAGGACGCGCCCGAGGCGACGTTGACCATGGCGTTGAGCAGCGGCCAGTCCGCGATCGCGTCCGAGCCGTCGAGCATCGCCTCGGTCTCGCGGTACGGGGAGGCCACCGAGCCGCAGTCCAGGTGGTCGCGGCCGATCGCGAGCGGCGCGGCGAGGGTGCCGTCGGCCACCATCTCGTTGAAGCGCTCGCCCGCCTTGTCGCGCTCGCCGTAGCCGAGCCAGCAGATCCGGGCGGGCAGGCCCTGGAAGTGGACCCGCTCCCCCGCCAGCTTGATCCAGCGGGCCAGCGACTCGTTCTCCGGGAAGAGGTCGAGGATGGCCTTGTCGGTGGCCGCGATGTCCTTGGGGTCGCCGGACAGGGCCGCCCAGCGGAAGGGGCCCTTGCCCTCGGCGAAGAGGGGGCGGATGTAGGCGGGCACAAAACCGGGGAAGGCGAAGGCGCGGTCGTATCCGGCCAGCTGGGCCTCGCCGCGGATCGAGTTGCCGTAGTCGAAGACCTCGGCGCCCGCGTCCATGAAGCCGACCATGGCCTCGACGTGGGTCGCCATGGCCTCGCGGGCCCGCTGGGTGAAGTCGGCGGGCTTCTCGGCCGCGTACGAGGCCATCTCGTCGAAGTCCACGCCCAGCGGCAGATACGACAGCGGGTCGTGGGCGCTGGTCTGGTCGGTGACGATGTCGATGGGGGCGTTCATCGCGAGCAGCTGGGGGACCAGCTCGGCCGCGTTGCCCAGGACGCCGATGGACAGCGGCCGCCTGGCGTCGCGCGCCTCGACCGCAAGCTGGAGGGCGTGGTCCAGGCTGTCGGCCCGTACGTCCAGGTAGCGGTGGTCGATACGGCGCTCGATGGCGCGCGGGTCGCAGTCGATGCAGATGGCGACGCCGTCGTTCATGGTGACCGCGAGCGGCTGGGCGCCGCCCATGCCGCCGAGCCCGGCGGTGAGGGTGATGGTCCCGGCCAGGGTGCCGTTGACCCCTCTACCCATTGAATGCAGCTTCGCGGCGACCGCGGCGAACGTCTCGTACGTCCCCTGGAGGATTCCCTGGGTGCCGATGTAGATCCACGAGCCCGCGGTCATCTGGCCGTACATGGTCAGGCCCAGCGCCTCCAGGCGGCGGAACTCCTCCCAGTTGGCCCAGTCGCCGACCAGGTTGGAGTTGGCGATCAGCACGCGCGGCGCCCATTCGTGGGTCTGCATCACGCCGACCGGCCGGCCCGACTGGACCAGCATCGTCTCGTCCTGCTTGAGCGTGGTCAGCGTGCGGACCATGGCGTCGAACGAGCGCCAGTCGCGGGCTGCCTTGCCCGTGCCGCCGTAGACCACGAGTTTGTCCGGGTGCTCGGCGACCTCCGGGTCGAGGTTGTTCTGCAGCATCCGGAGGGCGGCTTCCTGCTGCCATCCCCGGGCGCTGAGCTCGGTGCCGCGCGGTGCGCGTACGGGTCGCGGTCCTGACATGGGCCGTGCCTCCCTGCCGTCGACTGGATCGAGATATTCACATCTTCACCTTGATGAATAGAGCTAGTCAATACCGCCTCGCGGAGTGTTCTGGGGGACGGGCTTGCGGTTGACGTATACGTCAGGTCTTACCGTCTCGGCGTTCCGCTCCACCGCTACTCCCACTCCCCACCACACCGAGGAGCGCTCCATGCCGCTGTCCGTGCCCGCCACCCACCGCCAGGTGCTGCTGGCCGCCCGGCCCCAGGACAAGCTCACCACCGACCACTTCGAGGTCACCACCGCCCCGGTAACCGAGCCCGGCCCCGGGCAGGTGCTCGTGCGCAACCAGCTCATGAATGTCGCCGCCGTGATGCGCCCCCTGACCATCGCCGACCCCGACCGCTTCGCCCTGGCCCAGCTGCTGCAGCAGCCCGGCGACCCCATGCACGGCCCCGCCATCGGCGAGGTGGTCGCGGCCGCGCCCGGCACCGACCTCGTCCCCGGCGAACTGGTCCGGCACCGGCTGGGCTGGCGCGAGTACGCGGTCGTGGACGCCGCCGAGGCGCAGCGGCTGAGCCCGGGGACGCTCCCTGACCCCGCCGCGTATCTGTCGCAGGGCTTCGCCGCCTGGCTGGGGGTGGTGCGCGGGGCCGAGGTACGGGCCGGGGACACCGTGTTCGTCACCGGCGCGGCCGGCGGGGTCGGCACCCTGGCCGGGCAGTTCGCCCGGCTGCACGGCGCCGCCCGGGTCATCGGCTCCACCGGCTCCCCGCGCAAGGCCGAATACCTGGTCAAGGAGCTCGGCTACGACGCGGCCGTCATCCGGGGCGCCGGACCCATCGAGGACCAGCTGCGCGAGGCGGCCCCGGACGGCATCGACGCGGTCTTCGACAACGTCGGCGGCGAACAACTGCTGGCCGCGCTGGCCGTGGCCCGCCGGGGCGCCCGCTTCGCCCTCGTCGGCGCGCTGTCCGCGCAGCTGACCGGCGACGCCATGGCCACCGTCCCGATCAGCGCCTTCGACCTCATCGCGCGAGGGATCACGCTGCGCGGCACCGCGGCCTACGACTACCTGGACGCGTATCCGCAGTACGAGCGCGAATTCGGCCGCGCGCTGAGCGAGGGCACGATGACCTATCCGCACACCCGGCTGCGGGGCGTCGAGCAGGCGCCGCGCGCACTGTGCGAACTGGTCGAGGGTCGCCATGTGGGCGCGGTACTGGTGGAGTTGTAGGCGGCTCGGCGCGACAATGGCCTTCCCAGCGGAAAGGAACAGAAGGAACGGGGGACCCATGCGGATCGGGGACGCGGCCGCTGCCGCCGGGCTGACACCGCGGGCGCTGCGCTACTACGAAGAGCGCGGACTGCTCACCGCGCGCCGCACGTCCTCCGGCCACCGCGACTACACGGCCGAGGACGTACGACATCTGCGCGCCGTGCGCGAGTTGCTGACCGCGGGCCTGACCATCGAGGACGTACGGGCCCTCGTGGCGGCCATCGGAGCGCTCCCCGCGAACCGCCGCGACCGCCCCACCCGCGGAGAGCCCCGGACGGACGGGTCCCGGGCCGACGGGTCCCGCGCCGACGGGGAGCCGGGCCTGTGCACCCTCCCCAACATGATCGTCCGCCGCCGGCTGGCGTATCTCGACGAGCGCATCGAGCGGCTGACGGAGCTGCGCGACGGGCTCGCGCACCGGGTCGGCGGCCCGCTGCGCGACCTCGGCCGCGACCTGGACCCCGCACGAACCCCTGCGGCGGGCTAGGGCCTGTCGTCAAAGGGGGCGCCCCGCACGCGACGCCGGGGCCGATGGCGGCGCGGCGGTCGGCGTCCACACCCGCGCGGACGGGTAAACCGTCTGGCCCACCACGCGGGACAACGGGCGGGACAGGCTGGGCGGCGGGGGCGCATGGTGCTTGGCTGGTGACCATGACATCGAAGCCGGTGGCAACGGGGGCAGGGGCAGGCGCGCAGGCGGCCGTCCGTCGGGAGCGGGCGGTGCGGGCCGCCGTGGAGCAGGGGCTGATCGGGGCCGATCAGCCCGTCGTCGGGCTGCTGGACGTGGCCGGCATCCGGGCCGCCGCGGCCGAGCTGTGGGCCGCCTTCGACGAGGTCGTCGCGCCGGGCACACCCGTGCTGCACGCCTTCGCCGTCAAGGCCGCCTCGCTGGTCCCCGTGCTGCGGCTGCTGGCCGACGAGGGGATCGGCTGCGAGGTGGCCAGCCCCGGCGAACTGGCCCTGGCCCGGGCCGCGGGGGTCCGGGCCGAGCACATCGTGCTCGACGCGCCCGCCAAGACCACCGCCGAGCTGCGCGAGGCCATCGAGCTCGGCATCGCGGTCAACGCCGACAACCCGCAGGAGCTGGCGCGCCTCGACGCGCTCGTACGGCCACGGAACGGCCCCGGGCCCGCCCTGCCGCCCGGCCCGCTCGGGCTGCGGGTCAATCCGCAGGTGGGCGGCGGCAGCATCGGGGCGCTCAGCACCGCCACGGCGACCTCGAAGTTCGGGGTGGCGCTGCTGGACCCGGGGGCGCGCGAGTGGGTTGTGAACGCGTTCACCAGACGGCCCTGGCTGACCCGGCTGCATGCACACGTGGGCTCGCAGGGCTGCCCGCTGGAGCTGATGGCGGCGGGCGTACGGGCGGCGTACGAGCTCGCCGAGGAGATCAACCGGGCGGTCGGCCGACAGCAGATCGACACGCTCGACATCGGCGGCGGGCTGCCCGTCAACTTCGGCTCCGACGAGATCACCCCCGGCTACCGCGACTACGCCCGGCTGCTGCTCGACACCGTCCCCGGGCTGTTCGACGGCCGGTACGGGCTGGTCACCGAGTTCGGGCGGTCGCTGCTCGCCAAGTCCGGCACGGTGCTGGCGCGGGTGGAGTACGCCAAGTCGGCCGGCGGCCGGCCGATCGCCATCACCCACGCGGGCGCCCAGCTGGCCACGCGCACCGTGTTCGCCCCGGAGTCATGGCCGCTGCGGGTGACGGCCTACGACTGGGAGGGCGTGGCCAAGCCGACCGGACCGGACGGCCCGGTCGCCCAGGACGTCGCCGGGCCGTGCTGCTTCGCGGGCGACCTGGTCGCCGTGGACCGGCCGCTGCCCGAGCTCAAGGCGGGTGACCTGGTCGCGCTGCTCGACACGGGCGCGTACTACTTCTCCAACCACTTCGCCTACAACAGCCTGCCCCGCCCCGGGATCTACGGCTTCTCGGTCACCGGCGGCGGCAGCGGCAGCAGGAAAGGCCACGTTCGCTTCGCCCCCGTACGCTCGCCGCAGTCCCTCGACGAGATCGTCGCCGAGAGCGGCGGCGAGCACATGGGCGCGCTGTCGGGCCTGTGACCCGTGCACGTGCGGGACGCACGGGGCGCGGGCGGCGCGGCGAGCGCGGCGCCCGGCCCATCGTGCCCCGCTCCCCGTGTCCCGTACGTCGCGTGCGCGGCAGACGCGGCAGACGCGGTGCCACCACGCACGGCGCGCACACCGCCACCGCGTCAGCGCGTCAGCGCGCCGCCGCCGTCGCGCGGCCCCGCCGGGCGCCGCCCGGCCCCGCGTCGCCGGCCACCATCCCCGTGGTCTGGTAGGCGCTGACGCCCTTGCCCGCCGGCTTGCCGCGGGCCACCCACTCCGTGCGCACCCACAGCAGTACGTCGTTGGCCCGTTCCCAGCGGCCCAGCCACAGCGCCTTGGCCCACAGACCGGCGCCGATCCCGGCCTGCAGCATCCCGGCGGCCGCGGGTACGGCGGCCGACGACCCCACCGCGGCCAGGAACGCCAGCAGCAGCCACCAGCGCAGTGCCCGCCGCCGGGCCCGTACCGTCACCGCGCGGTCCTGGAGGAACACCGACTTGCCCGCCCGGGAGGCGGCGCGCGCCAGTTCCAGATAGCGTCCCCGGCGCACCAGGAAGGCCACGGCCGCCGCGATCAGGAACAGCGCCGCCCCGGCCAGCACTCCGATCCGGCGGCCCGTCAGCCCCGGCACCAACACCCCGACGCCGGCGGCCAGTACGCCCGGCCACCACAGCCACCCCGCCGGCGCCCGTACGACCACGGCCACCCGGGCCAGCGCATACGCCCCGCGCCCCACGACAGACCTCCTCCTGGTCAACGAATTCGGCTCACGCTCAAGCCGTACATACATCCGTTCGGGGAGGGACTCTAGTCACCAGGTGTGAGAATTCCGTGAGACGCGCCTAGTCCGCGCCTGCTCCACGCCTGCTCCACGCCTACTCCACGAAGAGTCCCCGCTCCGCGGCCTTCGCGTCGAACTCCTCCAGCCGCGCCTGTGCCTCCGGCAGCGCGTCGCACATCGCCTCCAGCAGCACCCGCCCCAGCAGCATCGGCGCGCAGGCCGTGTCGAAGGCGAGGCCGGTGCCCACCGCCGCGGGGAGCAGCAGATCGCTGTGGCGGGCGACCGGCGCGAAGGCGCTGTCGGCGACGGTCACCACGGTCAGCCCGGCGGACCGGGCGTACTCCAGGCCCTCGACGACCTCGCGCGGATGGCGCGGCAGGGCGAAGCACAGCAGGGCGCTCGCGCCCGCGCGTACGGCGGCGTCGACGCGGTCGGTGAGCATGGTGCCGCCCTCGTCCAGCAGGCGTACGTCCGGGTGGACCTTGCGCGCGAAGTACGCGAAGCCGCCCGCCTGGGCGGAGGCCGCGCGCAGCCCGAGGACCGGCAGCGGCCGGGACTCGGCGAGCAGCCGCCCGGCCCGGGCGACCGGGGCCGGGTCGGCGAGCAGGGACGCCAGATGGCGCAGGTTGTCGATCTCCGACTGCACCGCCTGCTGGTACTCGTTGTACGCGCCCTCGCCCGCGACCCGCTCGGCGACGGCGGCGGCGGGGGCGACCTCCCGCAGATGTCTGCGCAGCGCCGGGTAGCCGTCGAAGCCGAGGGCGACCGCGAAGCGGGTCACCGACGGCTGGCTGACGCCGGCCAGCTCGGCGAGTTCGACGCTCGACAGGAACGGCGCGTCGGCCGCCCGCCGCACCATGCAGTGGGCGATGCGCCGCTGGGTGGGCGTCAGGCGGTGGCCCTCGAAGAGCTGCTGCAGCCGCGCCGCGCCGCTGCCCGCCCCGGCCGGCTCGTCCGCGCCGACCGCGCCAACCGCGCCGCCCGCACCGGCCGTCCCGGCCGCGACGCCCGTCCCGGCCACCTCGTCCACCTCGTCCACGCCGACCGCGCCGACCGCGCCGACCGCCTGTGCCGATGCCCCCGTATCCGTACTCATCGCTCTCTCCTGCCCCTCTGAGCCCTCCCGGGCCCACTCCCCGATGCTCAACTCTCCACACTCATGACGCTCATGTCCGCCAGCCCGTCCAGCAGGTCCGCGGCCACCGCCACATCCTGCGTCAGCGGACGGTCCTCCATCCTCGGATCGAGCGCCTTCTCGGCCAACGCGTAGGCCGCGCCGACCGGCAGCTCGGGGTCCGGCTCCAGTCCGCGCTGGCGCAGCGCCCGTATGGCCGCGACCAGTTCGCAGCCCAGCACCTGCCGGTAGTTGTCGACCACGCGCAGAGTCTGCCGGGCGGCGAGCGAGGCGAAGCTGGCCTGTTCCTCGACGCCGCGCGAGAGCACGGCGTGGCCGAGGGAGGCGGGGTGGGAGACGGCCCGCATCTCGCCGAGGGCCGCCCCCGCCGCGTACTCCAGGATCATCACGCCCGAGCTGGCGGGCGCGGTGTCGCCGAGGAAGGGGCGCAGCCGGGTGAACTCCGGTTCGGAGAGCGCGGCGAGCCGGGCGGTGGACAGCCGGGCGGTCTGCAGGGCAGCGAGCCGGAAGTGGTCGAGGGCGAGGGCGGTGTGCGCGGCGTAGAAGTTGCCGTGGTGGTAGGCGGCCTCGTCGTCGGGGCAGATCAGCGGGTTCTCGGCGGCGGCGTTGAACTCGACGGTCAACACCCGTTCCAGCGCGTCGGCGGCGTCCTCCGCCGGGCCGTGGATCTGTGGCAGGCAGCGGAAGCCGTACGGGTCCTGGATCCGGCCGAGCGGCGGCGTCGGGCGGGCCGGGGCGCCGAGCAGGGCGCGCATCCGGGCGGCCGCCTCGACGGAGCCGGGGTGCGGGCGGGCCTCGTGCACGGGCTGGGCGTAGGCCTCCAGTGAGCCGCCGACCGCGATCAGTGAGAGCGCGGCGACGGTGAGCGAGGCGGCCAGCAGTCGGCGCAGCTCGGCGAGGGCGAGCGCCGACTGGCCGAGGGTGAGGGCGTTGCTGCTGATCAGGGCCAGGGCGTCGTTGCTGTCGAGCTCGATTGGCGCGGGGGCGCCGCCGCCCGGGGCGGCGTCGGCGAGGTCCCAGGGGTGCTCGCCGACGAGCGCGAGGCCGGTCTGGGCGAGTGCGGCGAGGTCGCCGGTGCCGACCGCGCCGTGTTCGTTGACGATCGGGTGGGCGCCGCGCGCCAGGGCCTCGACAAGGGCGGTGACGACGGCGGGGCGCAGCCCGGCGCCGCCCGCGAGGAGCTGGTTGGCGCGTACGGCGAGCATGGCGCGGACCTCGCGGGCGGGCAGCGGCGCGCCGATGGCCCCGGCGTGGCTGCGCAGCAGGCGCAGGCCGTGGTCCTGGTCGGCGGCGCCGACGTCCTCGGTGCGGTTGGCGCCGACGCCGGTGCTGCGGCCGTAGACGCGCCCGGTGGCGGCCAGCCGGTTCGCGGTCTCCCAGGCGCGCTCGGCGCGGGCGAGGGCGGCCGGATCGGGGGCCGCGGGGCGGCCCGTACGGTCGGCGAGGCGTACGACATCGGCCACGCGCAGGGTTCGCCCGTCCAGCACGATGCGCGGCGCGGCGTCACCCGCCGTGCCCGCCGAGTCCAGAATCTGAGACAACATCCAGAGGAGCCCCTTCCATCCGCACCCTTATCGGACGGAGACATGCATTCCGTCCCGCATTGTGAGCAGAAGTAACCGTTGATTAACGCCAAACTCTTGACTTCTATTCACTCGCCTATGACTGTGCATGACTATATGCAGACAGGGCAAGGGGAAGCGGATGATCAGCTTCAAGCACGTCAGCAAGCACTACCCGAACGGCACCACTGCCGTAGACAATCTCGATCTCGAACTCCCCGAGGGCGACATCACCGTCCTCGTGGGCTCCTCCGGCTGCGGTAAGACCACCACCCTCCGGATGGTCAACCGGATGGTCGACCCGAGCAGCGGCACGATCAGCGTCGGCGGCCGTGACATACGCAAGGCCGACGCCGCCGAGCTGCGGCGCGGTATCGGCTACGTCATCCAGCAGGCCGGGCTGTTCCCGCACCGCACGGTGCTCGACAACATCGCCACGGTCCCGTTGCTGCTCGGCTGGGGCCGCCGCAAGGCGCGGGCGCGCGCCGCCGAGCTGCTGGAGCTGGTGGGCCTGACCGCCGACGCCGGCAAGCGGTATCCGCATCAGCTCTCCGGAGGACAGCAGCAGCGGGTGGGCGTCGCCCGCGCGCTGGCCGCCGACCCGCCGGTGCTGCTGATGGACGAGCCGTTCGGCGCCGTGGACCCGGTGGTCCGCGAGCGGCTGCAGACCGAGTTCCTGCGGCTGCAGTCCCAGGTCCGCAAGACGGTGCTGCTGGTGACCCACGACATCGAGGAGGCGGTCCGGCTCGGCGACCGCATCGCGGTGTACGGGGCCGGGCGGATCGAGCAGTTCGACACGCCCGCGTCGGTGCTGGGCGCGCCCGCCACGCCGTACGTCGCGGACTTCGTCGGCGCGGACCGCGGTCTGAAGCGGCTGTCCGTCACCCCCATCGAGCCGGGCGACCTCGAACAGCCCCCGGTGGTGCACCTCGACGACCCGCTGGCCAAGGCCGCCGCCCGGCTGTCGGCCGACGGGGCGCGCTGGGCCGTCGTACTGGACGACGCGGACCGGCTGCACGGCTGGATCCCGGCGGATGCGGCGGAGGAGCCCGGCAAGGAGGCGGCCGGAGGGACCGTACGGGACCATGCCCGCCGCATGGAGGCGTGGCTGCCGGTCGGCTCCTCGCTCAAGCAGGCGTTCAGCACCATGCTGCAGCACGACGCGGGCTGGATAGCGGTCCTCGACGACGACCGCTTCCTCGGTGTGCTCACCCCCGCCCGCCTCCACGAGGCGCTGCGCCGCTCGATCGACGCCGACGCGGGCGGTATCGCCCGGGCGGAGGTGGAGCTGCAGACGGTCGCCGACGTGTGAGCGCGCGCGGCGGTTCGCCGCGCGCGCTCAGTGGCCGTGGCTCAGTGGCCGTGGCTCAGTGGCCGTGGCTCAGTGGCTCAGCGATCGCGCCTCAGCGCTCGCGGCCCGGCGTACGCCTCAGCGCTCGCGGCCCGGCGTGCGCCTCAACGGTTGCGGTTCAGCCATCGCGCCGCGCCTCAACGGTTGCTGAGCCGGCCGCCCAGCCACTCCAGCGCGGCGGGCACCTCGCGCTTCCAGGTGTTGAAGTTGTGGCCGCCGGTCTTGAGGATGATGGAGGAGATCCTGGTGGGCTCGCCCCGGCCGTTGAGCTCCTTGACCTTCTCGATGAACTTCACGGTGCCCTTGTAGTTCTTCTCACCGTGCTCGCTGCTGGAGACCAGGAGGGACACCGGCGGCGCGGGTTTGTGGTCCAGCCGCCACATCAGGTTGTTCTCCCGCTCCAGTTGCTTGCTGCCGCCGAACAGATCGCCGGTGGTCGCGTCGATCGGGGCCTTGTACGAGGGGGAGAGACCGGCCGCGGCGGAGAAGGCCTCGGGGTGGCGCATGGCCATCTTCAACGCGCAGTAGCCGCCGGTGGAATTGCCGATGACGCCCCAGTTACGGGCGTGCTCACCCACCCGGTAGTGCCCGGCCACGGCTGTCGGCACGTCCTTGGTGAAGAACGTCTCGGTCTGCGGGCCCCGGGGCACGTCCACGCACTCGGTGTCACGCGGCGGGGCGACGGTCGGACGCAGCATCACCAGGACCATCGGCTGCATCCTGCCGTCTTTGACCAACTTATGGGCGTTCTGAGGGTATTTCAGGCCGTTGATCAGCGCCTCCGTGGTGCCCGGGTACCCGGTCAGCACCAGCGTGGCGGGGAAGTCGCGCCGGGCGTACTCCGGCTGGAAGTACTCCGGCGGCAGATAGACATACGCCGGGCTGGCCAGCCCGGAGAGCGGCCCCTTGATGGTGACCTTCTCGATCCGCCCGGCGGCGGCGGGCGCCGAGCCGCCGGGCACGTTGACCGTCCGGATGTCGGTGACCTGCACCCGGGTGGAGCCCGGAGTGTGGTTCACGACGACGCCCGGGGTGGTCTCCGTGCCGAACAGGTCGGCCCAGGAACCGTAGAAGCCGAACGACTGGTTGGCGAACAGACCGAGCGCGGCGAACAGCGATACCTGTGTGACCAGGAGCATGCCGATCCGGCCGAGCACCGGGGCGACTCCGCGTCGGGCGAGCCTGGGCCAGACCCAGATCGTGGCGCCGAACAGCAGCACCGACGCGACGACTGACACCATCACGACGTTGTTGCTCGTAAGACCCATCACTATCTTTCTGCCGGGCGGCCGGCTCCCCCGTGCCGCGCGATGGAACCCCGCCCCGACAAACGCCGTCTTGGTAGGCGCGAAATGTCCAGATACTGCGTCAGAGACGGATCTCTAGACCGGAGCGACGGGAAAGCGAATGTCTGACAGTCAAGATGCCGAAAAGTCCGGAAGGGTTGCCTCCCGGGCACCGAGGCTGCCGCGCGGACCCCGGCCGGAGGCTGTGCCGACCGCCGTGGGCACCGCCTGCACGCTGATCGGGCTGCTGAACATCGTTTTCCCACGACTGCGCTACAGCAAGGTGCACGCCCTCACCGACGTGCTGCCGGGCGCGGTGAGTTCGCTGGCCGCCGCCGCGTCCATCGTGGTGGGGCTGCTGTTGCTGATGCTGGCGCACGGGCTGAAGCGGCGTAAGCGGCGCGCCTGGGTCGCCGCCGTCGGGCTGCTGCCCGTCGGCGCGGCCGCCCAGCTGCTCTACCGGCACTCCATATGCGGGGCGGTGCTCTCGCTGGTGCTGCTCGGCGTCATGATCCGCTATCGCCGGGAGTTCGCGGCGCTGCCGGATCCGCGCAGCCGCTGGATGGCGCTGGCCAACTTCGTGGTGCTGGGCGCGGTGAGCGTCGGGATCGGGCTGCTGATCGTACGGTCGCACCCCGAGGACGTCATGGGACGGCCGTCGTTCCAGGAGCAGCTGGAACATGTGCTGTGGGGGCTGTTCGGCTTCGAGGGGCCGGTCGGCTACCGGGACGGTACGGACTACACCGTCGGCTACTCCCTCGGCGCGCTCGGCCTGCTGACCGTCGCGACCACCGCCTACCTCGCCTTCCGCCCCGAGCACCCCGCCGCCCGGCTGACCCCCGCGGACGAGGAGCGGCTGCGCGACCTGCTCGCCGCGCACGGGCGCCGCGACTCGCTGGGCCACTTCGCGCTCCGCCGCGACAAGGGCGTGGTCTTCTCACCGAGCGGCAAGGCCGCCGTCTGCTACCGGGTCGTCTCCGGGGTGATGCTCGCCAGCGGCGACCCGGTCGGCGATGTGGAGGCCTGGCCGGGCGCCATCTCCCGCTTCATGGAGGAGGCGCGGGCGCACTCCTGGACCCCGGCGGTCATGGGGTGCAGCGAGACCGGGGGCGAGGTGTGGACCCGGGAGACCGGCCTCGACGCGCTGGAGCTGGGCGACGAGGCGATCGTGGACGTGGCGGACTTCACCCTGTCCGGGCGCGCGATGCGTAACGTCCGCCAGATGGTCAAGCGCATCGAGCGGGCCGGGTACGAGACCCGGGTACGGCGCGCGAGCGACCTGAGCGAGGACGAGCTGGGGACCATCCGGCAGGCCGCCGCGGACTGGCGGGGCACCGACACCGAGCGCGGCTTCTCCATGGCGCTGGGCCGGATCGGCGACCCGGCGGACGGGGACTCGGTCATCGCCACCGCCCACAAGGCCCCCGAGGAGGGCGCCGAGCCGGGCCCGTACGGGGACCTCAAGGCCGTACTGCACTTCGTGCCGTGGGGCCGGGACGGGATGTCACTGGACCTCATGCGCCGCGACCGCAGCGCCGACCCGGGCATGAACGAGCTGCTGATCGTCGCCTCCCTGCAGGCCGCCGGGGGGCTCGGGGTCGGCCGCGTGTCGCTGAACTTCGCGATGTTCCGCTCCGCGCTGGCGCGCGGCGAGAAGCTGGGCGCGGGGCCGGTGCTGCGGGGCTGGCGGGGGCTGCTGGTGTTCCTGTCGCGCTGGTTCCAGATCGAGTCGCTG
Organism: Streptomyces milbemycinicus; assembly: GCF_002154605.1. GTDB lineage: Bacteria > Actinomycetota > Actinomycetes > Streptomycetales > Streptomycetaceae > Streptomyces > Streptomyces milbemycinicus. Next base: position 4,561 of record NZ_MUNE01000334.1, on the reverse strand, counting down.
TACAAGTTCAACGCCAAGTTCCAGCCGCGCTGGGAGCCGCGCTTCGTGGTCTTCCGCAACACCCGCGATCTGCCGCGCATCGGGTTGGCGGCGATGCAGGCCGAGGGCTTCGTCTCACTGGCCCTGCCCCGGCTGCTGCGCCGTGGGCGGCGCCCCGAGCCGAGGCCCTGCGCCCATCAGGTCGCGGCGGCCTCGCGCGGCGGCCTCGAACAGGCCGCGTGACGCGCCCGCCGGCCTGGGCACGGGCGGGCGCGGGCGAGGCAGCTCCTGCTCGTACGCCTAGGCTGGGGTCATGAGGACGTTGCGTGAACGGGGCCGGGTGGCCGGACTGCCGGAGTGGGACCGGTGCGCGGTGATGGGCGTGGTCAATGTCACGCCCGACTCGTTCTCCGACGGCGGTCAGTGGTTCGACACCGAGCTGGCCGTCAAGCACGGCCTGGACCTGGTCGCGGCCGGGGCGGACCTGGTGGACGTCGGAGGCGAGTCGACCCGCCCGGGCGCGCCGCGCGTCGACGAGGCCGAGGAGCTGCGCCGGGTGGTCCCGGTGGTGCGCGAGCTGGCCGCCGCGGGGCTCGTGGTCAGCGTGGACACCATGCGCGCGGCGGTCGCCGAGCGCGCGGTGGAGGCCGGGGCGCGGCTGGTCAACGACGTGAGCGGGGGCGGTGCCGACCCGGCGATGGTCCCGATGGTCGCCGCCGCCGGGGTGCCCTTCGTGGTGATGCACTGGCGCGGCCAGTCGATCGACATGAACAACCGCGCGGTCTACGCGGACGTGGTCGGCGAGGTCGTCGCGGAGCTGCGGGCGAGCCTGGAGCGTGCGGTGGCCGGCGGCGTCGATCCGGAGCGGATCGTGATCGACCCCGGCCTCGGCTTCGCGAAGGACGCCGAGCACGACCTGGCGCTCGTCGCCCGGCTGAGCGCGCTGCGGGAGCTGGGCCGGCCGCTGCTGGTGGCGGCCTCGCGGAAGCGGTTCCTGGGGCGCGTACTGGCCGGGGATGGCGGCAGCCCGCCACGCGCCCGGGAGCGGGACGCGGCGACGGCGGCGGTGTCGGCGATCGCGGCGCGGGAAGGCGCGTGGGCGGTGCGGGTGCACGAGGTACGCGCGAGCGCCGACGCGGTGCGCGTGGCCCGGGCGATCGAAGCGGCTGACACGGCGGGAGCGGTGTGACTTCCCTGACGGACAGCGAGCGGGTGGCACTGGCCAACACCGCGCTCTACGAGGCCATGGAGCAGGGCGACCACGGGGCGATGTCGCGGCTGTGGCTCGACGACCCGGACACCGAGGTCTCCTGTGTGCACCCGGGCTGGCCGGTGCTGCGCGGGCGCAGCGAGGTGCTTCGCTCCTATGCGCTGATCATGGCGAACACCGACTACATCCAGTTCTTCCTGACGGATGTGGAGGTGTCGATCATGTCCGATACCGCAATGGTGACCTGTACGGAGAACATCCTCAGCGGCGCCCCGGCGGAGGAGGAGGGCCAGCTCGGCCCGCTGGTGGGGCAGCTGGTGGTGGCCACGAACGCCTTCCGGCGGACCGAGGACGGCTGGAAGGTCTGGGCCCACCACGGATCGCCGGTGCTGGCGGAGCAGGACGACGCAGCCGACGCCGCGGCGGAGCCCGAGGGCCCGGACGACGACCCGGATCAGCTGCTGCCCTGAGCGCCGCACCCGGAACGCCATATCGCGCGACCCGCCCCCTCTTTTTTTCGGGCCCGGTTCTCCTCCGGGGCGCCTCAGCCCCTGTCGACGGTCGACAGCGGCGCGCCCCTTCGGTTCACTCGCCAAACCGTGCGTGAGATCTGCGCCGAGGGCGGGTAGGGGGAAGTGGCGCGGGGGCTCCTGGAGCGCGCGCCACGGGCCCCCGTGGGCGAGTGCTGTCCTTGCTCGCAGGTAGATTCGAAGGAGGTGCCCCCGCCGACGGCGGGGGACGGGTGGTGCGTTCCGGCTATATCGGACGTGCCCCGACCGACGACAGCAGGAGTGATTCGGGTGGATCGTGTCGCGCTGCGCGGCCTGAAGGCCCGCGGGCACCACGGGGTTTTCCCCCATGAGCGCGAGGAGGGCCAGACCTTCGTCGTGGACCTGGTGCTCGGCCTGGACACCCGGCCCGCCGCGGCCACCGACGACCTCACCAAGACCGTCCACTACGGCGTGGTGGCCGAGGAGGTCGTGGAGGTGGTGGAGGGGGAGCCGGTCGCCCTGATCGAAACCCTCGCCGACCGGATCGCCGAGCGGTGCCTCAAGCACGAGCAGGTGCGGGAGGTCGAGGTCGTGGTGCACAAGCCGGAGGCCCCGATCACCGTGCCCTTCGACGACGTGACCATCACCATCACCCGGAGCCGAGCATGAGCAGCAGCGACCCGACCGTGCAGCCCGTCCCAGCCTCCGTCGTGGAGCGGGTGGACGCGGCCGATGTGACGTTGTCGAATCCGAAATGGGCGGTGATCTCGCTCGGCAGCAATCTGGGCAATCGCCTGGAGACCCTGCAGGGCGCGGTCGACGCGCTGGAGGACACCCCGGGCCTGCGGGTCAAGGCGGTCTCTCCGGTGTACGAGACCGAGCCGTGGGGGGTGGAACCGGGCGCCCAGGCGACGTATTTCAACGCCGTGGTGCTGATCAAAACGACGCTGCCGCCCTCCTCGCTGCTGGAGCGGGGACACGCCATCGAGGAGGCGTTCGAGCGAGTGCGCGATGAGCGCTGGGGCCCCCGGACGCTGGATGTGGACATCGTCACGTACCAGGACGTGATCTCCGACGACCCGGTGCTCACCCTGCCGCACCCCCGCGCCCACGAGCGCGCCTTCGTGCTCGTCCCCTGGCACGACGTGGACCCGGGGGCCGAGGTCCCTGGGCTCGGGGCGGTCTCGCGGCTGCTGGCCGAGGTGGGCCGGGAGGGCGTACAGGCGCGGGCGGACCTGGAACTGCGGCTGCCCGAATAGACGTTGATCTCGTGGATGCCGTGGATTCCACGAATCACTTGGCTTCCGCAGATCCCGCAGATTCCACGGATCCCGTAGATTCCGCGCGACTGCGTACGACTTCGCGATTACGTACGACTTGAGGGGCGACCGCTCGGTGAAGCAACTTCGGATCACGGTGCTGCTCGGGCTGTTCGTCGTGGCCGGTGTGGTGTCATGGGCGGGCGCCCGGCTGTGGGACACGCTGGGCTCGCTGCCCAGCGTGCCGGTGGCCGCGCCGATCGTGCTGGCCCTGATCGCGGTCGTGCTGGCCGCGACCGCCCTGTCCCTGCGGGCCCGGCTGCGCGCCCAGCGCGAGCGCCGGCCCGGCGCGAAGGGCGTGGATCCGCTGGTGGCCGCCCGCGCGGTGGTCTTCGGCCAGGCGAGCGCGCTGGTGGCAGCGCTGGTCTCGGGGATGTACGGCGGGGTCGGGGTGTTTCTGCTGCTGGAGCAGATGGATGTGCCCGCCCGCAAGGACCAGGCGATCTACGCGGCGGCTTCGGTGCTGGCAGGGGCGGCCGTGGTCGCCGCCGCGTTCTTCCTGGAGCGGGTCTGCAAACTGCCCGAGGACGACGACACCGGGAACGGGCCGGGCGCGGCGGCCCGGGCGTAGCTCAGCACGGCGGCGATACGCAGCAATTACGCAGCAATTACGCAGCGATACGGCGCGCGGCTAGCGCGCCATGATGAGGCTCATCGCCTCGGCGCGGGTCGCCGGATCGCGCAGCTGGCCGCGCACGGCTGAGGTGAGCGTCTTCGCCCCGGGCTTGCGCACCCCGCGCATGGTCATGCACATGTGCTCGCATTCGACCACCACGATCACACCGCGCGGCTCCAGGATCCGCATCAGGGAGTCGGCGATCTGCGTGGTCAGCCGCTCCTGGACCTGCGGGCGACGGGCGAAGACATCGACCAGCCGGGCCAGCTTGGACAGCCCGGTGATCTTGCCGTCGTTGGACGGGATATAGCCGACATGGGCGACGCCCACGAAGGGCACCAGGTGGTGCTCGCACGAGGACATCACCTCGATGTCCTTCACCAGCACCATCTCGTCATGGCCCAGGTCGAAGGTCGTGGTCAGGACCTCCTCGGGCTTCTGCCGCAGCCCCGCGAATATCTCCCGGTACGCACGGGCCACCCGCCCCGGGGTCTCCCGCAGCCCCTCCCGGTCAGGGTCCTCGCCGACGGCGATAAGCAGCTCGCGGATCGCCTGCTCGGCGCGCTTTTCGTCGAACACGCCGACGGGGCCCTGGCCGTCCAGCGAGATGGAGTCGGTCATGCAGCTGCCTCGTTCCTCATGCGCACCGAAAAAACGTGAAACCTCAAACCGCGAAACCTCAAAAAACGCGGATGCCGCGCCCCCAAGGCTAGAACCTGGGGGACGCGGCATTCATTCCGGGTCGGTTTGGGCCGCTACGGGCCTGTACGGCCCGCAGACGACCCACCGGTCGGGTCAGCTCTCGGGACCGGCCTCTTCCGGGCGCTCGGCGCTGTCCTCGGGGGTGGTGGCCTTCGCGAGACCGGCCGCCGAGGGGGGCTGGGCACCGTTGGCCGGGGCGAGCTCCCGGGGGGAGAGCACCGGCCAACGGTGCCCAGCCCCCCTC
>NZ_MUNE01000333.1:657-3374 GCF_002154605.1 Streptomyces milbemycinicus | reverse complement strand
CCCCCAGCCCCGCCCCCGATCCCGCGGTCCAGGACCATCTGGCCGGGTGGCTCTCGGACCTGACCACCCTCCACGAACTCACCGAGCGACTCGCCCTTACGGGCACGCTGGACGACGCGCTGGACGAACTCCTGCGCGCCGGAGCCTCGCTCGTCGGCGCCCGGCGCGGGCTGGTCGCGCTGGAACCGGCCGACGGGCTCGGCCCGGTCACCACCGTCGGCCTCGGCCTCGGGCGCGCCGACCTCGGCCATATCGAGACGATCCCGCGCGGCACCGCGTCCGCCGGCCACCTCCTGGACGGGCTGCCCGAGCCGGACGGCGAGCCGCGGCCCGGCGTCGCCCACCCCGACATCCCCGGCGAGGCCGAACTCGACCCGCGCCACCGCGAAGTCGCCGCCCGCCTCGGCTACTCCGCGAGCTACGCCGTGGCCCTGGACCCGCTCGCCGACCCCGGCACCGCCTCGAACAGTCACCCGGGCGCCACAGGCCCCCTCGGGCGGCTCGGCGCGGCCGCGTGGCTGTACGACGAACCGGCCGAGCCCGCGGAGCGCCAGCGCCACCTCGTGGGCCTGTACTGCCGCTACGCCGCCGCGCACCTCGCCCGGCTGGTCGAGCTCGCCCGCGCCCGCGCCACCGTCGCGACCGTCCAGGAGGAGCTGCTGCCCACGCGGCTGCCCCGGATCCCCGGGGTCCGCCTCGCCGTACGCCACCGCGCCGCTCCCCGCGGGGGCGGTGACTGGTACGACGCGCTGCCGCTGCCCGACGGCGCGCTCGGCCTGTCCGTCGGCGGGGTGACCGGATCCGGACCCAGCGCGGTCGCCGCGATGGGGCGGCTGCGGGCGTCTCTGCGTGCGTACGCCGTGATGGAGGGCGAGGATCCGGTGGCCGTGCTCTCCGACCTCGAACTGCTGCTGCGGCTGACCGAACCCGCCCGCTCCGCGACCGCGCTCTTCGCCTATTACGAGCCCCTGCCGCGCCGGGTGGTGCTGGCCGGGGCCGGACACTGCCCGCCGCTGATCACCGGCGAGCGGCGCACCGAGTTCGTGGAGACCGCCCTGTCCGCGCCGCTCGGCATGCTCTCCTGCTGGGAAGCGCCCAGCGTGGAGCTCGAACCGGGCCGTGGAGAAACGCTCCTCTTCTACAGCGACGGGCTGCTCCACCGCACCGGAGAGCCCATGGACCGGGCCTTCGCACGGCTGCACACGGCCGCCGCGAGCGCCCCCAGGGCCGTACGGAGCGACCCGGACGGCTTCGCGGACCATCTGCTGCGCACGGTCCTCCCCAAGGGCGAGGCGGGCCAGGGCGCGGGCGTGGACGACGGCACGGAGGACGTCGTCCTGCTCGTCGCCCGCTTCGACTGACAGTGAGGATTGGTCATGGCACACGCCGACCCGCCACCAACCGCCCGAAATCGGCCATAGTCCGCGATCACCGGTGGATCTTGCACATCCCGGCTGTCATACCCCCCACCTACCATGGACACGGTCCAGCTCGAGGAGGATGACGTGACCGAGGAGCCCACTTCCGAGGCCCTGGAGACCCCAGAGGCCGGGGAGCAGCCCATCAAGCAGCGGAAGAACAGCCTTTACACAGGCGTTTCCGACGAGCTCACCGAAAACATGAGGTCAGGCTGGGACGACACCGAGCTGCGCGGCCTGGAGCCCATCGAGCAGGCGCCGCACACCGCCCGCCGCCGCGCCGCACTCTCCGCGCGATTCCCCGGGGAGCGCCTGGTCATCCCCGCGGGCAATCTGCGCACCCGCTCCAACGACACCGAGTACGGGTTCCGCGCCGCCACGGAGTACGCGTATCTGACCGGCGACCAGACCCACGACGGCGTCCTGGTCCTGGAGCCGGACGGCGCCGAGGGCCACACCGCGACCGTGTACCTGCTGCCCCGTTCCAACCGCGAGAACGGCGAGTTCTGGCTGGACGGCCAGGGCGAGCTGTGGGTCGGCCGCCGGCACAGCCTCGCCGAGGCCGAGCAGCTGCTGGGCCTGCCGGCCAAGGACGTGCGCGAACTCGCCGACGCGCTGCGGGCCGCGACCGGCCCGGTGCGCATCGTGCGCGGCCATGACGCCGGTCTCGAAGCGGCGCTGACGGACAAGGTCACCGGCGAGTGCGACGCGGAGCTGCGGACGTTCCTCAGCGAGCAGCGCCTGGTCAAGGACGAGTTCGAGATCGGCCAGCTGCAGGCGGCCGTCGACTCGACCGTGCGCGGCTTCGAGGACGTGGTCAAGGTCCTCGACAAGGCCGAGGCCACCTCCGAGCGCTATATCGAGGGCACGTTCTTCCTGCGCGCCCGCGTCGAGGGCAACCACGTCGGCTACGCCTCCATCTGCGCCGCCGGCCCGCACGCCACCACGCTCCACTGGGTGCGCAACGACGGCCCGGTCCGCTCCGGGGAGCTGCTGCTCCTGGACGCGGGCGTGGAGACCCCCACGCTCTACACCGCCGATGTGACCCGCACGATTCCCATCAACGGCCGCTTCACCCCGCTGCAGCGCAAGATCTACGACGCGGTGTACGAGGCGCAGGAGGCGGGCATCGCCGCGGTCAAGCCGGGCGGGAAGTACCTCGACTTCCACGACGCCGCCCAACGGGTCCTGGCCGCGAAGCTGGTCGAGTGGGGCCTGATCGAGGGCCCGGTCGAGCGCGTCCTGGAGCTGGGCCTGCAGCGCCGCTGGACGCTCCACGGCACCGGCCACATGCTCGGC
>NZ_MUNE01000333.1:0-648 GCF_002154605.1 Streptomyces milbemycinicus | reverse complement strand
GACCGTGCCCGAGGAGTACCGGGGCATCGGCGTCCGCATCGAGGACGACATTCTGGTCACGGAGGACGGCAACCGAAACCTCTCGGCCGCCCTGCCGCGCACCTCGGATGACGTCGAGGCATGGATGGCCGCGCTCCTTCAGGGCTCGTAGGGCTCATAGGACCGGTGTGGGCTCGGCCAAGGCTCGCGGGGCTGGTGACCAGCGGTATCGTCCGGTTCCATGGCGGAATCCCGGGTCAATTCGGCAGACGGCCTCGGCAGTGACCTCCACCTGGAGCTGTCCGGTACGGGCAGCCGCCGGGCGGCCCTGATGGGGGCGCTGCGCGAGGCCATCCGGAGTGGCCGGCTCGCCCCCAGCACCCGGCTGCCGCCCTACCGCTCCCTCGCCGTCGACCTCGGCCTGGCGCGGAACACCGTCGCCGACGCCTACGCCGAACTGGTCGCCGAGGGCTGGCTGACCGCCCGCCAGGGCTCCGGCACCCGGGTCGCGCCCCGCGCCGCCCCGCCCCCGCCCCGGAGGCGAACCGAGCCGCAAAAAGAGGGCGGTGCCCGGGCACGGGGGCAGGGGCGGGGCCGCCCGGCCGTGGGTGCCGGCGCCCCGCCCGCCGCCGCGCCGGCCGGAGGCGGACCCGTACGGCGTGCCCGGAG
>NZ_MUNE01000332.1 GCF_002154605.1 Streptomyces milbemycinicus | reverse complement strand
GATCGGGCCGGTCGCGCGTGGTTCAGCCGAGCAGCAGGGCGTTGCACTCCCGCTGGAGCGTGATGTCCTGCCACATCGGGTGATGCGGCGCGGCGTTGGAGCATACGACCGTCCCCCAGGCGCCGACCCGAGCGGACTCGGCCACCGCGCGGCGGCAGAACGCGGCCCCGACCGGGCCTTCCTCGAAGGTGCCGTGCAGCGGGGTGTAGCCGATCCAGCCCTCGCCGAAGACCAGGGGGACCCCGGCCCCGGCCGCCCAGTCGGCGGCGGCCTCGATCCAGGTGACCAGCCGCTGGTCCATCGCGAGCCGGTACATGGCGTAGCGCTCGTACAGCCAGGCGTCCCACTTGGCCGGATCGCACCAGTCGTGCGCGTAGATCTCACGGCCGACGAGAGTGGCCTCGAGCCGCCACAGCTCGTCGGCCGGCGGCGCCCAGTCGGCCAGGTCCGGGGCGTCGGGGCGCAACAGGTGCTGCCGGGCGAAGTCCTGTGGGAAGGCGCGGGAGCGGTCGCGCAGGGCGAAGGCGTCGATGAGGTCGTCGAGCACACCGTAGACATACGGATGGAAGACGGCCACGTCGATGTCGCGCGGGACGCCGCGCAGCGAACCGACCGGGACCTTGGCGTAGTTGACGGTGACCGGCCGGCCGGGGTGGCGCTCGCGGAACCGGGCGAGGCCGCGCTCCAGGCGCGGCCGCAGGGCGACCACGGTGTCCGGGCCGGTCAGCCCCTGCGTGAGCCGTCCGCCCTGGACCTCGTTGTGCAGCTCGGTGAAGGCGATCCGGTCGTCAAGACCGTCCGCGGCGAGAAAGTCGATCAGGTCGGCCAGCGCGTCGGCGAGGGCTTCGGCGCGCCGCTCGGGATCGACGGCCATCAGGGCGTCGTACCAGGAGCGGTCGCCGCCGAACGACGGGCTCTGCTGGTACTCCCAGCTGGAGAGGATGATGAAGCAGTCGTGCCGACGGGCCGCCTCGAACAGCGCGCGCAGATGGGCGCGGCCGTCGATCTCGGTGCTGCCGCCCACGTCGTACCAGCGGGTGCGCTGCCCGTATCCGCCGCCCAGGGGCCCCAGCCGGAGTTTGCCGGTGTCGAGTCCGGAGCCGAAGAGCAGATAGGGCATGGCACAGATGCGCACGGTGTTGTATCCGCGCGCCACCGCCTCCGCGAAGGCCCGGTCGAGGTCGGCGAAGGGCTCCCCGGGGCCGGTACGGGTGTACCAGCTGAAGTCCCACAGGGAGATGGTCAGTTTCTCCGGCAGGTGGTCGGGCGGCGCGACGGGCACGGGGAACCGGCCTTTCGGTAGGGGTCCGGCCCATCGTCGGCGGGCACCGGAGGGGTGTCAAGATGTATTCATAATTAATGCTCACGGTACGGTGGGCTTCGTCCGCCGTCGCCCCGACCGTCCTGGAATCACGAGGAGGAAACCCATGTCGTCCTATGCCGGCCGAGGCGTGCACGGTCAGGTGGTGCGGCAGTTGGGCGCCCGTATCGTGGGCGGCGACTTCGCCGAGGGCGAGATCCTGGACGTACGGGCCCTCGGCGCCGAACTCGACGTCAGCCTCACCGTGATGCGCGAATCGCTGAAGGTCCTCGCCGGCAAGGGGCTGATCGACGCCCGCCAGAAGCGCGGCACCTTTGTGCGCCCCCGGGCCGCCTGGAACCTCCTCGACTCCGACGTCATCCGCTGGCGCGTGGAGACGGGGGACGGGGAGCGGCTGATGCGCGACCTCGCCGACGTCCGCTCCCTCGTGGAGCCCGGCGCCGCCCACCGCGCGGCGCAGCGCCGCACCGAGGCCGACCTCGTCGCATTGGGCGCCGCGCTCGCCGCCATGGCGGACGCCCATGGGGACACCGCAGCCGAGGCGGAGGCCGACGCCTCGTTCCACCGCGCGCTGCTTGCCGCCACCGGCAATGAACTCCTCGCCCGCCTCGACCTGTTGCTGGAGCCCGGGCTGCGCGAGCGGGACCGGCTGGTGCATGCACGCGGCGGCGCCGACGACCCCGTGCCCAGCCATCGCGCTGTCCTCGACGCCATACGGGACCAGGACGCCCCGCGCGCCGAACTGGCCATGCTGGACCTGCTCGCCAAGGCGGCCGAAGATCTGGGCCACGTGTCGGCCACGCGGGCCGACGCGGGCTGACACGAGACGACGCGAGGTGGGCGATCAGCTCACCGTGTTCGGTCCGGCCGGCCGATTGCCTCCCAGGGGGCCAGGTGCCACGGGCTCTCGATGTTCGCGGGGTCCAGCAGCCGCCGGAGGTGTTCGTCGGAGACGCTCTGCGGCGCCGGGAAACTCTCGCTCTCGGTGCCGCGCAGCAGGTCCATCCAGACCAGACGGCCCATCAGATAGCCCTGGGCGTACTGCGCCCAGGAGCCGTACACCCCCCTGGCCTGCGGAACGATCTGGTGCAGCAGCCGCCAGGCGTCCGCCTCTTCCAGATGGCCGGCCGCGAAACCGTTGCGGACCACGTCCACGTACAGCGCGATGTCCCACGCGAGCGGGGAGACATCGAAGCGCTGCTCGGCCCGGGCCCGGTAGCCGACCCGGGCGAGGTCGTCGAGCCGGCCGAGCAGCGCGGGCCGCGTGGAGATCTCCCACTTCTCGGTCAGCCACTTACGGGCGCGACCGTCGTTGACATGCTTGTACGGGTAGAGCGTGAGCCGGGAGGCTCTGGCCTCCCGGCTCACGGGTGCGCACAGCGACACCATCCACAGCTGATGCAGTGTCAGTGGGACGGGGTATTTTCGCTCGACGGGAACTCCTCGCAACATGGTGCGGAACACTACGCTGCCGCCGGACGGCCGGCCCAGGGGGTGTCGCCCGGTGGGCTCAGCCCTTCGCCGCCGCCACCGGGGCGGGTCTGGGCCCGCCGGCCCGCAGTTGGGCCAGGTCGACGGCGTCGGCCATCGCCTGGAGCCCCGCGTCGTTGAAGTGCAGATGGTCGCCCGTGTCGTAGGCGGGGAGGATGCGGTGCGGGTCTGCGGGGTCGCGGACCACGGCGTCGAAGTCCACCACCGCGTCGAAGGTGCCGCTGTTCCTGATGAAGTCGTTCACGGCCTGCCGTACGCTCTCGCGGGCCTCGGTGTAGCCGCCGTTGCCGCCGTACGGGGTGATCGTGCCGCCGATGACGCGGATGCCGCGCGCGTGGGCCTGCTCGGCGATGCGGCGGTAGGCGTCCTCGAAGGCCGCGGGGTCGGTCTGGTTGGGGTTGCCCTTGATGTCGTTGATGCCTTCCATCACGATCAGGGCGCGCACATTGCTGCGGGAGAACACGTCCGCGTCGAGTCGGGACAGGGCGCTGGGCCCGGTGCCGTCCAGGAGCACGCGGTTGCCCGAGATACCGGCGTTGAGCACCCCCAGCTGCCGTCCCGGGGGCAGTTCGCGCAGCCGCGCGGCCAGCCTGTCGGGCCAGCGGCGGTTGGCGCTCGCCGTCGACCCCGATCCGTCGGTGATGGAGTCGCCGAGCGTGACCACGCTGCCCGGGGTGCGCGGGCTGAACACGTCCACACCGGTCACGTAGTACCAGGAGCTCGTGGTGGCGGTGAACGCGGCGCCGTCCTCGTCGGCGGTGTGGTCGCCGTCCGGGGCGAGGAACGAGGTCTGCAGGGCGGAGCGGTGATAGGTCGCGGGCCCGGAGTCGTTCGGGGTGAACAGGGTGATCAGCAGGTTGGTGTCCGCGGGGACGCGCAGCGGCACCGGGTCGCTGACCACGTCCTCGCCGACGGGCACGGTGACCGACGTCCGGCCGTGGAAGGTGGCCGGGCGGGCCGTCCCGGCGATGGCGTTGGGGCTCTTCGGCGCCCCGGCCTCCTGGAGCGCCACGGTGGCCGCGCCGAGTTCGAGCGGGGCTGTGCCGAGCCGGTTGGACACCCTGATCCGGGCCGCGTGGCCCCCGACGCTGGTGTGCACCACATTGCGGATCGAGTTGCCGGGCAGACCGGGCGCGGTGCCCGACGCGGCGGCCTCCCAGGTGCCGACCCAGCCTCGGTAGGAGTGCCCGGAGGCCGGTCCGGTGTCCGGTCCGGTGTCCGCCCACGCGGGTGCCGCCGCGGTCAGCGGCACCAAGGTGAGGGTCAGGGCGACGGCGAGAGTCGAGAGAACGTGCCGGATCGAGACCATATGGTGCTGCCCTTCCAAGTGAGAGCCAGCCGGATGAGGTCACATGCGGAACACGACGTAGGCAATCATCACCGAAACATCGGAGGCGTCAAGGTGTTCGTCAGAATATCCGGGGGCGGCTGGGGAGTCCTGGGCTTATACACCCGATGTATCGCTGCTCCGTTGGTGTTAGCCTTGGAACCTGTTGTAGGAATGTCAACATTGCTACAACGGAGAATCCGGAAGAGAGAGGCCATCTGTCATGAAGGTGTTCCAGATCGGCGCCGCCGGAGGTGTCGGGCGCAGGCTCGCCCACCTGCTCATCGACCGCGGTGACGTGGTGACCGGCATGTACCGCAACCCGGCCCAGGCCGAGGCCGTACGCGCGACCGGCGCCACGCCGCTGGCCGGGGACCTCATCGACGACTCGGTGGAGGAGCTGGCGCGGAAGATCAGCGGCCATGACGCGGTGGTGTTCTCGGCCGGCGCCCATGGCACCGGCATGGACAAGACCACGCTGATCGACGGCAAGGGCTTGGAGAAGGCCGCCGCCGCGGCCACCCGTGCCGGGGCGTCGCGCTTCGTCCTCGTCTCGGTGTTCCCCGACGCTCTGCGCGGCGGCGGGGCGGGGGAGGGGTTCGAGCACTACATCAAGGTCAAGAAGACCGCCGATGTGCATCTGACCCGTACCGGCCTCGACTGGCTCATCGTCCGCCCCGGCACGCTCCTCGACACCCCCGGCACCGGCCGGGTGACCGCGGGGCCGGCCGTCGAGTACGGCGATGTGCACCGCGACGACGTCGCCGCGTTCATCGACGCCGCCCTGCACGAGCCCGCCCTCAGCCGCGTGATTGTCGAGCTCACCGCCGGTGACACCCCCGTCGCCGACGCCGTCGCCCGACTCGCGTCCTCGGCCGCCTGAAGTCGCCTGAAGTCGCCTGAGTCGTCTGAAGTCGCCTGAACACCGCGTCTCTTCGGCGCGCCGGCCCCTCCCCGAGGCCGGTTCCCCACCCGGCTCAACCGAAGAGCCAGAAAGAGAAACACCCTTGAGCACCCTGTTCACCCCCCTCAAGCTGCGTTCCCTGGAGATACCCAACCGCGTCTGGATGTCCCCGATGTGCATGTACTCCGCCGCCCCCGAGGGGCCGGAGACCGGCGCGCCGACGGACTTCCACCTCGCCCATCTGGCCGGCCGGGCCGTCGGCGGCGCCGGGCTGGTGATGGCCGAGGCCACCGGGGCACGGCCCGACGGGCGCATCAGCCCCTGGGATCTGGGCCTGTGGAACGACCGTCAGCAGGAGGCCTTCGCCCGGATCGCCGCGGCCATCAAGACGCATGGCGCGGTCCCGGCAGTCCAGCTCGCCCACGCCGGACGCAAGGCCTCCGTCGACAAGCCCTGGCTGTCCGACCGGTATGTGCCCGCCTCCGAGGGCGGCTGGTAGACGGTCGCCCCCAGCGCCATCGCGTACGACGGGCTGCCTGTCCCGTACGAGCTGACCGTGGACGAAATCCAGCAGTTGGTGCGTGACTTCGCGGACTCCGCCCGGCGCGCCCTGGCCGCGGGCTTCGAGGTGGCCGAGGTGCACGGCGCCCACGGCTACCTGATCAATTCCTTCCTCTCCCCGGCCTCCAACCACCGCACCGACGCCTACGGCGGCAGCTTCGAGGACCGCATCCGCTTCGCTCTCGAGGTCGTCGACGCCGTACGCGCGGTGTGGCCCGACCACCTGCCGGTGTTCTTCCGCACCTCGGCCACCGACTGGCTGACCGAGAACCCCGAGGACGACCGCGAGGGCTGGACCGGGGAGGACACCGTCCGCCTCGCCAAGGAGCTCCAGGCGCACGGCGTGGACCTGCTGGACGTGTCCACCGGCGGTATGGTCCGCGACGCGAAGATCCCCACCAAGCCCGGCTATCAGGTGCCTTTCGCCGCCCAGGCCCGCAACGCCGTCTCCATCCCGACCGGTGCCGTCGGACTGATCAACGACCCCCGGCAGGCCGAGGAGATCGTCGCCACCGGACAGGCCGACGCCGTCCTGCTCGGCCGCGAACTGCTGCGCGACCCCTACTGGCCGCAGGGTCCCAGAAGGTGATGCCGAGGTCGAGCGCCTGCCGGAAGATCGGCTCGGCTCCCTCGTCGTCGGGTGTCCACGCCCGCTGCTGCTCAGAGGACGCGCCGAAGCTCATACAGCCCAGTGCGATGCGGCTGACCTTCAGGCCCGATGTTCCCAGGCGGGTGTACTGCATTTCTCTGTCTCCTTGCTCGCCGCTGTCACCTCCAGCCTGCGGGCCGGACGCGCCGCGTGGCAGGCCGCGCTGTTCGGGGGTGTGATACAGCCCCCCACACCCTGGGGCGCCCGACCGGCCCGGCCGCCGCGCTTCGAGGACGCGGGTCACGAGGACCAGGGCCACGAAGGGCGAGAGCCACGAGGGCGAGAGCCACGAGGGCGAGAGCCAGGAGGATGAGAGCCACCAGTACCGGGGTACCGGTCGCGCACAGGATTGGGTCCCGCGGTGCCGGGGGCGAGCGGAAAACCGCTCCTAGGTTGAGGCCGGGGTCGATCAGGCCTTCGCTCTCGTAATGCCTCTTCTCCTGGTGGGAGTAATCCGTGGCCACCTTCCTCTACCGGCTGGGCCGGCTCGCCTTCAGGCGACGACGGCTCTTCCTGACGCTGTGGATCGCCGTTCTGGCCACCGTCGGTATCGGCGCCGCCTCGGTGTCCGGCACCACGACGGACGACTTCACGCTGCCCGGCACCCAGTCCCAGAAGGCGATCGACCTGCTGGAGAAGGAGTTTCCGAAAGGCTCCGCCGACGGCGCCGCGGCCCGGGTCGTCGGCATCCGCGCCGTGGCCGTCGGGGACTCGGTCATCTCACCCGGCCTCACCCGTAAACTCATCGACGCCTTCACCAAGAGCCGCCCCGGCCACACCCCCGAACAGGACCGCCAACTCGCCCGCCTCACCGAGCGCGAACGCGAGGTCCTGACCGGCGTGGCCACCGGCTGGACCAACACGGAGATCGCCGAACGCCTCTGCCTGGCCGAGTCCACCGTCAAGTCGCATGTCAGCCGCATCCTCACCAAGATCGGTGCCCGGGACCGTGTGCAGGTCGTGATCTTCGCGTACGACGTGGGACTGGTACGGCCCGCCTGATGGCGGGCGCGGAAGCCTCCGTCACACCCGGGCGTCCTGTCGGCGCAGTTGGGCCGTGGCGAGACGGCACACTGCATAGGCGGTCCTGGTGAGATCGTCGGCGGCGTGGCGCAGGGCGGTGTCGAGATCCCGGGGACCGGCGCCGATGGGCAGCACCGCGGTGGCGCCACGCTCATAGAGGCGGTCGGCCTCCGGGGTGACCGTCCCGCCGAGTACGACACACGGAACAGCGGCGTCCGCGCAGGCGCTCACCACCGCTGCGACGGTCTTGCCCGCGTCCGTCCCGGCGTCCACCTTCCCCTCCGCCGTGAGGCAGAGGTCCGCCGTGGCCAGCCGCTCGTCGAAGCGGGTCAGCCGCCGGACCAGTGCCGCGCCGGGCACCAGTTCGGCCCCCAGCGCGAGCAGCGCGGCCCCGAGCCCGCCGGCGGCGCCACCGCCCGCGGCCGATCCGGCTCCGAGCAGAGGGGCGAGCCGTCGTAGTCCGTCGTCGAGGAGTTCGACCGCGGCCGGGGTGGCACCCTTCTGGGGGCCGAAGACATGGGCGGCGCCATCGGGCCCGAACAGAGGGCTGAGGACATCGGCCGCGGCGACCAGCTCGACGCCGGCGAGCGCGCGGCGCGCCGGGGCGAGGTCCACAAAATGGATACGGTTCAGGTCGGCACCGCTGCCCGCAAGCGGCTTCCCGTCGGCGTCGAGGATCTGCGCGCCGAGGGAGGCGAGCAGTCCCGTGCCGCCATCCATGGTCACGGTTCCGCCCAGGAAGACGACGATCCGCCGCGCTCCCTGGCGTACCGCCGCGAGGATCGGAGCGGCCAGACCGGCGCTGGAGGCGCGCATCACATCGTGCTCCGCGGTGGCCGGTGCGTCCCACCCGATCGCCTCGGCCGCCTGGACGAGGGAACCGCGGTCGTCGCGGGGCGGCCGAGCGCGTCGACGGAGTCGACGTCGACGACCGCACCGCCGCACGCGGTCTGCACGGTGTGCCGTGAGCCCTCGCCGCCGTCGGCGAGCGGGTGCTCGACGGGGGTACCGCCGGCCGCCCGCACGCCGGCGGCGAGGGCGGCGGCCGCTTGTGCGGCGTCCAGTGAGCCGCGCAGCTTGTCCGGGGCGCAGACAACGCGCATGGTGGGTCCTTTCGTCGCGGTGTTCTCGTTGCGGTGTTCTCGTTGTGGTTTCGCGGTCAGACGGTCATCCAGCCCAGGACCGGAGTCGACTGCAGATAGATGAGGAGTGCGAACCCGGCGAGGAGCCCGAGGCTCCAGCCGATCACTTTGCGGAAGATCGTGCCCTCGCTGCCGGCCATGCCGATCGCCGCGGCGGCGACGGCCAGGTTCTGTGGCGACAGCATCTTTCCGAGCACGCCGCCGGTGGAGTTGGCTGCGGCGAGGAGCACGGGATCCAGCCCGGTCTTCTGCGCCGCGGTTACCTGGAGCACTCCGAACAGCGAGTTGGCCGAGGTGTCGGACCCGGTCACCGCGACGCCCAGCCACCCCACGATCGGGGAGAACAGGGCGAAGGCGGCGCCGGTCTGGGCCAGCGCGGTGCCCAGGGTCGCGGTCTGGCCGGAGAGGTTCATGACCCACGCCAGCGCGAGCACCGATGTCACCGTGACGACGGTCCAGCGGAGTTGGCGCAGCGTGGCTCCGTACGCCCGCAGCGCGCGGCCGGGCCCGACCCGGTAGAGCGCCATGGTGAGCAGACCGGCGGCCAGCAGGATGGTGCCCGCCGCCTTGAGGTGTTCCAGTTTGAAGGTCATGGCCGCGGCGGGTTCGCCACCGGGGGACTCGACATCCAGACCGGGCCAGGTGAACTGGGCGACGCCGTGTCCGGCCAGCCACTCCTTGACGGGCCCGACCTGGGTGAGCGCGAAGAGCGCACAGATGATGAGGTACGGGGCGAAAGACATAACGGCACTGCCACTGCCCTCGCGGTCCTCCGAATCGGCCTCGGCGGGCGCCTCGGGGTCCCGCTGCACCGTACGCGGCTGCCAGACCCGCATGAACCCGAGCACCGTCGCCAGGGTGACCACGCCCGCGATGATGTCGGTGGTCTCGACGCTGATGTAGTTGGCGGCGACGAACTGGGCGCAGCCGAAGGTCAGGCCCGCGACCACCGCCACCGGCCAGGTCTCCCGTACGCCGCGTCGGCCGTCGAGCAGAAACACCAGCAGCAGCGGGATGAACGCGGCGATCAGCGGCGTCTGCCGTCCCGCCATCGCGCCGAGGTCGTCGAGCGGCAGACCGGTCACGCCGGCGAGCGTGGTCAGGGGCACCGCCATGCTGCCGAACGCGACCGGTGCCGTATTGGCCACCAGCGCCACGGTCGCCGCCTTGATGGGAGCGATGCCAACGGCGATCAGCATGACCGCGGTGATCGCCACGGGGGTGCCGAAGCCGGCCAGGGCCTCGATCAGCGCTCCGAAGCAGAAGGCGATCACGATGCCTTGGACACGCTGATCGGAGGAGATGGTGCGGAAGGACCGCCGCAGTACGGCGAACCATCCGGTGATCTCGGTCATGCGATAGATCCACAGCGCGTTCACCAGGATCCACATGATGGGAAAGAGACCGTAGAAGCCGCCTTCGACCGCCCCGGACAAGGCCTGGGGTAACGGCATGTCCCACACCACCACGGCGAGGGACAGCGAGAGGACCAGCGAGGCCAGCGCCGCTGTCTGCGCTCTGACCTGGAAGACGCCGAGCAGTACGAACAGGGCGAGCAGGGGCAGCGCCGCACAGAGCGCGGACCAGGACAAAGAGCCGGCCAGTGGGTCAAGGACTTGTCGGTACATCGAACCTCCCGGTGCGGCGAGCGGCGCCGCCTGGAGCATCAAGGCCATGGCGTTAACTTGTAAGACAAGTACTCCAAACAGTCAAGAATTCGCGTGTGGTAATTTGAAGATGGCCCGGCTGGGGCCACTCATTCCACAGGAGGCGTGATGGCGAGTCGCCTGAAGGCGACATCCCTGATCGACGCGCTCGTCGTCGAGTTGCGCGAGCAGATCCTCGACGGGCGGATCGCCGGCGGTACGGCGCTCACCGAGACCGAGGTCGCCAAGCAGTACGAGGTGGCACGCCCCACCGCCAAAGCGGCCATCGAGCGGGTGACCGCCGAGGGCCTGCTGCGTCGAGACGCCCATAAGAGCGCCCGGGTGCCGGTCTTCGACGCCGACGACATCGCCGACCTGTACTTCACCCGCGCCTGTGTGGAACGCCAGGTCATGCGCGAGCTCGCGCGACGGCGGTCGGTGCCCTCCGCCGCCACCTCCGCCCAGGTGGAGATCCGCAAACTGGCGGAGGCGGACGACTCCACCATCGCCGCGGTCGAGCCCGACGTACGCTTCCACCGCTCGCTCGTCGACGAGCTCGGCAGCCCGCGCCTCAGCCGCCTCCACGCCTCCGTCATGGCCGAGATGCGCCTGTGCATGGCCCAGGTCCAGACGTACAAGCTGCTGCGCATCGCCGAGATCGCCGATGAGCACCAGGACATCCTGGACGCCATCGTCGGCGGCGACGCCGAGCGCGCGGACCAGGCTCTCGCCGTCCACCTCAACCGGGCCTGCGAACAACTTCGCGCGCGAATCGGCTGATCCGGGCGGCGGAGGGCCGGTCCGCGACATTCGGCCGGACACCGCAGGGCGTCATTGCCGGGTGCCCCGTCGCCGGTGCACTCTGAAAGTCCTATGAAGACAGAGACGTTGACCGTGCCCGGTGCCGAGCTCTACTACGAGGTACGCGGCTCGGGCCCGCCGCTTCTGCTCATCAACGGCGGTGACGGCGACGCGGCGATGTTCGGGCCGCTGGCCGGCCTGCTGGCCGAGAGCCACACCGTCATCACCTACGACCTGCGCGGCAACTCCCGCAGCCGCCTCACCGGCCCGCCCGTGCCCCAGCGGATCGAGGAGCACGGCCACGACGCCCATCTGCTGCTGAAATCGGCCGCCGCCGGTGAACCGGCGTATGTCTTCGGCACCAGCTACGGGGGCATGATCGGTATGGACCTGCTGGCCCGGCACCCCGGCCAGGTGCGGGCGCTGGTGGCGCACGAGCCGTTCGTGATCGATCTGCTGCCCGACCGGGACCGCTGGCATGCGCTGTTCCAGGAGGTGTACGAGCTGTATGAGCGCGACGGTCTCGACCCGGCGCTGCGGAAGTTCAGCGAGGCGATCGGCGTGGACTTGCCGCCGGACCCGGACCCGGACCTGCCCGCCCCGGTGCGGGAGATGCTGGCGCGCCTCCGCGTCAACCAGGAGACCTGCCTGGCGTACGAGCTGCGTTCGTTCGTCCGCTTCAGGCCGAACGCCCAGGCGCTGCGCGCCGCGCCGTTCGCCCTGGTGATCGGCGGTGACGGGCCGAAGACGCTGCTGCACCGCACGACCGGGGCCCTGGCGGAGCAAGTCGGCGCCGACATCGCTGAGTTTCCGGGCGGACACGTGGGTTTTCTGACACATCCGGCCGATTTCGCCCGGGCGCTGCGCGCCGCTTTCGAGGGATGAGGCGGCGCCGTCGGCGGCCCATATAGCGTTATAGGGCGATCCCCCAGGTCAGCGCGGCCTCGCCGCGGTCGGCATGGGGTGTTCGCGCAGTCAGCGCACTCGTCAGGCAGGGAGATTGGATGAACAGTTACGACTACGTCGTCGTCGGCGCCGGATCCGCGGGCTGTGTGCTGGCGGCGCGGCTGACGGAAGACCCCGATGTCCGGGTGGCGCTGATCGAGGCCGGCGGCCCCGACACCGCGCAGGAGATCCATATCCCGGCCGCCTTCCCCCAGCTCTTCAAGACCGAGTTCGACTGGGACCTCGACTCCGGCCCGGAGCCGGGGATCGGCGACCGGCGGACCTATCTGCCCCGGGGCAAGGTGCTCGGGGGCTCCAGCTCGATCAACGCGATGATCTATATGCGCGGCAACCGCGCCGACTACGACGGCTGGGCCGCCGCCGGCGCCACCGGATGGTCGTACCCCGAGGTGCTGCCGTACTTCCGGCGCTCGGAGGACAACGAGCGCGGCGAGGACGCGTTCCACTCGGTGGGCGGTCCGCTGACGGTCAGCGACAGCAGGTCCCAGCATCCGCTCGCCACGGCGTTCGTCCAGGCCGCCGAGCAAGCGGGATACAAGCGCAACGAGGACTTCAACGGCGAGACGCAGTTCGGCGTCGGGCGGTTTCAGCTGACCCAGCGCGGCGGTATGCGCTGCAGCACGGCCGTCGCCTATCTGCACCCGGTCCTGGAGCGGCCGAACCTCACCGTGCTCGGCGCGGCCCGCGCCCACCGCGTGGTGATCGAGGGCGGCCGGGCGACGGGGGTGGAGGTGAACCGGGGCGGCACGGTCGAGGTGGTCCGCGCCGACCGTGAGGTGATCCTCTCCGCGGGCACCTACGAGTCCCCGAAGCTGCTGATGCTCTCCGGGATCGGCCCCGCCGCCACGCTGTCGGCCTTCGGCATCGACGTCCTGCGCGACCTGCCGGTGGGCCACGGCCTGCAGGACCACTACATGGCGCTGCTGAACTTCCGGACCGGCGTCGAATCCCTGATGAGCGCGGCGAGCCCGGAGAATGCCCAGTTGCTCGAGAGCGCCGGGCGCGGCCCTCTGACCTGCAACATAGGGGAGGCCGGCGGCTTCTTCGGCAGCCGCGACGGACTGGACGCGCCGGATGTGCAGTTCCACATGGCTCCGGTCCTGTTCCACGAGGAAGGGCTCGGCCCCGTCACCGAACACGGCTTCGCGTTCGGCCCATGTGTCCTCGCCCCGACCAGCCGCGGCCAGGTCACGCTGCGCTCCCCGCGCCCGGACGCCGCACCCCGGATCGTGCACAACTACCTGACCACGGCCGAGGACCGCGACTGCATCGTGGGCGGCATGCGCATCGCCCTGCGCATCGCGGCCCAGGACGCCCTGACCGAGGTGATCACCGGCCCCTTCGACGTACCGGACACACACTCCGACGCGGAACTCCTCGCCTTCGCACAGCGGGTCGGGCAGACGCTCTACCACCCGACGTCGACCTGCGCCATCGGCGCGGTGGTCGACCCCGAGCTGCGCGTACTGGACGTGGCGGGCCTGCGGGTCGTCGACGCGTCGGTGTTCCCGACGGTGCCGAGGGGGAACACCAACGCGCCCGTCATCATGGCCGCGGAGAAGGCGGCGGATCTCATCAGGGGAGCCGCGTAGCAGCAGGAGATCCGCCTCCACGACCGCACTTTCGGGGGCCCGGTCAGCAGTACGGTGGCTGATCGGTCAGCGAAGCCGCCACCCGCATCCAGACGCCGAAGAGCCGGTACAGGCCGGGCAGCGTGCCCTGTGCCTGGACGGTGCGCGTGTCCGTCGAGGTGACCCCGGGAATGCCCAGCAGGGTGGCGGCCACCGAGGCCGACTGCCAGCGGACGGCGAGCGTGGACGGTTCCGCCGGCTCCGCCGCCACCGACTGAGCCGTCCGCGGCGCGGAGAGGGCAGCGGCGACCGCCTCCTCGATCGCCGTACGCGCTTCGCCGGCCGGGCGCAGATCCGCCGCGAAGCGGCCGTGCGCGTACTTCACGGCAACGGTGGCGACGGACCCGTCCCACTCCGCCATCTCCGCGCAGGCGCTGTCGTCCCCGGTGAGCACCGCCACCGGGACGCCGATGGCCGCCGCGGTGGCATGGGCCAGGCCGATCTCGCCCACGGGCCGGCCGTCCAGCCAGATGTCTTCGATCTCGTGGCCCATAAAGCTGTGGCTCAGCACACCGGGTGCGCCGGCCCGCGAGTGGTAGCCGACGCAGACGACGGCGTCGTGCTCGGGGGTGAGGCCTTCGAGCATGCCCATCTGTTTGGTCCTGCCCCGGATGAGCCGGGCCGCCGGGTGCAGGGACTCGGGCAGCAGATTGCGCATGCGGCCGTGGGCGTCATTGACGGTGATGCCGGTGGCGCCGGCGGCGATGGCGCCCCGGATGGCCGCGTTGACGTCCTCCGCCATCATCAGCCGTCCACGCTCGTAGTCCCGTCCGCCCGGCTGGACATCGTCAGCGTCGACGAGCCCCGTGACGCCCTCCATGTCCACGCTGAAGTAGATCCGCACGTCGCGCACTCCTCGCTCTTGATCACGGGGGAGACGCCCGCCGCCCCTCCTCCGGTTCCCTGCCCGGCGGCGGTCGGATTTCTTCAAGACCTCCGCCGCGGCCGGTGCCGGCATGGCCAACGCATCGGGATCGGTCGGCACCACGTCGGAAGAGAGAGTGCAGACATGTCACGACCGAGCGTCGAAGGATTACGGGACTCGCTCAACGCCCAGGGATACGCGCTGGTCGAGCACGTGGGAGGCCAGCGGCAGGCCCCGTGGAATTGCTCCAGGACCTCGGCAGGTTCGTGCCCCAGTACGGCGGCACCGTCGAGCACGAGGTCGTCTACCGACCCGGCAACGACGGCCGGGCCTACTCGCAGAGCCGCAACGCCATCCGGCCGCACACCGAGGCACCCGGCTGGCATCCCAGTCCGCGCCATCTCGCCCTCTACTGCCACCGGCAGGCCCGCTGCGGTGGCGGCCATACCGATCTGCTGGACTGGAAGCTGCTGGAGAAGCTGCTCGACGCGGACGACCTCGCCCTGCTGACCCCCTCCGGCCATGTCTCCGAGTGCTCCGCGGCCAACGTCTTCCTCGTGAAATCCGGTGTGCTCCACACGCCCTCGGTCGAGCAGGGCATTCTGCCGGGGATCACTCGTGCGACCGTCCTCGACCTGGCGCGCGGCGCGGGTATCACCGTGGTGGAGCGGCCGGTGGCGCACGCCGAGCTGTACACCGCGGACGAGCTGTTCGTGACCGGCACCGCCACGGGCGTCGTCCCGGTCGAGTCGCTGGACGACCGCCCCACCACCACGCGGGGCGCCGGCCCGGTCACCACCGCCCTGCGCGACGCCTACCGGCAAGCCGCCGCCGGTCGCCATCCGGCGGCGGCCGACTGGCTCACCCACGTGGGCGGCTGACGAACACCCGGGAAACGAACCTCCGGGCCCGGGCGGACGATCCGCCCGGGCCCCAAGGCCGGTGCTCGGGCCGGGTTAATCGCCGTCGGCACGTACGTCCGTCGGCTCATGCGTCCGTCGGCTGGAAGCCGCGCAGCCGGAGGCTGTTGCCGACCACGAAGACGGAGGAGAAGGCCATGGCGGCTCCGGCGATCATGGGGTTGAGGAGTCCGGAGGCCGCGAGCGGGAGGGCGGCGACGTTGTAGGCGAAGGCCCAGAAGAGGTTGGACCTGATGGTGCCCAGGGTCTTGCGGGAGAGGCGTATCGCGTCCGCCGCCGCCCTGAGGTCGCCGCGTACCAGCGTCAGATCGCCCGCCTCGATGGCGGCGTCGGTGCCGGTGCCCATCGCCAGCCCGAGGTCGGCCTGGGCGAGTGCGGCGGCGTCGTTGACGCCGTCGCCCACCATCGCCACCGAACGGCCCTCGCCCTGCAGGCGCTTCACCACGTCCACCTTGTCCTGCGGCATGACCTCGGCGATCACCTGCTCGGGCGCGATGCCCACCTCCGCGGCGACCGCCTCGGCGACGGTCGCGTTGTCGCCGGTCAGCAGGAAGGGGGTGAGACCGAGGGCGCGCAGCCGCCTGATCGCTTCCGGGCTGGTGTCCTTGACGGCGTCCGCCACCTCCAGGACCGCGCGGGCCTCGCCGTCCCAGGCGACCGCGATGGCCGTACGCCCGGTGGCCTCGGCCGTGGCCTTGGCGCGCTCCAGCTCGGTGGGCAGGGAGATGGCCCATTCGGCCAGCAGCTTCTCGCGGCCGACCAGGACCGCGTGCCCCTCGACGATGCCCTGGACGCCGAGGCCGGGGACATTGGCGAAGTCCTCGGGGGTGGGCAGAGTGCCCACCCGGGCGGTGGCGCCGGCGGCGACGGCCTGGGCGATGGGGTGTTCCGAGGAGTGTTCCAGGGCGCCCGCGAGCCGCAGGGCGTCGGTGTCGCTCGTGCCCGTCGCGGTGTGCACGGCGAGCAGGGTCATCCGGCCGGTGGTGACGGTGCCGGTCTTGTCCAGGACGATGGTGTCGACCTTGCGCGTGGTCTCCAGGACCTCGGGGCCCTTGATCAGGATGCCCAGCTGGGCGCCGCGGCCGGTGCCGACCATGAGCGCGGTCGGGGTGGCCAGGCCCAGGGCGCAGGGGCAGGCGATGATGAGGACGGCGACGGCGGCGGTGAAGGCGGCGGTCAGGCCCGCGCCGTTGCCGAGCCAGAAGCCCAGGGTGCCGAGCGCGAGCGCGATGACGACCGGGACGAAGACGGCGGAGATCTTGTCGGCGAGCCGCTGGGCGGCGGCCTTGCCGTTCTGCGCGTCCTCCACCAGCTTGGCCATACGGGCGAGCTGGGTGTCGGCGCCGACCCGGGTGGCCTCGACGACCAGGCGGCCTCCGGCGTTGAGCGTGGCGCCGGTGACGCTGTCGCCCTCGCCGACCTCGACGGGGACGGATTCGCCGGTGAGCATGGAGGCGTCGACCGCGGACGAGCCCTCGACGACGGTGCCGTCGGTGGCGATCTTCTCCCCGGGGCGGACCAGGAACCGGTCGCCGGTCCTGAGCTCGCCGACCGGGATGAGCTCTTCGCGGCCGCCGCGCAGTACGGTGACCTCCTTGGCCCCGAGCTCCATGAGCGCCTTGAGCGCCGCGCCCGCCTTACGCTTCGACCGCGCCTCGAAGTAGCGTCCGGCCAGGATGAAGGCGGTGACGCCGGCCGCGGCCTCCAGATAGATGTTCCCGGCCCCGTCGGTGCGGGCGATGGTGAGCTCGAAGGGGTGGGTCATCCCGGGCGTACCGGCCGTGCCGAAGAACAGGGCCCACAGCGACCACAGGAACGCCGCCCCCGTGCCGACGGAGATCAGGGTGTCCATGGTGGCGGCGCCGTGCCGGGCGTTGGTCCAGGCCGCCTTGTGGAAGGGCCAGGCAGCGTACGTCACCACGGGGGCCGCCAGCGTCAGCGACAGCCACTGCCAGTAGTCGAACTGGAGGGCCGGGACCATCGCCATCGCGATCACGGGGACGGCGAGCAGGACCGCCGTGGTCAACCGCTCGCGCAGTGGCCGCAGTTCGTCGAGCGCCGCTTCCGCTTCCGTACCCTCGCCGGGCGCCGATCCGGTGCGCACGGGGTCGCGCTCGGGTTCCCGCGCGGTGTAACCGGTGGCCTCGACGGTGGCGATCAGGTCCGCGACGTCGATGTCGTCCCGGAAGGAGACTTTCGCCTTCTCGGTGGCGTAGTTGACGGTGGCCTCGACCCCGTCCATGCGGTTGAGCTTCTTCTCGATCCGGGCCGCGCACGAGGCGCAGGTCATGCCGCCGATGGCGAG
>NZ_MUNE01000331.1 GCF_002154605.1 Streptomyces milbemycinicus | reverse complement strand
GCGGGGGAGCGGTGGCGGGCCCGGACGGCGGTGCGTGGTTGTGCTCGGGCTCGGACTCGGCCGGATCGGGCCACTCCATTTCAACCGACGTCTGCCCATGCCGCAGCGTGATCCGGCGCGGCTGCTTGTCCGCGGCCTTCGCCAGCTCCGTCACACTGCGGCACAGGGAATCCAGCGTGGCATGCGGGGGCAGCACGACCGCGCCCGGCCGGTGCCCGTTCTCGCGATGGTCCGTGATGTGGCTGTCCGCTGTCACGATGCACCTCTCCCGGTGTGTAGCTGCGCGCCGGCCGACCCGGCGGTCACCCCCGTGTCAAGACCGAAGCGGCGAAACCGCTCCGCCCGCGCCGCCAGCAGCCGGTCCGCCTCCCACGGCACCAACTCGCCCAGCGCCTCGACGAGCGCGTCGCCGAGCAGGGCGGCGGCCTTGGCGGGATCGCGGTGGGCGCCGTCCGGCGGCTCCGGTACGACCCCGTCGACCACCCCGAGCCGCAACAGCTCCCTCGGGTCCAGCCGCAGAGCCACCGCGGCGGCCTGGGCCGCCTCGGGGTTCTTCCACAAGATGGCGGCGCAGCCCTCCGGGCTGATGACCGAGTAGATACCGCCCGCGCTGATCAGCACCCGGTCGGCGACCGCCAGCGCGAGCGCGCCACCACTGCCCCCCTCACCGACCACCGCGGCCACCACGGGCACCGGCAGCCGCACCATCAGCCGCAGATTCTCCGCGATGGCCAGTGCCTGGCCGCCGCGCTCCGCGTCCGGGCCCGGGTTGGCCCCCGGCGTGTCCACCAAGGTCACCACCGGCAGCCCGAGCTTCGCCGCCGTCCGCATCAGCCGCGCGGACTTGCGATAGCCACTGGGCGCGGGCATCCCGAACCGGTGCGCCTGCCGCTCCGCCAGGCTCGCCCCGCCCTTGTGCTGCCCGATCACCATCACCGGCCGCCCCCCGATCCGCCCCGGACCGCCGACCACGGCTGGGCAGTCCTCGGCGAGCCGGTCGCCGTGCAACTCGTGGAAGTCGTCGACGATATGGCCGATGTAATCCATCACCGTCGGCCGATCCGGATGCCGGGCCCCCCGCACCGCCTCCCAGGCATCCCGCTCCGCCACCTTCTTGACCTCCCGCATAACCGCGCTCCGCGCGGTCCCGGCCGCCTCCGCCCGCGCGCCGAGGGTGCCGTGGGATGCCGCGCCCGGGTGGCGCGCCGCCGCGCTCAGGGGGGCGGCGGGCGCTTCCGGCCCGCCGTCCGGTCCCGCGTGCGGGGTTGCGTGCGGCCGGCTCGCCCCGTCGGAGGCGCCCCGCGTCGCGGGCCCGGCCGTCGGGCCCCCGGGCCCCGACGTGCCCGAGCCGCCCAAGGCCAACAGCCGGGCCAGGGTGGGGCGGAGGGCGGAGCGGGGGATGATGTCGTCGACCATGCCGTGTTCCATCAGGAACTCCGCGGTCTGGAAACCCTCCGGCAGCCGCTCCCGGGTCGTCTGCTCGATGACCCTGGGCCCGGCGAAGCCGAGCCGCGCGCCGGGTTCGGCGAGGATGACATCGGCGAGGGTGGCGTAGGACGCCGCCACGCCCCCGTATGTCGGATCGGTGATGAGCGAGACCGTCAGGATCCCGGCCTCGTCGAGTTCGGCCATCGCCTGTGCGGTCTTGGCCATCTGCATCAGGGCCAGCGCGCCCTCCTGCATCCGGGCCCCGCCGGAGGCGGTGACCAGCAGCAGCGGGACGCGCCGGGCGAGGCTGGTCCGGGCCGCCTCGCAGATCAGCGCGCCCACTCCGCAGCCGAGGCTGCCGCCGAGGAACCGGAAGTCCATCGCCGCGACGACCACGGGCTGATCGTCGATCCGGCCCAGGGCGCAGATCACCGCCTCCTTGAGACCCGTCTTCGCCCGCGCGTCCGCCAGCCGCTCCGCGTACGGCCGGGTGTCGGCGAACTCCAGCGGGTCGTGCAGCGGCTGCACCTCGCCGACCGGCGCCGCGGAGTCGGCGTCGAGCAGTTGGTCCAGCCGCTGCCGCGCGGTCAGCGGGCTGTGCCAGCCGCAGTCCGGGCATACGCGCAGGGTGCGCGCGAACCTCTTGCCGTAGATCAGGTCGGCGCAGCGCTCGCAGCGCACCCAGTCCGCGACCACAGTGGTGCTCCCTTCCGGCCCCTTCCGGCCTTGCTCAGGCGCGGTCGCGCTCCCAGCGGTAGAACTCGTGCGCCATGGCGTCCTTGGGCTCGCGCCAGGTCTCCGGGTCGTACGCCTGCACAAACGGCTGGAGCCGGGCGCTGACGTCACGGAACTCGGGGTGCTTGGCGTACCGGGCGACCTGGTCGGCCGGCGGCTGCTCGGCCTCGATCAGATGCAGATACACATCGCCGAACTGGAACAGGCTGCGGCCGGTGACCCCGATCAGCCCGGGCAGTTCGCCCTGGTCGGAGTGGGCGAAGACCTTGGCGATGTCGGGCCCGGCGTCCCGGTTCATCTTGGCGACGATCATGGTGCGGTACATCGTCAGGCCTCCACCGTGGCGCGGGCGCGCTGCTCGATCTTCTCCCGGATGAGCTCCATCTGGATCTTGGAGTTGCGGTTGATGAGGTCCGTCATCCCGGCGTCGTCGATCGGCGCGTCGGGTCTCATCTCGAAGTCCTGGGTCCAGCGCATCCGGGTGCCCTTGGGCATGTCGTCGTACTCCCAGCGGATGTTCATGAAGGCGAACGGGCCGGTCTCGACCCGGCGCGCCCATACGGTGTGCACATCGCGGGCGGTCTCGCGCTCGGACACCCAGCTCCAGACCTTGCCGTTCTCGTCGGGGTGCATGGTCAGCCGGAAGGTGGTGGTGTCACCCTCCCGCCGCAGCACCTCGACCGAGGCGTACTCGCTGAACAGGTCCGGCCAGTTCTCGATGTCGTTGGTCATGTCCCACACCAGGTCCATCGGTGCCGCGATGGTGATCTCGTTGTCGGTGTGCCCGGGCATCTCATGCTCCTGCGGTGATTGAGGCGTTGATGACGTCGATGAAGTCATTGGGGGTCTTGCAGCTCTCGGCACCCGGTTCGATCGGGGTGCCGTAGTGGTTCTCCAGCTCGCCGACGATGGCGAGCAGACCGAGCGAGTCGAGGCCGAACTCGGTGAAGGTCATCTCCGGCGACCCCGCGAGGGCGGCCGGGTCGACGGTCAGGCCGGCGCACTTCTTCATGAGCGCGGCCAACTCCTGGTGGGCGAATTGACGGGACATCACATATCTCCTTCCGGGCCGCGGAGCACGAGCGCCGCGTTGTAGCCCATGAGCCCCCGGCTGAGCACCAGCGCACACCGCGGCTCGGCGGGCCGGGGACTGCGGGTGACCAGGTCGAGCTCATGGCAGACGTCGGTGACATACGGTGTGGGCGGCACCATGCGGTGCTCCATGGCGAGCACCGCGGCCGCCACATCCAGCGTGGGGGCCGCGCAGTGCGCCCGGCCGAAGCCGGTCTTGGGCGCGGTCACCGGGACGCGGGTGCCGTGTGGGCCCAGGGCGTCGGCGATCGCCAGCGCCTCGGCCCGGTCCGCCTCCGGCACGCCGAGCGCGTCCGCGAACACCACGTCGATCTCCTCGGGCGCGCACTGCGCGTCGTCCAGCGCCACGCGGATCGCGCGGGCCAGCCCCTCCCGGGACTCCTCCCACCGGGACGCCCCGGTGAAGGTCGCCCCGTAGCCGCTGATGAACCCGCGGATCGGCACCCCGCGGCGGCGGGCCGCCCCCTCCTCCTCCACGACGAACATGGCCCCGCCCTCGCCGGGTACGAAGCCGCACGCATCGGTGGTGAACGGCAGATACGCCCGGCCCGCCTCACGGGCCCGGCTGAGCTCCCGCCACCCCAGCTGGCACACCATCGAGTACGGGGCGAGCCCCGCCTCGGTGGCACCCGCGACGATCGCGTCCGCCCCGTGCCGGATCGACCGCCGTGCGTGCGCCAGTGCGTCCAGACCGCCGGCCTCGTCGTCCGCCACCACACCGCAGGGCCCCTTGAAGCCGCCGCGGATGGAGACCTGGCCGGTGCTGGCCGCGTAGAACCAGGCGATGGACTGGAACGGGCCCACATGGCGCGGGCCCTTGCCGTACAGCTGCTGCAGCTCGCGCTGGCCGAACTCGCCGCCACCGGAACCGGCCGCGGTGACCACGCCCACGGCGAACGGCGACAGGTCGTCGACCGGCAGCCGCGAGTCCTCCAGTGCGAGGTCGGCCGCGGCCAGCGCGATATGGGTGAAGCGGTCGGTCTGGACGAGCAGCCGCTCCTCGATCATCGTGGCCGGGTCGAAGCCGCGGATCTGGCCCGCGACCCGCACCGGGAAGTTCTCGCTGCCGGGGCGGGTGAGCCGGTCCAGGAAGCTGATCCCTTCCCGGGTGGCCTTCCAGAAGGCGTCGGTGCCCACGCCGTTGGGCGCGATGACCCCGAGCCCGGTCACCACCGCCCCACGGGCCCGCGCAGCGCCGCGAGACACGCTCATGCCGCACCTCCCGCCCGGCTCAGCACCACCGCGGACTGGAAGCCGCCGAACCCGCTGCCGACCGACAGCACATTGCGCAGCGGCAGGGCGCGCGCGGTGCGCGGGACATAGTCCAGGTCGCACTCGGGGTCCGGAGTCTCGTAGTTCGCGGTCGGCGGGACCACGCCGTGGGCCAGCGCCAGGGCGCAGGCGGCGAGCTCGATCGCGCCGATCGCCCCCAGCGAATGCCCCACCATCGACTTGATCGAGCTCATCGGCGTCTTGTACGCGTGGGCGCCCAGCGACCGCTTCACCGCGGCCGTCTCGTGCCGGTCGTTCTGCTTGGTGCCGGAGCCGTGCGCGTTGACGTAGTCGATCTCGGTGCCGTCGATCCGGGCGTGGCCGAGCGCATGGTTGATCGCCTCGGACATCTCCAGGCCCTCCTGGGTCAGACCGGTCATGTGGTACGCGTTGCCGTAGGTGGCGAACCCCTTGAACTCGCAGTACGCATGGGCCCCCCGGGCCCGGGCGTGCTCCAGCTCCTCCAGGACCAGCACGGCCGCGCCCTCGCCGAGGACGAAGCCGTCACGGTGGGCGTCGAACGGCCGGGACGCGTGGGCCGGGTCGTCGTTGTTCGTCGAGGTCGCCTTGATGGAGTCGAAGCAGGCCACCGTGAGCGGGGTGACCGGGGTGTCCGCCGCCCCCGCCACGCACACATCGGCCCGGTTCTCCTCGATCGTCTGGAAGGCGTACCCGATCGCGTCGAGACCCGACGTACAGCCCGTCGAGACGGTCTGCACCGGCCCGTGGGCGCCCGCCAGCTCCGCCACGCCGGAGGCCAGCGCGCTCGGCGAGAAGGCGTGGTGCAGATACGGGCCCGCCCGCCGATGGTCCACGTCCCAGCGTGCGCCGGACTCGCTGACCTTGACGTAGTCCTGCTCCAGCCGGGTGGAGGCGGCCACCGCCGAACCCATCGACACGCCTATCCGCCACGGGTCCTTGGCTCCGGACCCCTCGGGCGTGATCCCCGCGTCCCGCATCGCCTCGGTGGCGGCCACCAGCGCGAACTGCACATACCGGTCCGAGCGTTCGATCTGCTCGGCCGTCAGCCCGCAGGCCACGGGGTCGAAGTCGCACTCGGCGGCGATCCGCGAGCGGAACCTCGCGGCGTCGAACAGCGTGATGCCGCGGGTCGCCGTGCGGCCCGCGGTGAGCATGTCCCAGAAGGCCGGGACGCCCAGACCCCCGGGAGCGACGACACCGAGCCCGGTGACCACCACCCGTCGGGTCACGACGCCGCCTCGGCGGGTTCGGCGGTCTCGGTGTCCACATGGCCCAGCTCCGGGCGCGGGGCCAGCGGGCCGAGGTGGAAGACCATCCGGGCCTCGGTGTCGCCCACGTTGCGGAACCGGTGGCGCATGTTGATGGGGATCAGAAGCCCCTGGTCGGCACGGAGCGGATGCGCCGTATCGTCCAGGTCCACTTCCAGCTCACCGCACACCACGTACACGTACTCCTCGGAGTACGGGTGGTAGTGCTCGGTGACGCGCTCGCCGGGCTGCACGACGGCCATGCCCATGAAGCCGCTTGTGGCGCCCACCGTGGTCGGGGTGAGCATGGCGCGCACATCGCCGCCACGGCGGCGGTTGGGGGCGACCGCGGACAGGTCGACGATGAGGTGGGACTGAGTGGTCATAGTGGCCTCCAGAAAGCGGCGCGGCCGCCGCGCACGACGGAGATTGGGTAGGGATTGGCGGGTACGGGCTTGGGAGGGGGAGTGTCAGTAGTCCGCCGCGCGGCGGTCGGTGACCGGTTCCATATCGCAGTCGGTGAGGAAGCGCCGCAGCCCGGCCTCGCTCGACAGGTCGATCTTCTTCTTGCCGTTGGCCCCCGGGTCGAGGAGCCGGCCCAGCACCGCGGCCGCGCGCGGCCCGCTGACCCCGGCCGCCACCGCGAGATCACGGTCGAGCGGTACGTCCATGTCCACCATGCGTACGACGATGTCGTCGCGCTGGAAGACCGTGCTGCTCACGATCGTGTGCTGCCCCTCGCCGCCGTCGGAGGCCATCGCCGCCTTCGACTTGGTCACCGCCAGGTCGTCCTGACGGGCCAGCAGGCTGGCCACGGCCGGGCCGCAGCCCTCCTTGACCGGGTACAGCAGCATGTGGCGCCGGAGATTCGGCGGGCGGCTGGGGTCCGCCGTCAGGTGGTGCACGACGGGCAGCGCCGCCCGCATGAAGAAGTCCCGTGCGGCCTCCGGGTCGTCCAGGTCGCGGTCCTCCTCCAGATGCGGGTTGATGGCCTCCTCGACCGCACGGACCTCCGGCTGCCTGGCCACATGGCGCAGCGCCGCCACCAGGTCGCCCTTGACCTCGACCGCCCGTACGACACGGTTGCCGCTCATGAACAGCGAGGTGCGGTACAGCCGGGTGTTCTCGTCCACGCGGGCCTCGGGCGCGGCGTAGTCGGCCAGGATCTTGGCCACGCTCTGCTCGCTGCCGGGCTTCACGGTGAAGGTCAGGGCGTGCCGCACCAGGCCGTCGCCGAGCCGCGGGGCCAGCTGTACGGGGGACGCGGCGCGGCGGCCGGCCGCCTCC
Source organism: Streptomyces milbemycinicus (assembly GCF_002154605.1). Taxonomy (GTDB): domain Bacteria; phylum Actinomycetota; class Actinomycetes; order Streptomycetales; family Streptomycetaceae; genus Streptomyces; species Streptomyces milbemycinicus. The sequence goes on along the minus strand of NZ_MUNE01000331.1, from coordinate 5,016 downwards.
TTGGCCGAGAAGGTCTCCCGCAACACGCTGAACCGCAGCGACCGGGTGTCCTCGACACACCCGTGGAGGGGCTTGACCATCTCGCGGTGTTCGGGGCTCTCCACCCAGCTCAGAAACGGCGGGGCGCTCTCCCACTCGCTGGTGATCAGCCACTGCGAGGGGTTCTCGATCGACTGGCACAACTGGTCGCTGATGTGGCCCGGGACCGCGGCCACCTGCTGGGACAACTGCTCGTAAGCATGCAAGAAACGGTCTTCGGCGCCCGCGTGGACCGACACCAGCAACACCACACGCAGCCGGGCGTCGGTGAGCATGGAATGCCGCGGCGGGGGCTCCGTCGTCGTCGCGGACTTCGCGGGCCGCGAAGTCTTGGGCAGGGTGCTCATATCTTCCACTCCTCCTCCGGGGGCGTCCTTCGCCGGACGCGGCGCCCGTGGATACGATCGTGGAGCGCTCCCACGGATGCCGCGAGATATGTGAGCCATCCGGGCGAAGGGGCCCGCCAGACGCCTGACCAGGGACGAAACCCCGGGAATAGCAGCGAGATGAATCCCCATGTCGATGAGCGTGTGCCAGTACTCGTCGTGGGCGGATCCCTGGTGGGACTGTCCGCCTCACTTTTCCTGGGCCGTCTGGGCGTCGGACACCTGCTCGTGGAGAAACACGCGAGCACCTCCACGCACCCGCGCGGGCGCGGGAACAACCTCCGCACCATGGAGTTGTTCCGGACCGCGGGAGTGGAGTCCGCGATCCACGAAGCCGCGTCCGTCCTGGCCGGCAACCACGGCATCCTGCAAGCCGAATCCCTCACCGGAGTGGACCACCACTGGCTCTTCCGGGAGATCGACCCGGGCGGCGCCATGCGCGGGCTCAGCCCCTCCGGATGGTGTCTGTGCAGCCAGAACGACCTTGAACCCGTCCTGCTGCGGACCGCCCAGGAACTGGGCGGCGAACTGCGCTTCTCCACCGAACTGATCTCGTTCGAGCAGGACGCCGACGGGGTGACCGCCGTCGTCCAGCACCGGGAGTCCGGGCGTACGTCCGTGGTGCGCGCCGACTACCTCATCGCCGCCGACGGCCCCCGCAGCTCCGTACGCAGACGCCTGGGCATCGGCCAGACCGGCCGCGGCGAACTGTTCCACAACGTCAGCATCACCTTCCGCGCCAAGCGGCTCGCCGATGCCGTGGGCGACCGCCGCTTCATCGCCTGCTACCTGACCAACCCGGCCGCCGACGGGGCGCTGCTCCCGGTGGACAACGCCGAACAGTGGGTCTTCCACGCCCCCTGGCACCCCGAGACCGGCGAGACCCTGGAGGACTTCACCGACGAGCGGTGCGCCGAACACATCCGCAAGGCCACCGGCGTCCTCGACATGGAGGTCGAAATCACCGGCAAGGCCCCCTGGCACGCGGCTGAACGGGTGGCCGAGCGCTACCGCGACGGGCGGATCTTCCTCGCCGGCGACTCCGCCCACGAAATGTCCCCCACCGGCGCCTTCGGCTCCAACACCGGCATCCAGGACGCACACAACCTCGCCTGGAAACTCGCCGCCGTCCTCGGCGGCTGGGCCGGCCCCGGGCTGCTGGACACCTACGGCGTCGAACGCCAGCCGGTCGCCGTGGCCACCAGCGCCCGCGCCGCCGCGCGCTCCGCCGAACACAACCACCCCGGCTACAGCCCGCCACCGTCCACCGGCGGCCCGCAGCGCGATGTGCTCGCCGTGGCCATGGGCTACCGCTACGCCTCCGACGCGGTCCTCGGCGCCGACCCCGCCACCCCCGCCGTCCCCGACCGCTTCACCGCGGGCGGCGAACCCGGCAGCCGCGCCCCGCACCTGTGGGTCGACCGCGACGGCCTCCGCCTGTCCACCCTCGACCTCTACGAGCGCACCTGCGTCCTGCTCACCGGCCCCGAAGGCGCCGCCTGGCACGGCGCCGCCCTACGCGTCGCCGACCGCCTCGACATCCCCCTCGCCGCCTACCGCCTCGGCCTCGACCCCACCCACGACCTGACCCCCGACCCCGGCACCGACTGGACCGAACTCCACGGCACCACCCCCCAAGGCGCGATCCTCGTCCGCCCCGACGGCTTCATCGCCTGGCGCGCCGAGGGCGCCGAACGCGAGCCCGAGCGGGTCCTGACCGAAGTCCTCCAATCCGTCCTCTGCCGCTGACCCCGGACCCCGCCCACCGAGTGCCCGAGCAGGCCCGGCCGACCGCGCCGCGACTTCGCGGCGGCCGGGCCCGGGGCCCGGTCACGGGGCATCCCGGCGGCAGATGTCGACCAGCGCGAGCAGCAGTGACACATTTGAGACCGCGAGCACGGGCCGGTTGTGGACCGCCCAGAACTTGCCCGCCCGGTTGATCACCACATTTCCGTCCCGGGCTTCAGCTGTGGTGATCTCGGACCATGGCACCAGGCCCTTCTTGCCCTGGACACCGGCCGCGCTGATGGTGATCTGCCCGAAGGCGAGGGACTCCCCGCGCCGCAGTGCCGCCAACGCGTCCGGCAGCAGGATGCGGGTGATCCGCTCATCGGCGCGCAGTCCCAGCCGGGCGTACCGCATCCCTGGGCTGTCGGGGTTGGCATGCCGCTTGTACTGGGGGTCGTGGCAGGAGCCGTCGATGCTTGTCCTGGCGCCGTCGGAGCGAGTCAGCTCGTAGGAGAACGTGGTGTTCGTGTAGCGCCCGTTCTTGAAATGGTGGGTGACAGCGCTCCGTAACACCTTCACGATCCGGTCCCACCGGAACACCTGAGGGGCCGCCCCCTCATCGTGGCGGATGAGCCCGTGCTCGAACCCGTAGACCCGATTCCCCGCGCCCTTGGGCTTGAACACCCCGAACCGTGGCATGACGAACGTGTCCTGATGCCGGCCCAGCTTGTGCTCCTCGGCCGCACGTGCTGCTTCGGGCAGCACATCGGTCTCCTTGAAAACCGAGGAGTCACCGAGGCGACGCTTCACTCGACCGGGCGCTGCCGCTGCGGACGGAGCGGGCCGCCGGAAGGCCACCGGTCTGACCACACCCTGGAGGTCGGCGACGAACCTTTTCAGCTCTGCCTCGGCGTCCAGGACGTGCCATGCCTTCCCGGGGATATGGACATGGACACGGAGGGCGTAGCCGGACAGGCTCCGGAGCCGTTCGGCGGCGAGCGCGCAGTCGCCGTCGGTGTCCGAGCGGGCGTCGAGGTAGCCCTGGAGGTGGTCCCGGGCTTCCTGTTCGGTGCCGAAGGTGCGGGCGTGGAAGGAGACCTTGAAGCCGTGCGGTGCGGCTGTGTCCGGTGCTACTGCCGCCCAGTGCCATTCCCCCATGGGGAAGGAGACTAGCCGGGGGTGCACCCGATGGTCAGCCCGTCGCCTCGCCGTGTGCCTCGCGGCGGGCGCGGGTGCGGCGCCAGAGGGTGGGGGCGGTGCTGAGGAGGACAGTCAGGGCGATCGCTGCGGCCACGCCCTCCCAGGGCCTGGCGAAGAGCGACCCGCCCAGGATGCCGATGAGGGCGTAGGCCCCGGACCAGGCCAGGACCGCCGGGGCGTCGCCGCGGGCGAAGCGGCGCATGGGCAGGTGGGAGAGGAGGCAGGCGAGCATCACCGGGATGCGTCCGGCGGGGAGGAGCCGGGAGAGCACCAGCACCGCGACCCCGTGCTCGTCGAGGCGGGCGCGGGCCTGGGCCAGGCGTTCGGGGGCGGCGCGGCCTTGGAGCTGGGCGAGCCAGCGGGAGCCGTTCTTCGAGCTGAGGCCGCGGCGGCCGAGCCAGTACAGGGCGATGTCACCGAGGAAGGCCGCGAAGGACGCCACACCGAAGACGACCAGCAGCGACAGGGGCGGCACGCTCTGGTGGATCGCCACCACCGCCGCCGAGCTGACCACCGCGCCCGTCGGTACCACCGGCACCAGCGAGCCCAGCACCACCAGCAGGAACAGCGAGGGATAGCCGACCGCCTGCTGGGTCGACTCGGGCGGCACGCCGCGCACGAGTTCGCCGATGCCCTCGAGTACATGGCCGGTCATCCGGTGGTCTCCAGGTGTACGCATTCGCCGTGCCGCAGCGCATGCACCACCGCGTCGGGGGCCAGCCGTCCGGCGTGCCGGACGAAGTCGTCGCCCGGTGAGTGGAATTCGTGCGGCCGGATCCCGTCGAGGCCGATCGGCCAGTATGTGCCGTAGTGCACGGGCACCGCGCTGCGCGCGCCCAGCCGGGCGAGTGCCTGGGCGGCCCGGTGGGCGTCGAGGTGGCCGTGGCCGAGGTAGGGGCCCCAGCCGCCGACCGGCAGCAGGGCCACGTCGCAGTCGCCGACCGCCCGCGCCATCCCGTCGAAAAGACCGGTGTCGCCCGCGAAGTACGTCGTGGACTCGCCCCGCAGGACGTAGCCGAGCGCGGGCACCCGGCTCGGCCCGTACGGCAGCCGTCTGCCGTCGTGCGCGGCCGGTACGGCCCGGATCCGCAGCTCGCCCACCGCGATCTCCTCGCCCGGCCGCATCTCCGTGACCCGCAGCTCCCGCGCCCGGGACACCCGCCGCAGCCCCGGCACGGCCCGCCCGGCGCCGCGCGGCACCACCAGCCGGGTGCCGGGGCGCAGCCGCATCAGTGAGGGGAGGTGGAGGTGGTCGGCGTGCAGATGGGAGACCAGCGCGACCTCGGCGACCTCGGCTGCGGGCGGCGGCACGGGGCCCCGGCGGCGCCGCAGATGCGCCAGCCGCCGTACGAACAGCGGGTCGGTCAGCACGCGCACACCGGAGTCCCGCACGGTGGTGGTGGCATGCCCCCACCAGGTGATCTCCACCGACACTCGGGCCCTCCCTCATGGCGCACGGTTACGTCTGCGTCGATCCTCTCACCGTGCCCGGCGTCGGTGGACGGCCCCTGCCTGTTCGCCCCGCCCGTTCACCGCCAGGCGCTCAGCCGCTGAGCACGAACGCGAGCACGACCGCCAGTACCAGCAGCGCCCCCCACCACAGGAGCAGCCTTCCTCGGCGGCTGCCGGCGGCCGGGGGCGGCGGCAGCCGCCGAGGAAGGCT
>NZ_MUNE01000330.1 GCF_002154605.1 Streptomyces milbemycinicus | reverse complement strand
GTCCAGGCGCCGCCGAGCACACCCTTGGCGATATCACCCCCGGGAGGCCCGCCCCCGTGGGTGATATCGCCAAGGGTGTGCTCGGCGGCGCCTGGACCCTGCTCGTCGGCTGGATCCTGCCCACCGCCCTCAACCTGTCCGTCTTCTTCTTCACCGTCGCGCCCAGCCTCCACCACATCGACCTGGCGCAGCGCCTGTGGCCCTCCTCGAAGGGCAACACCGCCCTCCTCCTGCTGACCGTCTCCCTCCTCCTCGGCCTCGTCGTCTCGGCGGTGCAGACCCTGCTCTACCGCCTCCTGGAGGGCTATGTCCTGTGGCCCGCCACCGCGTACGACGCGCGCTGCCGCCGTCACCGGCAGACCAAGCAGGACCTCCGCGACCGCCTCGCGCTGCTGCGGCTCGAGGGCCGCGAGCGCGAGGGCGGGCTGTCGCCGGAGGCCGCCCGGCAACTGGCCGAGCTGCGCGCCAACCCCCGTGTCGCCCGCGCCGCCCGCCGGGACCGCCTCCGTACGGCGGCCCAACGCGCCCTGCTGCAGGAGCGGTTGCGCCGCTACCCCATCGACGACGACCAGGTCGCGCCCACCCGCCTGGGCAACGCCATCCGCCGCCTGGAGGAGTACGGCTATGACCGCTTCCGCCTCGACACCCAGGTGTTGTGGGGGGAGCTGACCGGCACGGCGCCCGAACAGGTCCGCCGCCACGAGGAACTGGCCCGCACCAGCGTCGACTTCTTCATCGCCCTGCTCTACGGCCACGCCGCGGTGGCGGCGGCCGCCCTGGCCGCGCTGGCCTCCGGGGACGCGGACCGCTCCGCGCTGCTGACCACCGCCGCCGTCCTGATCGCGCTGATCCCGCTGTGGTACCGGTCCGCCGTGACCGCCACCGACGAGTGGGCCGCCGCCGTACGGGCGCTGGTCAATGTGGGCCGCAAGCCGCTGGCCGAGTCGCTTGGCCTGGCGCTGCCGCCCGAGCTGGCCGCCGAGCGCACCATGTGGATGCTGGTCTCCCGGCTGTCCCGGCTCCCCTACCACGAACGCGCGGCCGCTCTCGACCCGTACCGCGCCGACCCCCAGCCGCCGCTGCTCCTGCCCCCGGTCCCGCCGCCGACACCGCCCCCACCCGGCTCGTAATGGCATGCTTGACCCACGGCCCCGTACGGCCCATCACCCCCGTACGGCCGGCCAACCCCGTACGGCCGGCCCGTACGACCGACCCCGTACGACCAGCGGCGCAGGGAGGACCGCGATGGCGACCGAGACAGCCACGGCGCACACCCCACCGCGCGCCATGCGCGCCGACGCGCGCCGCAATTACGAGCGGCTGCTGGCCGAGGCCAGGACCGCGTTTGTCGAGCATGGCACCGACGCGTCGCTGGAGGACATCGCGCGGCGCGCGGGCGTTGGGATCGGCACGCTCTACCGGCACTTCCCCAACCGCACCGCGCTCATGGGCGCCGTCTTCCAGAAAGAGGTGTGCGCGCTGCTGGCGCGCGCCCGCGAGCTGGCGAAGGCGCCGCAGCCGTGCCGTGCGCTGGTCGACTGGCTGCGCGAGATCATCGATTACGCGAGCACCTACCGCGGGCTCTCGCACGCCCTGATGGCGGCCTCCGGGGACGAGAGCTCATCGCTGTCCCAGGGGTGCGGTCTGCCGATGCGCGAGGCGGGCAGCGCGCTGCTCGCCCGCGCCCAGCAGTCCGGGAACGTACGGTCCGACGTCGGCATAGACGATCTGATGCAGCTGACCAACGCCATCTCGCTGGCTGTGGAACAGTCGCCGGACGACCCGGAGTTGGCCGATCGGCTGCTGGCCCTGACCTTCACCGGCCTGAAGCCGCGCTGAGCCGGCCAGGGCTTCAGCCCCTCAGCGCCCCTGGCCTCCAGCCCTCAGCCGACCTCCAGCTCCTCAGCGCCGCCGTGGCGCCAGGTCCGCGACCCGGCCGCCCGGCCCCGGCTGCTCCGCCAGCGGCATCGCGCCGCGCAGCGTGGCGCCGGGCCCGGGCCCCGGTGGGTGCGGGTGGTTGCGGCGCGGTCCGGGGAGCGGCAGCCCCTCCTCCGTACCGCGGGCGGGGGGTGGGCCGCCGAGCCGGGGCTGCTGGCGGCCCGGTGCCGCCGGGCCGCCCTCACCGCCCGCCGGGCCCGAGCCCGCGCCCGGCCCGGCCACCGCGATCTGCACGCCCTGGTCGGCGAGGGCCTGCAGCTCGGTCAGGGCGCGGTCGTCATGCGGCGGCGGCTCGTCCGTGACCAGACGGGTGATCACATCCGTAGGCACCGTCTGGAACATGGTGTCGGTGCCGAGTTTGGTGTGGTCCGCGAGGACCACCACCTCCGCCGCCGCCTGCACCAGCGCCCGGTCGACGCTGGCCGACAGCATGTTGGACGTGGACAGGCCGCGCTCGGCGGTCAGCCCACTGCCGGACAGAAAGGCCCGGCTGACCCGCAGCCCCTGCAGGGACTGCTCGGCACCGCTGCCGACCAGCGCGTAGTTGGAGCCGCGCAGGGTGCCGCCGGTCATGACGACCTCCACCCTGTTGGCATGGGCCAATGCCTGTGCGACCAGCAGGGAGTTGGTGACCACGGTCAGGCCAGGGACGCGCGCGAGCCGGCGGGCCAGCTCTTGCGTGGTGGTCCCGGCGCCGACCACGACGGCCTCGCCCTCGTCGACGAGACCGGCCGCGAGATCGGCGATGGCCGTCTTCTCCGCGGTCGCTAGATGGGATTTCTGCGGGAAGCCGGACTCCCTGGTGAATCCGCCCGGCAGCACCGCACCGCCGTGCCGGCGGTCGAGCAGTCCTTCTGCCTCCAGCGCCCGCACATCCCGCCGTACGGTCACTTCGGAGGTCTGGACGACGCGGGCGAGCTCGCGGAGCGATACCGCTCCGTTCGCACGCACCATTTCAAGGATCAATTGGCGACGTTCTGCAGCGAACACGAAACTGACAGTAACGCCAACGACCGTCTGGTTTCAGCAGCTTGCACCAATTAACAGATGTTGTTCTTCTGCGACCCCGTGAGATGGTATGGGAGCGGATTACGCCTCCGCTTGCGTCTTCCGCGTGTGCAGCTGCCGCGCCACCTCGGCGATCGAGCCGGACAGCGACGGGTACACCGTGAAGGCGTTGGCGATCTGCTCCACCGTCAGGTTGTTGTCGACCGCGATCGAAATCGGATGGATCAGCTCGCTGGCGCGCGGCGCGACCACCACACCGCCGACCACGATGCCGGTGCCCGGACGGCAGAAGATCTTCACAAAGCCGTCCCGGATGCCCTGCATCTTCGCGCGCGGGTTGCGCAGCAGCGGCAGCTTCACCACCCGGGCGTCGATCTTCCCGCCGTCCACATCGGCCTGGGAGTAGCCGACCGTGGCGATCTCCGGGTCCGTGAAGACGTTCGCCGAGACGGTCTTGAGGTTCAGCGGGGCGACCGCGTCGCCGAGGAAGTGGTACATCGCGATCCGGCCCTGCATGGCCGCCACCGACGCCAGCGCCAGCACCCCCGTGCAGTCGCCCGCCGCGTACACGCCCGGCGCGCTGGTCCGCGAGACCTTGTCGGTCCAGATGTGGCCGGAATCCTTGAGCCGGACCCCGGCCTCCTCCAGGCCCATCTCCTCCGTGTTCGGGATCGAGCCGACGGCCATCAGACAGTGGGTGCCCGTGATCACCCGCCCGTCGGCGAGGGTCACCTCCACCCGGTCCCCGACCCGCTTGGCGGCCTGCGCCCGCGAGCGCGCCATCACGTTCATCCCGCGCCGGCGGAAGACGTCCTCCAGCACGGCCGCCGCGTCCGGGTCCTCGCCCGGCAGCACCCGGTCCCGGCTGGAGACGAGGGTGACCTTCGAGCCCAGCGCCTGGTACGCACCGGCGAACTCGGCGCCCGTGACACCGGAGCCGACCACGATGAGCTCTTCCGGGAGCTCGTCCAGGTCGTACACCTGCGTCCAGTTCAGAATGCGCTCGCCGTCCGGCTGCGCGTCCGGGATCTCCCTCGGGTGCGCCCCGGTCGCCACCAGCACGGCGTCCGCGACCAGCGTCTGCTCGGTCCCGTCCACGGCCCGGACGATCACCTTCCGCGACCCGTCGGGCGACTGCGACGGCTCCAGCCGCCCGCGCCCGCGCATCACGCGCCCGCCCGCGCGGGTGACCGAAGCGGTGATGTCATGCGACTGGGCCAGCGCCAGGCGCTTCACCCGTCGGTTGACCTTGCCCAGGTCGACGCCTACGACCCGGGCCGCCTGCTCCAGGTGCGGAGTGTCATCGGCGACGATGATCCCCAGCTCCTCATAAGAGGAGTCGAAGTTCGTCATCACCTCAGCGGTGGCGATCAAAGTCTTCGACGGCACACAGTCGGTGAGCACCGATGCCCCGCCCAGACCGTCGCAGTCGACGACGGTCACCTCCGCGCCGAGCTGGGCAGCGACCAGCGCCGCCTCATAGCCGCCGGGTCCGCCACCAATGATCACGATCCGAGTCACATGCTCCATTGTCCCGCACCCGTTCGACATCACTCCTCCGGGGGGTTCCCGGCGCCCCCGAAACCTTCGTCCCCCACTCCCGTACCCTCTGAGCCATGTCGCTCTACGCCGCGTACGCCGGCAACCTCGACGCGCGGCTGATGTCCCGCCGCGCACCGCACTCCCCGCTGCGCGGTACGGGGTGGATCAACGGCTGGCGCCTGACCTTCGGCGGCGAACAGATGGGATGGGAGGGCGCCCTCCCCACCATCGTCGAGGCGCCGCGCTCCCAGGTCTTCGTCGCCCTGTACGACATCGCCCCCATGGACGAGGAGTCCATGGACCGCTGGGAGGGGGTCGGCCTGGACATCTACCGCCGGATGCGGGTCCGCGTCCATACTCTGGACGGTGACGAGGCGGCCTGGCTGTATGTACTGAACGGCTACGAGGGCGGTCTGCCCTCCGCCCGCTACCTCGGCGAGATCGCGGACGCCGCGGAGTCCGCGATCTCGCCGAGGTA
>NZ_MUNE01000033.1 GCF_002154605.1 Streptomyces milbemycinicus | reverse complement strand
CCGGGGTCCGGGGCGGAGCCCCGTGGCGGCCCCGGGCGGAGCCCCCACGTGGCGGAGCCGCACATCAAGGCCACCGGGAAGGGACAGAGCAGCGAGCGGGGAACCCCTACTCCGCCGGCGTGAAGCGGACCGCGAAGCCGCCGTTCTTGGGGATGGCGATCGACAGGCGGGAGGCGGACGTCACGTCACGGGTTTCGGTGACGATCTGGCCGTCCGGACCGTCCTTGTAGAGCTCGGCGCGCCACTTACCCGCACCCAGGAAGGTCAGAGGCTCGTCCAGGGTGCGCGCGTCGCCTGAGGTGATCGCGCCGAGGTACCAGTCGTCGCCGGAGCGGCGGGCGAGGACCGCGCGGTCGCCGGGGGCGCCGTCGACGAGCTTGGTGTCGTCCCACACCGTGGGCACGGTGCGCAGGAACTTCCGGGCGAGGGGCTTGCTGTCGTACGACTCGACGCTGTCGGCGAAGTGTTGCACCCCAGACTCGTACACCACGGACAGCGCGAGTTCCGCCGCGTCGCTGGTGGGCCGTACCCCGGTGAAGGTGACGGGGGTGAAGTCCATGGAGCCGATGAGGTTACGGGTGAAGGGCAGCGTGGTGTAGTGCGCGGCCGGGAAGGGTTCGCGGCCGGGCTTGGGGCGGGTGCCCTCGGCGCCCTTGACGGCTTCGGTGCTCATCAGCTGAGGCCAGGTGCGCTCCTGGCCACGCGGGATGGTGGCGCCGTGGAAGTTCAGCATGAACTGGTACTTGGCGCTGTCCTTGAAGACCGCGTCGTACCACCGCATCCGGTCCTGCCCGTCGGACTCCAGGAAGTCGATCTTCAGCCCGACCACGCCCCAGGACTTCCACAGCGGCATCAGCCGGTCGCGTTCGCTCTGCGCGTCGATGGTCTGCCAGCGCGCCCACAGCCAGATGCCGACGCCCTTCTCCTTGGCGTAGGCGGTCAGCTCGGGCACCCAGTCGTTGCTCCAGCCGGAGTCGACGAGGACGTAGCTCCAGCCCTCGCGGGCGGCGAAGTCGACGAACTTCTTCTGCGCGGCGAGGCTGGTCGGGCTCTGCCCGTCGGACCACCAGGACCATGCGGCCTTGCCGGGTTTGATCCAGGAGGTGTCGGCGACCTTGGAGGGCGCGGCGAGGTCGGTGGGCAGGTCGCTCTCGGTGACGGTGGCGAGGTCGCCGATGACGAGGGTGCGCCAGGGTGTGGTGAGGCCGGGGGAGCTGACTTCGGCGGGGTCGGGGAGGGTCAGCTTGAAGCGGTCGGTGGTGGCGTCGAGGGTGAGGCGGGAGCCGCCGTAGGAGCTGTTGAGGTCGGCTTCCTCGACGAGCATCCAGCTGTCGCCGATGTGGAACAGCGAGGGGTAGCCGTAGTCGCCCGCCTTGGCGTCGGCGACGGTGGTGTGGTCGTGGGCGGATTCGTAGTCCTGGCGGCCGTTGTCGTACGGCAGCAGGAAGGAGTCGGCGGTCGGCGGGACGGCGAACTCGGTGGCCTCGCCGAGCACGGTGACGGTGTCCTTGCCGGGCAGTACGTAGCGGTAGGCGAGCCCGTCGGCGGAGACCCGGACGACGACCTTGAGGGTCTGCCCCTGTTTGCGGAAGGTGAAGGTGGACTCGGAGGCGTCGGAGGTGTGGTGGGTGCGGCGTCCGCTGACGGTCGTGTACGTCTCGTGGATCCGCCGGTCGCTGCGTCCTTCGTAGCGCAGCCCGGCGCTGAAGTCGGTGTCGGCGGTGCGGATGCCGAGCGCGGAGGGGCGCAGGACGGTGGTGCGGCCGTGCTGGGCGGACAGCGCCAGCCCGCCGTCGCGGGTCAGCGTGAGCTGCCCGCTGACCTGGCCTTGGCCGGTCAGCCGCCAGCTGTGGCCATCGGCTTTCGCGTCGGCTTTCGCGGACGCCTCCGCCCGTAGTGGTACGAGGACGGCCACGGCGCAGGCGATGGCCGCCGCGGCTCTGGTGACCCTGGATCGTATGACGCGCAACGTTCCCTCCCGTTGGAGTCGGCTCTAGGGGTGCGGCAGGAGTACGGCTCGATACATCTGACCTATCCGGTGTCTTGACGCATCATTAGCCCGTTCCTACGCTCCCGTCTAGCCAAATCATCGGATCAATCTGTTTGCTGTGTTGGATGGAGCTGGTCGAAAGATGGCAGTCAGCAGACGTGGATTCCTGGGCCGGGTGGCGGCGGGCGCGGCCGCCGGGACGACGGCGGGGGTCACCCTCGCCGAACCGGCCACGGCGGCAGCGGCGCAGCGGGCCGTGACCCTGCGGGGCATGCGGACGGACAAGGAGTGGGATCGGTTCCTCGCCGGGCAGGACCTGCTCTGGAAACGGATGCCGCGCACCTGGTACGAGGGGCCGTTCCTCGGCAACGGGCTGTTCGGCTCGATCGTCTATCAGGAGCCGGGCGAGAACGCCCTGCGCTTCACCGTCCACCACAGCGAGTCCCAGGACCACCGCCCGACCGAGGGCGGCAGCGACTGGGGCGTGGCGCGGCTGCCGGTCGGCAATCTGCTGCTGCGCCCGGTCGGCGCGATCACCGGCGTCGATCTGCGCCTGGACCTGTGGAACGCCGAGGTCCGCGGCACGATCACCACCGGCAAGGGCACGCTGAAGCTGCGCGCCCTGGTGCACAACGACCGGACGATGCTGCTGGCCACCGTGGAGGCGAGCGAGGGCGAGGAGGGGTTCCGCTGGGAGTACCGCCCCTCCCCCGCGATCAGCCCGCGTATCGTCCGCGAGGACCCGCCCAAGGGCTTCGAGCCGAATCCGGCCCCGGTCAGCCGCACCGAGGACGGGATGGGCATCACCGTCCAGTCGCTGGTCCCGGGCGGGCAGACGGCGAGCGCGTACAAGGAGCGCGGCACGGGCCGGGAGCGTACGTACTACCTGGCGGTCGCACACTCCTTCCCCGGTACGGACGCGGAGGGCCGGGTCCGCACCACCGTACGCAAGGCGTCCGCGCTGCCCGTCTCCAGCCTGCTGCGCTCCCACCGCGACTGGTGGCACCGCTTCTACCGCAAGAGCTTCATCTCCGTCCCCGACGGCATGCTGCAGAGCTTCTACTGGATCCAGCTCTACAAGCTGGCCTGCGCGGCCCGTGAGCACGCCCCGGTGATGGCCACCACCGGCCCCTGGGTGGAGCCCACCCCCTGGCCCGGGGTGTGGTGGAACCTCAATGTGCAGCTGGAGTACTGGCCGGTCTACGGCTCCAACCACCTGGAGCTGGACGCGATCCCGCGCACCCTCACCGAGAACACCGATGTCCTGATCAAGGCGCTCAAGCCCGAGTACCAGGCCGATTCGGCCGGGCTGCGCCGCTCCACGGACGCGCAGTGCGAGGACAACGGCTCGATGCCGGTCCCGGGCGTCGGCGACCCGGAGGTCGGCAATCTGCCGTGGGCGCTGCACAACGTATGGCTGACCTACCGGCACTCCATGGACCGGGGCCTGCTGGAGGATGTGCTCTATCCGCTGCTGCGCCGCTCCACCAACTACTACCTGCACTTTCTCCAGGAGCAGTCGGACGGGAAGCTGCATCTGCCGAAGACCTTCTCGCCCGAGTACGGGTCGGCCCCGGACTGCAACTACGACCTGGCGCTGCTGCGCTGGAGCTGTACGACCCTGCTGGAGACCGTGGAGCTGCTGGGCAAGGACGACGAGCTGGCGCCCAAGTGGCGCGAGGTGCTGGACAAGCTGGTGGACTACCCGGTGGACGAGAACGGCTTCATGATCGGCACCGGGGTGCCGTTCGCGAAGTCGCACCGCCACTACTCGCACATGCTCTCCGTCTACCCCCTCTACCTGGTCAACTGGGACCAGAAGGAGAGCCGCGACCTGATCGAGCGCTCGCTGGAGCACTGGATCAGCTTCGAGGGCGCGCTGCGCGGCTACAGCTTCTCGGGCGCGGCCTCGATCTCCACCCAGATGGGCCGGGGCGATGACGCGCTGAAGTATCTGCGCGAGCTGGTGGCGCGGTTCATCCAGCCCAATACGCACTACTACGAGGCGGGCCCGGTCATCGAGACCCCGCTGTCGGGCGCGCAGTCCATCCACGACATGCTCTGCCAGAGCTGGGGCGACACCATCCGCTTCTTCCCCGGTGTGCCGGGCGAGTGGCGGGATGTGGCCCTGCACGACTTCCGCACCCAGGGCGCGTTCCTGGTCAGCGGGGTGCGCAAGGGCGGTACGACGCGCTGGGTGCGGGTGCGCAGCCTGGCCGGGGAGCCGTGCCGCGTCCGGCACTCGATCGCCGGGCGGGTGACGGTCGCAGGGGTCGGCGGGCCCGCGCCGAAGTGGCGGGAGGTGGCCGACGGCGTGATCGAGCTGGAGCTGGACCGGGACGAGGAGGCGGTGGTGTACCCGGCGGGGTCGCGGCCGGACTTCGAGATCGCACCCGTGAAGGTCACCAAGCCCGCGGAGCGCTGGGGGTTGCCGGCGCTGCCGGAGACGGGCGCGGCCACTCAGGTGGATCTGGTCGGCCACTTCGACAACGACGCCATCACCACCGAGATGTACTACGGGGACGGCGACTTCGACGGGACCGGCCGGACGTATCCGATGGTCCAGCTGCCGCAGACGGGGCAGACGGAGGACGACGGGATCACTTTCTCGTTCACCAACGGCAGCGAGGGCTCCAACAACAACGTCATCGCGGCCGGCCAGAAGATCTCCGTCCCGACGGGCTCGTACGCGAAGCTGCATGTGCTGGGCTCGGGCGATACGGCGGATGTGACGGTGCCCGCCGAGCTCGGTTACGCGGACGGCTCGACCGCGAAGGCGAATATCCAGCTCACGGCCTGGCTGTCGGGCCCGAAGTACGGCGAGACGGAGGCGGTGCGCACCAGCCAGATCCACACCCGTACCGGCGCACTGGGCACCAAGGCGGCGATCTTCCACCAGAAGGTGGAGCTGGACCCGGTCAAGGAGCTGGCCACCGTGACCCTGGGCGCCCCGTCGGGGACCGCGAGGGCGCATATCTTCGCGCTCACGCTGGAGAAGAGCGGCTGACAGTCAGCTTCCGACCATGCGACGGCCGTCCCATCCGGGGCGGCCGTCGTTGCTCATGTGTGCACTCAAGATGACAAGTGAGAGAAATTGTTGGCACGCAGTGTCTTGCGACCTGGCACAGCGTGCCATACGGTGATGTTGTCCGAGCGGACGACGCGCAGCACGAACAACGGCGCGCCGACTGTCCCCGCAAGCCGCTTTGCGCGCCCGGACCGCCTGCGTCACCAGGCACCCTCCGCGCTACCCGCGCGCTGCTCAGCACCACCTCCGCCGAACCGACGGCACCAGCACCAGCAGCAACCGTCAATGAGCCCAGCGTTCCCTCAAGCGTCCCCCGACGCTTCGCCGGAGGCACCGATGAACGAAATCCTGGACGCGATCCTGGCGTCGACAGCGCCCGACCACGGCTCCCCCGCCCTGGAGCCCGCGGACTTCGCCGCCCTGCCCGTCCCCGAGTCGTACCGCGCGGTGACCGTGCACAAGGACGAGGCCGAGATGTTCACCGGCCAGACCACCAAGGAGAAGGACCCCCGTAAGTCACTGCACGTGGACGAGGTGCCGGTGCCCGAACTCGGCCCCGGCGAGGCCCTGGTGGCCGTCATGGCCTCCTCGGTCAACTACAACTCCGTGTGGACCTCGATCTTCGAGCCGCTGCCCACCTTCGGCTTCCTGGAGCGGTACGGCAGGCTCTCCCCGCTCGCCAAGCGGCACGATCTGCCGTACCACATCATCGGCTCCGACCTCGCGGGCGTCGTGCTGCGCACCGGCCCCGGGGTCAACATCTGGCAGCCCGGCGACGAGGTCGTCGCACACTGCCTGTCCGTCGAGCTGGAGTCCGCGGACGGCCACAACGACACCATGCTCGACCCCGAGCAGCGCATCTGGGGCTTCGAGACCAACTTCGGCGGCCTCGCCGAACTCGCGCTCGTCAAGTCCAACCAGCTCATGCCCAAGCCCACCCATCTGAGCTGGGAGGAGGCCGCCGCCCCCGGTCTGGTCAACTCGACCGCGTACCGGCAGCTGGTCTCCCGCAACGGCGCCGGGATGAAGCAGGGCGACAACGTGCTGATCTGGGGCGCCAGCGGCGGCCTCGGCAGCTACGCCACCCAGTTCGCCCTCGCCGGCGGCGCCACCCCGATCTGTGTGGTCTCCTCGCCCCGCAAGGCCGAGATCTGCCGGGCCATGGGCGCCGAGGCGATCATCGACCGCAGCGCCGAGGACTACAAGTTCTGGAAGGACGAGCACACCCAGGACCCGAAGGAGTGGAAGCGCCTCGGCAAGCGCATCCGCGAGCTGACCGGCGGCGAGGACGTGGACATCGTCTTCGAGCACCCGGGCCGGGAGACCTTCGGCGCGAGCGTGTACGTCACCCGCAAGGGCGGCACCATCGTCACCTGCGCGTCCACGTCCGGCTACACCCACGAGTACGACAACCGCTACCTGTGGATGTCGCTCAAGCGCATTGTCGGCTCCCACTTCGCCAACTACCGCGAGGCGTGGGAGGCCAACCGGCTGATCGCCAAGGGCAAGATCCACCCCACCCTCTCCAAGGTCTACCCCCTGGAGGAGACCGGCCAGGCCGCCCACGACGTCCACCGCAACGTCCACCAGGGCAAGGTCGGCGTCCTGTGCCTCGCCCCCCAGGAGGGCCTGGGCGTGCGCGACCCGGAGCTGCGCGAACGCCACATCGACGCCATCAACCTGTTCCGGGGCGCGGCGTGACGGCCCCCGAACAGCCCGGGAAAGACGGGCGGCAGAAGAAGGACCGGCCCTGGCTGATGCGGACCTACGCCGGCCACTCCTCCGCCGAGGCCTCCAACGAGCTGTACCGGCGCAACCTCGCCAAGGGCCAGACCGGTCTGTCCGTGGCCTTCGACCTGCCCACCCAGACCGGCTACGACCCCGACCACATCCTGGCCCGCGGCGAGGTGGGCCGGGTCGGCGTCCCTGTCTGCCACCTCGGGGACATGCGCCGGCTGTTCCAGGACATCCCCCTGGAGCGGATGAACACCTCCATGACCATCAACGCCACCGCCATGTGGCTGCTGGCGCTGTACCAGGTGGTCGCGGAGGAGCAGGGCGTGGACGTGGCCGCGCTGCAGGGCACCACACAGAACGACATCGTCAAGGAGTACCTGTCGCGCGGGACGCATGTCTTCCCGCCCGGACCGAGCCTGCGGCTGACCACCGACATGATCGCGTACACGGTCGGCGCCATCCCCAAGTGGAACCCGATCAACATCTGCAGCTACCACCTGCAGGAGGCCGGGGCCACCCCGGTGCAGGAGATCGCCTACGCGATGTCCACCGCGATCGCCGTACTGGACGCCGTACGGGCCTCCGGGCAGGTGCCCCAGGAGCGCTTCGGCGATGTGGTCGCCCGTATCTCCTTCTTTGTGAACGCGGGCGTCCGGTTCATCGAGGAGATGTGCAAGATGCGCGCCTTCGGCCGCATCTGGGACCGGATCACCCTGGAGCGCTACGGCGTCCAGGACCCCAAACACCGCCGCTTCCGCTACGGCGTCCAGGTCAACTCCCTCGGGCTGACCGAGGCCCAGCCGGAGAACAACATCCAGCGCATCGTGCTGGAGATGCTGGCGGTCACCCTCTCCAAGGACGCCCGCGCCCGCGCCGTACAGCTCCCGGCCTGGAACGAGGCGCTGGGGCTGCCCCGCCCCTGGGACCAGCAGTGGTCGCTGCGTATCCAGCAGGTCCTCGCCCACGAGAGCGATCTGCTGGAGTACGACGACATCTTCGCCGGCTCGCACGTCATCGAGGCCGAGGTGGACGCCCTCGTCGAGGCCGCGACGGCCGAGATCGACCGGATCCAGGAGATGGGCGGGGCCATGGCCGCCGTCGAGTCCGGCTATCTCAAGGCGCAGCTGGTCGCCTCGCACGCCGAGCGCAGGGCGCGTATCGAGGCGGGCGAGGAGAAGATCGTCGGCGTCAACTGCTACGAGTCCACCGAGCCCAATCCGCTCACCGCCGACCTGGACACCGCGATCATGACGGTGGACCCGGAGAACGAGGCGCGGGTGGTCCGTGCGCTGGTCGCCTGGCGCGACCGGCGCGAGGAGGGCCGGGCCCAGGACGCCCTGGCCGCGCTCAAGAAGGCCGCCGCGGGCAGCGACAACCTGATGGCCGCGACCCTGGAGTGCGCCCGCGCGGGCGTCACCACAGGTGAGTGGTCCTGGGCGCTGCGGGATGTGTTCGGCGAGTTCCGCGCCCCGACCGGGGTCGGCGGGGCGCCCGTGGCGGTCGCCGCCGAGGCGGGCACCCCGCTCGCCGCCGTCCGGGCCAAGGCCGCCGCGACCGCCGCCGGCCTCGGCGTCGGCAAGCTGCGGCTGCTGGTCGGCAAGCCGGGCCTGGACGGGCACAGCAACGGCGCCGAGCAGATCGCCGTACGGGCCCGGGACGCCGGTTTCGAGGTGATCTACCAGGGGATCCGGCTCACCCCCGAGCAGATCGTCTCGGCGGCCGTCGCCGAGGACGTGCACTGCGTCGGGCTGTCCATACTCTCCGGCTCGCACGCCGAGCTGGTGCCGGACGTACTGGCCCGGCTGCGCGCGGCCGGGGCCCCCGACATCCCGGTGATCGTCGGCGGGATCATCCCGGCCGCGGACGCCGTGGCGCTGCGCGAGGCCGGTGTGGCTGCCGTCTTCACCCCGAAGGACTTCGGTATCACAGAGATCATCGGCCGTATCGTCGACGAGATCCGCACCGCGAACCAGCTCGACCCCCTGGAGGTCCCCGCATGACCGCGCCCGTGAACCGCTTGCGACCGCGCCGCTCCTGCCTCGCCGTGCCCGGCAGCAACCCGCGCTTCCTGGAGAAGGCGCAGGGCCTCCCCGCCGACCAGGTCTTCCTGGACCTGGAGGACGCATGCGCGCCGCTGGCCAAGCCCGGGGCGCGGCACACCATCGTCAAGTACCTCAACGAGGGCGACTGGACGGGCAAGACACGGGTGGTGCGCGTCAACGACTGGACGACCGAGTGGACGTACCGCGACGTGGTGACGGTGGTGGAGGGCGCGGGCCCCAACCTCGACTGCATCATGCTGCCGAAGGTGCAGAACGCCGAGCAGATCGTCGCGCTCGACCTGCTGCTGACGCAGATCGAGAAGACGATGGGGTTCGAGGTCGGCCGGATCGGCATCGAGGCGCAGATCGAGAACGCCCAGGGCCTGAACAACGTCAACGCGATCGCGCAGGCCTCCCCGCGCATCGAGACGATCATCTTCGGCCCGGCCGACTTCATGGCCTCGATCAATATGAAGTCGCTGGTCGTGGGCGAGCAGCCGCCCGGCTACCCGGCCGACGCCTACCACTACATCCTGATGAAGATCCTGATGGCCGCGCGCGCCAACGACCTCCAGGCGATCGACGGACCGTATCTGCAGATCAAGAACGTGGACGGGTTCCGCGAGGTCGCGGGCCGCGCCGCCGCGCTCGGCTTCGACGGTAAATGGGTGCTGCACCCGGGCCAAGTCGAGGCCGCCAACGAGGTCTTCTCGCCCTCGCAGGAGGACTACGACCACGCCGAGCTGATCCTGGACGCGTACGAGTACTACACGTCCGAGGCGGGCGGCAAGAAGGGCTCGGCGATGCTCGGCGACGAGATGATCGACGAGGCCAGCCGCAAGATGGCGCTGGTGATCGCCGGCAAGGGCCGGGCCGCCGGGATGGCCCGTACGTCCCGCTTCGAGACCCCTGAGGCGTGAGCGCCATGCAGTTCGGCCGCACCTACGAGGAGTTCTCGGTGGGCGATGTCTACCGGCACTGGCCGGGGAAGACCGTCACCGAGTACGACGACCACCTCTTCTGTCTGCTCACCATGAACCACCACCCGCTCCACCTGGACGCCAACTACGCCGAGAAGACGACCGACTTCGGGAAGAACGTGGTGGTCGGGAACTACATCTACTCGCTGCTGCTCGGCATGTCCGTACCGGAC
Source organism: Streptomyces milbemycinicus (assembly GCF_002154605.1). Classification (GTDB taxonomy): domain Bacteria; phylum Actinomycetota; class Actinomycetes; order Streptomycetales; family Streptomycetaceae; genus Streptomyces; species Streptomyces milbemycinicus. The sequence goes on along the minus strand of NZ_MUNE01000033.1, from coordinate 10,881 downwards.
GTCTCCGGCAAGGCCATCGCCAATCTGGAGATCGAGTCGCTGCGCCATGTCGCGCCCACCTTCCACGGCGACACGATCTACGGCGAGACGACGGTGCTCGGCAAGACCCCGTCGAAGTCCAAGCCCGACCGGGGCGTGGTCCATGTGGAGACCAAGGGCTACAAGCAGGACGGCACGCTCGTCTGCGTCTTCCGGCGCAAGGTGATGGTGCCGACGGCGATGTACATCAAGGAGCGGGGCGGCGAGCAGCCCGGCCGGCCCCAGCTGGGAGAGGACTGAGATGAGCCGCCTCGCGCAGACCGACGGCCTGACGGACGTCCAGCAGGAGATCCTGGCGACCGTCAGGGACTTCGTCGACAAAGAGATCCTGCCGGTCGCCACCGAGCTGGAGCACCGCGACGAGTACCCGGCCCAGATCGTCGAGGGTCTGAAGGAGCTCGGCGTCTTCGGGCTGATGATCCCCGAGGAGTACGGGGGGCTCGGCGAGTCGCTGCTGACCTACGCGCTGTGCGTGGAGGAGATCGCCCGCGGCTGGATGAGCGTGTCCGGCATCATCAACACCCACTTCATCGTCGCGTACATGCTCAAGCAGCACGGCACCCAGGAGCAGCAGGAGTACTTCCTGCCCAAGATGGCGCTGGGCGAGATCCGCGGCGCCTTCTCGATGTCGGAGCCGGGCCTGGGCTCGGATGTGTCCGCGATCGCCACCAAGGGCGTCCGGGACGGCGACGACTATCTGCTCACCGGCCAGAAGATGTGGCTGACCAACGGCGGCACCTCCACGGTGGTGGCCGTGCTGTGCCGGACCGACGAGCCGGACGCGCAGGGCGAGAAGCCGGCCCCGCACAAGTCCATGACCACCTTCCTGGTGGAGAAGGAGCCGGGCTTCGGCGAGGTCCGCCCCGGGCTCACCATCCCCGGCAAGATCGAGAAGATGGGCTACAAGGGCGTCGACACCACCGAGCTCATCCTGGACGGACTGCGCATTCCGGCGGATCGCGTCCTCGGCGGCACGACCGGCCGCGGTTTTTACCAAATGATGGACGGAGTGGAGGTCGGGCGGGTCAATGTGGCCGCCCGTGGCTGCGGTGTGGCGCGCCGCGCCTTCGAGCTCGGCGTTGCATATGCACAGCAGCGGCACACCTTCGGCAAACCCATCGCGCAACATCAGGCCATCCAGTTCAAACTGGCCGAAATGGCCACAAAGGTAGAGGCGGCCCATGCGATGATGGTCAACGCGGCACGTAAGAAGGACTCGGGCAGGCGCAATGACCTGGAGGCGGGGATGGCCAAATACCTGGCCTCCGAGTACTGCAAGGAGGTCGTGGAGGACGCCTTCCGCATCCACGGCGGCTACGGCTTCTCCAAGGAGTACGAGATCGAGCGCCTGTACCGCGAAGCCCCGATGCTTCTCATCGGCGAAGGAACCGCCGAGATCCAGAAAATGATTATCGGACGACGGCTGCTGGAGGAGTACCGTATCAACGGCTGAATTTACCTTTTTGGCATGGTATTGCGGTGGTGGCCGCGAGAAGAAGATCACACCATGCCGGGGGGACTTCAGCCATCGACAGGCCCCGGCGCTTGCCCAGTTACCGCTCGCAACCGCTACGATCCCGTAAAGCCGCCGTCCCCAGTCTCAGTCGCGGCACCCTCCGCTACGAAGGTCATCCATGCCCCACAGCCAATCCTCTGCACCACGCGACAGCCTGGCCGGCGTACGCCTCGCGCGCGGAGCGTCGCCGTGGCTCCTCCCGACCGTCGCCACGGCGGCGGTCAGTCTCATTCGCGCCCGCCGCTCCGGACGCTGGGCGGCGGTCGCCGTGCCCGCCACCGCTCTCGCGGCGGGCATGCTGTGGTTCTTCCGCGACCCTGAGCGAGAGATCACTCAGGGCCGGGTCATCTCCCCGGCCGACGGCGTGGTGCAGAGCATCATGCCGTGGAAGGACGGACGCACCCGCGTCGCCATCTTCATGAGCCCGCTGAACGTCCACGTGAACCGCGCCCCGCTGGCCGGCACCGTGACGTCCGTCGAGCACATCCCCGGCGGCTTCGTGCCCGCGTTCAACAAGGAGAGCGAGAACAACGAGCGGGTTGTCTGGCACTTCGACACCGAGCTCGGCGACATCGAGATGGTGCAGATCGCCGGCGCCGTCGCCCGGCGCATCGTGCCGTATGTGCCCCAGGGCACCAAGGTGGAGCAGGGCGAGCGGATCGGCCTGATCCGCTTCGGTTCGCGCGTCGACATCTACCTCCCCCAGGGCATCGACGTCGCGGTCGAGGTCGGCCAGACCACCACAGCGGGGGTGACTCGCCTTGACCGTCACTGATCCCGAAACGCAGGCCGCCACCTGGGCCCCCGGGGCCGAGGTGGACGGGGCCGACGAGGACATGGACGAGACTGACGACATGCCGCTGTCGACGCGCCTGTCGATAGCGGACACGCTCACCCTCGGAAACGCGACCTGTGGCTTCCTGGCGGTGTACTTCACCACCACCGGCGTCCTCATCCCGCACCTGACCGGCAGCGAGGACGGCGGCATGACCCGGCACAGCGCCGCCTCCGCGGTCATGCTGATGCTGCTCGCCTCCGTCTTCGACCTGTTCGACGGGCTCGTCGCGCGCAAGCTGCGCAGCTCGGCGATGGGCGCGGAGCTGGACAACCTCTCCGACCTGATCAGCTTCGGGCTCGCCCCCGCGTACTTCGTGGTGGTCTGGGGCATGGTCGCCGACGACGCCTACCAGCGGGTCTCGGCGGTCGCCGCGATCGTGGTGCTGCTGGCGGTGGTGCTACGGCTTGCGAGATTCTCCTGCGTGACCATGCCCCACGGCGTCTTCCAGGGCATGCCGAGCCCCTTCGGCGCGCTCACCGTGGTCTCGGTCGTGCTGCTCGGCCTGCCGTTCGTCCCCACGCTGCTGGCCATCGTCGGCGTCGCCTGGCTGATGGTGAGCCGCGTGGAGTACCCCAAGCCCCGCGGCCGGCTCGCGGTCGCCATGCTGAGCTGGATCGTCACCAGCATGGCCCTCCTGGCGGCCTGGGCCTTCGAGGCCCCCGGCGGCGAACTGCTGCTCCAGACCGCCTGCGCCCTGCAGCTGGTCCTCGGCGCGGTCATCCCCCTCTTCGCCATGGCCCGCCGGGTCAACGCCTTCCGCGACAACCGCCGCGAGGCAAGGACGGCGCAGCTGCCGTAGCGCGGCGATCAGTCATACGGCAATGGGGTGGGCCCGAGCGATGCGCTCGGGCCCACCCCGTTTCGGTGTTCTCGCGGCTGTACGGCTCCGCTCACGGTCGGCGGGCCTGGGGCGGCGTTCGGGGGCAGAACCGGCTCAGGCGAGAAAGTCCGCCGCGAGCTGTTCCGCCGCGCGTTCCAGGAGGGGGCCGGCGTCGGAGATGCAGCGGGCGGGGTCCGGTTCCAGGGCGGTCAGGGGGTAGGCACGGCTGATGCCCGCGTCGGCCAGGGCCTCCGCGGGCAGTGCGAGACGGCCGCAGACCGCGACCACCTCGACGCCGCGCGCCCGGGCCGCTGCCGCCACGCCCGCCGGGGCCTTGCCGTGCAGGGTCTGCTCGTCCAGGGAACCCTCGCCGGTGATCACCAGGTCGGCGCGGGCCAGCGCGGGCGCGAAGCCGAGGACGTCGAGCATCACCTCGATCCCGGGGCGGAAGGCCGCGCCGAGGCCGACGAGCGCGCCGTAGCCGATGCCGCCCGCCGCGCCCGCGCCGGGCGCCTGCGCACACTCAGCGGCCCGCGACCCCACCGCCCGCTCCAGGATCTCCGCGTAGTGGGCGAGCGCGGCGTCCAGGGCCGCGACATCGGCCTCGGTCGCGCCCTTCTGCGGGCCGTACACCGCCGCCGCGCCCTTCGGCCCGGTCAGCGGATTGTCCACATCGCTGGCCAGAACGATCTCGGTGTCCGCCAGGCGCGGGTCCAGTCCGCTCAGATCCGCCGTGGCCAGCCCCCGCAGCGGACCACCCCCGTGCTCGACCGGCTCGCCCGCGGCATCCAGCAGCCGGCCGCCCAGCGCGGCCAGCATGCCCGCGCCGCCGTCGGTGGTCGCGCTGCCGCCGACCCCGAAGACGATGGTGCGGGCGCCCGCGTCCAGCGCCGCGCGCAGCAGCTCGCCGCTGCCGTACGTGGTCGCGGTCAGCGGCGCGAAAACCCCCTGCGGCAGATGGCGCAGCCCGGACGCCTCGGCCATCTCGACCACCGCCACCTCGCCGCGCTGCGCGTACGCCGCGGTCACCGGCTCGCCCAGCGGCCCCGTCACCCGTGCCGTACGCCGCTCGAACCCGGCGGCGACCGCCGCGTCCACCGTCCCGTCGCCGCCGTCGGCCACGGGCAGCGCCTCGACGCTCACCGCCCCGGCCCCGCCCGGCGCCCCGCGCCGCAGCCCGGCCGTCACATGCTCGGCGACCTCCACGGCCGTCAGCGAGCCCTTGAACTTGTCCGCGGCGATCAACACCCGCCTCGGCGCCCCCGGCCGTATCCCGTCCCGGCCCCGCGCCCTTGCCTTCGCAGCATCCGTCACCGTCGTAACCCCTCGCTCTCCGCCCCCGGCCGACCCGCCACCCCTCAGCCGGACCCTATATCGGGCGGTCCGGCCTGCGTACGCGCACCGGCTCGGGTAAACCTGACACATGGCCCTAGGCGGGAGCACACTCGCGGATCGGATCCTCGGCGGCTGGCTCGGCCGCATCGCCGGGAACATGCTCGGCAAGCCCGTGGAGCGCGGCGATCACTGGACCCGGGAGCGGATCGACCGCTATCTGCGCCGCGCGGACGCCCTGCCCCTGACCGACTACTTCCCCGCGCTGGAGCCGCCGCCGGACCCCGTGGAGTTCGAGCTGCGGCCGGAGTGGCAGGAGTGCACCCGGGGCCGGATCCACGGCAGCTGCCGGGACGACGACATCGACTACACCCTGCTGGGACTGCAGCTCCTGGAGACCCACGGCTTCGACTTCACCACCGAGCAGGTCGGCGACCTGTGGCTGCTGCGCCTGCCGTATCTCCAGACCTTCACCGCCGAGCGCATCGCCTACCGGAACCTCGCCGCTGGGGTGAAGCCACCGCTCACCGCCACCCTCGACAACCCCTACCAGGAGTGGATCGGCGCCCTCATCCGCGCCGACATCCACGGCTGGGTCAACCCCGGCGACCCGCGCACCGCCGCCGCGATGGCCCGGCGCGACGCCGTGCTGTCGCACACCGGCAACGGCGTGTACGGGGCGATGTGGGCGGCCGCTTTGATCGCCGCCGCGTTCACGGCCGACGGCCCGCGCGACGCGATCGAAGCGGCGCTGGACCGCATCCCGCCGCGCTGCCGCCTGGCCCGTACGGTCCGCAAGGCAGCCGCCCTGTACGAGGCGGGGGTGAGCCGGTCGGACGCGCTGGACCAGCTGGAGCGGGACACGAGCGGCCTGCACTGGATCCACACCGTGCCCAACGCGGCCGTCATCACGGCCGGGCTGCTCTACGGCGAGGGCGACTTCACCTCGACCATCGCCCTCACCGTACGCGGCGGCCTGGACACCGACTCCAACGGCGCGACGGCCGGATCGGTCGCGGGCGTCCTGTACGGCGCGGCGGCGATCCCCCCTCAGTGGACCGAACCGCTGCGGGACCGGGTGCGCAGCGCGGTGTTCGGCTTCGACGGGGCCCGGATCAGCGACCTTGCGGCGCGCACGCACCGGCTGGCGATGGCGCGGGCGGGTGCGGGGGCAGGTGCGGGGACGGCTGTGGGCTGAGCATGCGCCCAGGGGGCCGGTCGAGCCGTTACGCGCGACTGCGGTCCACCGCGTCCCATGCGTCGCCCAGCCAGCTGTCGTGGCTGTCGAGCAGCGCGAGGAGCGACGCGGTCACGCGCTCGTCCCATCCGTCCGTCTCCACGTCGAGCTCGAAGTTGTCCGCCACCCCGCTGTGCCAGTCGAGGACGACCTGGTCCCCCGCGCGCCACTTCGTACGGCGTGGCATGCGCGCGATGTCGCCGCTGGCCGCGATCAGGCTGCCGACCATGATGGCCAGCTGAATCGGGGAGATCAGCCACCACACGCCCCACCAGAAGGCCCGCCCCTTGAGCCCGGCGACGGACGGTGCCCCGGCCCGCTGGACGGTCCAGCGGGTGCGGATCCTGCCGCCCTTCATGGCCGGTTCGCGGGTGATGAGGGCCAGGGGCTCGCCGGCCGCGCCCAGCACCTCGTACGTGGCGGGGCCGCCCTTGGCCGCCGACTTGGTCACGACCTGGGCGAACACGTGGGTGCGGTGCGGGTCGGCCCAGAGGGTGAAGGCGCGGACGCCCTGTTTGCGGGCGGCGCGGTACTCGTCGTGGCCGCCGCCGGGCGGAAGCAGCCGCTCGGGGAAGGCCACGGTCCGGATGGTCCGGCCGCCTTCGGGGTCGGGTCCGTCGGAGGTGCGTATCTCCAGGGTGACGCGCCCGTCCTGGGGCGGCGGCGGGTCCCCCTTCTTCTTGTCCCACTTGTGCTGCACGCTCGTATCGCTCAGCCACACAGACCGCGTCATCTGGAACTCTTCGCCTCCGCCGCGCCGATCACCTACGGAGGCGGACTCTACCTCTCCGTATAAACGGTCCGGATAAACGCGCTCGCCGACCTCCGTTGCCGGTGCGTACGCTCGCCCCATGAGCACCGAAGCGACGCGCCGGCCTCTCGTGGCGATCCTGAGCGGGGCGGGCATCTCCACGGACTCCGGGATCCCCGACTACCGCGGCCCGCAAGGGTTGTGGCGGCGCGATCCGGAAGCCGAAAAGCTGGTGACGTACGAGTACTACATGTCCGACCCGGACATCCGCCGCCGCTCCTGGCAGATGCGCCGGGACAGCCAGGCGCTGCGCGCCAAGCCGAACCAGGCGCATGAGGCCGTGGCGCGGCTGGAGCGGTCGGGCACGCCGGTCCGGGTGATCACGCAGAACGTGGACGGGCTGCACCAACTCGCCGGGCTCCCCGCGCGCAAAGTCCTGGAGCTGCACGGCACGGCGCGGGCCGTGCAGTGCACGCGCTGCACGGCGCGCTCCGAGATGGCGGAGGCCCTGGAGCGGGTGGCGGGCGGTGAGCCGGACCCGGCCTGTCTGGCGTGCGGCGGGATTCTGAAGTCGGCCACAGTGATGTTCGGGGAAAGCCTCGATCCGGAGGTGCTGACGGGCGCGGTCGCCGTGGCGGAGGCGTGCGAGATCTTCATCGCGGTCGGCACCAGCCTCCAGGTCCAGCCCGCGGCCTCGCTCACCGGGATGGCCGCGGAGTCGGGCGCCCGGCTGATCATCGTCAACGCCGAGCCCACGCCGTACGACGAACTCGCGGACGAGCTGATCCGCGAGCCCATCGGCACGGCCCTGCCCGCGCTGCTGGAGCGCATCGCGGCGGAGGGGTGATACGGAGGTGCCCGTCCGTCCGTGTGAACGGAGCGGACGGGCACCGTGCCGACGCCGGTCAGCGGCGGGTGATCAGCGGGTCCCAGTCCTGGGGGGTGTCGCTGTAGCGGTAGCCGCTGAGCGGGATCTTGATATGCCCCGTGGGGTCGGTCAGCACCAGCCGCTCGTTATCACCGCGCTGGCAGCTGTGATCCGGCCGGCAGTCCCAGCGCACCAGGCGGCCGCTGTCGGCCCACGCGAGTGTCATGCCGATGCTCGACGGACCGACCGTCCGGTGAGTCCCCGTCTCCTTCACCGTCGCCGTCCAGCCGTCGCCCACCGTGTAGTAGCGGCCGTCCGGCGACAGTCCGGCGGGGGGCGCGTCCCAGCCCTCGTACGAGGGGGTCTTCTTGCTCGGCTGCCCCTTCAGGTCGTACCAGGTCTCGATGGCGCCGCCCGGCGGCCACGGGACCAGCAGCAGCTTGCCGTCCCGATTCCACCGCACGTCCGCACGGCCGGACGTGACGATCGCCTTGCTGTCGTCGACGTCCATCGGGCGATACCGCGTTCGGCCCGAGGCGACATCGACCAGGTAGTAGCCGGTCCTCTTGGGGGCTGTGTGCTCCCCGCCATACAATGCCTCGATGTCCGGATAGCCGCTGTACGTGGTGACCACCAGCCGCTTCCCGTCCGGCGACCACTGCACCCCGCCCGCCTTGTGCTCCAGCGGGATCCACTTCGTCACCTTCCCGGTGGTCATGTCGAGGATCCCGACCCGGGACGCGGGCAGTGTCTTCTCCAGGACGGCCGCCCGCCGCATACCGGGGGCGACGTCCACCCAGCCCCAGTCCGTCTTCTCATACTGCTGCGTGCCGGGGTCGTACAGATACCAGGTGTAGGTCGTCCGCTCGGCCCCGCCCTGCTTCCGGGTCTTCCGGTCCGCCTGATACGCCGACACCGCGACGTCCCCGGCGGCGATCAGATGGCGCGGCGGCGACTCGCCCGGGTGAGCGGACACGTCGTTGTCCATCATTCGCCCCGGCCCCGAGTAGCCCGGCTGGTCGCTCTCCGCCAGCACCGGTATCGCCACCCCGCCCACCAGCAGCGCGAAGGCGGCGACCGCCACCGTCACCCCGGTCACGCGGCGCCGGCTGCGCCGCAGCAGGGCCCGGCCCGCCAGGTCGGCCCCGACCGGGGTCGGCGTCTCCTCGGCCCATTCGCGGAGGGTGTCCCGCAACAGCTGGTCAGCGTTCACTTCCACACCTCCGCAGGTGAGTTGCCGAATTCGGGGCCACGGGAGACGGCTCCGGGTTCCAACTCCGGGACCAGCTTGCGCAGTTTGGCCAGCGCCCGGTGCGTCGTACTGCGGACCGTGCCCACCGAGCAGCCGAGCAGCTCGGCCACCTCCCCTTCGGGACAGTCCTCGAAGTAGCGCAGCACCAGCATGGAGCGCTGACGCGCCGTCAGCCGGGCGAGCGCCCGGCGCATCTGGATGCGCAGCTCGGCCGCGCCGGTGGTGTCCTCGCGCCCGGCGGCGTCGGGGAGTTCGGCCACCGTGGTCTCGCGGCGCGTACGCAGCAGCCGCCACAGGCTCACCTGCTGCCGGTAGAGCACCTGCCGCAGATACGCCTCGGGGTTCTCCAGCCTGCCCCAGCGCCCCGCCGCCTTCGCCAGCGCCGTCTGTAACAGGTCCTCGGCGGCGTGGGTGTCGCCGCCGGTCAGGAGGGTCGCCGTGCGCATCAGCGCGGGCGAGCGCGCCGCGACGAATTCGCGGAAGCGGCGCTCTTCCTCATCATTCATGGTTCCCCGTGATCGGTCGTCTTCGTCTCGCGGTCGTCTGTCACCTCCTTGGACGTGTGCGGGGCCGCGCCGCTATGCCGGGTCCGTCAGAAAAGTTGGAGACCCGGCTGTCGCCCCCGCGCCTCGAAGTCCAGCAGCTGCCGCTTGCGGTCGAGCCCGCCGCCGTAGCCGGTGAGGCTGCCGGTGGAGCCGACCACGCGGTGGCAGGGGACGATGATCCCCACCGGGTTCTTGCCGTTGGCCAGGCCCACGGCGCGGGCGGCGGTCGGCCGGCCGAGGCGGTCGGCGAGCTGTCCGTACGAGAGGGTCTCGCCGTACGGGATGCGCTGCAGCTCGGACCAGACGCGGCGCTGGAACGGGGTGCCGGACAGCCGCAGCGGCAGGTCGAACTCGGTCAGCTCGCCCGCGAAGTAGCGGCTCAGCTGGCGGATGGTCTCGGCGAACGGGGACTCGTCGGGGTCGCCGGGGGCGCCGAAGGTCTCCTCGGCCGGGCGGTGGCGCTGGTCGGTCATATAGAGCCCGGCCAGGGCGATTTCGGTGGCGGTTTCGTCGGCGGTTTCGTCGGCGACGAGGGTGAGCTGCCCGTACGGGCTGTCGATGACGGTGTGGGTGCGGGACATGATGGAACTCTTTCGACTCCGGGTTTCCTGTGGTGCGGGTTTCTTACGATGCGGGCAGGTAGTTGATCGGGTGGTCGCCGGTGGCCCACAGATACTGGACGGCGTACGCGCGCCAGGGCCGCCAGCGGGTCGCGTACCGGGTCAGCGCCCCCGGGGTGGCGGGCAGCCCCAGTTCGGCGGCGGCGTGCCGCACCCCGAGGTCGGTCGGGAGAAACGCGTCCGGGTCGCCCAGCGCGCGCATCGCGATGACCTCGACGGTCCACGGCCCGATCCCGGGCAGCTCGGCCAGGCGCGCCCGCGCCTCGTCCCAGTCGCTGCCGACGCCGAGGGCGAGGCGGTCCGAGGCGAGCGCGTCGATCAGCCCGAGGAGTGTGGCGCGGCGGGTACGCGGCATGGCCAGCGCCTCGGGGTCGAGGCCCGCCAGGGCCCGCACGGTCGGGAAGAGATGGGTCAGCCCGCCCGCCGGATCCTCGATCCGCTCACCGTGTGCGGTCACCAGCCGGCCCGCGTGCGTACGGGCCGCCGCCGTGGACACCTGCTGCCCGAGCACCGCGCGCACCGCGAACTCATCGGCGTCCGCCGCACGCGGCACCCGCCGCCCCGGTGCCTTGTCGACCAGCGGCGCGAGGTCGGGGTCGGTGCGCAGCAGCTCGTCGACCGCGACGGGGTCGGCGTCCAGGTCCAGCAGCCGCCGGCATCTGCTGATCGCCCCGGCCAGGTCGCGCATATCGGTGAGCGACAGCTGACAGCCGATGTGGTCCGGCTCCGGGCGCAGTGTCACGACCCCGTGTCCGTACGGCAGCCGCAGCGTGCGGCGGTACGCGCCGTCGCGCCACTCCTCCACCCCGGGCACGGCGGTGGCGGCCAGATGGCCGAAGAGGTTGTCCGGGCACAGCGGCGCCCGGAACGGCAGCCGCAGCGTCAGCGCGCCCGGCGCGGCGGACCGCCCGCCGCGCTTGGCCCGCTGCCGCAGCTCGGTGGGCGACAGCGCGAACACCTCGCGGACGGTGTCGTTGAACGCCCGGATGCTGGCGAAGCCTGCCGCGAAGGCGATCTCCGCCATCGGCAGCCCGGTGGTCTCGATGAGCAGCCGCGCGGTCTG
>NZ_MUNE01000329.1 GCF_002154605.1 Streptomyces milbemycinicus | reverse complement strand
GCGCACGACGTCGTGCGCGGCGCCGCACGCGCGGTCACCTCCACCCCCGGAGGTGACGGTGCGATCCGCGAGATCGCCTCGTGGATTCTTGGAAAGGAACTGTCTTAAGTGAGCTCCAACAATCGCCTCCGTCAGCTCGGTGACAAGATCGCCGGCCCCGGCCACCCGGTCTACGTCACTGGTGAGATCGGCATCAACCACAACGGCGACCTGGAGAACGCGTTCAAGCTGATCGACGCTGCCGCCGACGCCGGCTGTGACGCGGTCAAGTTCCAGAAGCGCACCCCGGAGATCTGCACCCCGCGGGACCAGTGGGACATCGAGCGGGACACCCCCTGGGGCCGGATGACCTACATCGACTACCGGCACCGTGTCGAGTTCGGCGAGGACGAGTACCGCGCCATCGACGAGCACTGCAAGAAGCGCGGGCTCGCCTGGTTCGCCTCCCCGTGGGACACCGAGGCCGTCGCCTTCCTGGAGAAGTTCGACGTCCCCGCCCACAAGGTGGCCTCCGCGTCGCTCACCGACGACGAGCTGCTGCGCGCCCTGCGCGCGACCGGCCGCACGATCATCCTGTCGACGGGCATGTCCACCCCGAAGCAGATCCGCCACGCGGTGGAGGTGCTGGGCAGCGACAACATCCTGCTCTGCCACGCCACCTCGACGTACCCGGCCAAGGCCGAGGAGCTCAACCTGCGCGTGATCAACACGCTGCAGGCCGAGTACCCGAACGTGCCGATCGGCTACTCCGGCCACGAGACCGGTCTGCAGACCACCCTCGCCGCCGTCGCGCTCGGTGCGACCTTCATCGAGCGCCACATCACCCTGGACCGCGCGATGTGGGGCTCCGACCAGGCCGCCTCGGTCGAGCCGCAGGGCCTGCAGCGCCTGGTGCGCGACATCCGCACCATCGAGGAGTCGCTGGGCGACGGCGTCAAGAAGGTCTACGAGAGCGAGCTCGGGCCGATGAAGAAGCTGCGCCGGGTCGCGGGTGTCGTCGCCGAGGGCGAGACCTCCGCCGAGCGCGAGCCCGCCGGAGTCTGAGAGGCCAAGGAGCCGTCAGCCGTGAACTCACCGGCCGGTCAGCCCGGCCCACGCCCGGAAGCGGCGGGTCCCCGTGACTCCGCGGGGGCTGCGCGCCGCTTCCGGGCCCCGTCCCGGGACCGCGCCAAGCGCGTCGAGCGCCCCGGTCCCACCGGCCCCGGGGCCACCCTGGCCTTCGTCGAGAGCCCGGTTCAGCTGCTGAACGTCCTGGAGTGGGCGTATGCGGACGGGGGCGACCCCGAGGCGCTCACGGTCGTGGTGCTGTCGCCGCACGACCCGATGACGCGCGGCCAGCTGCGCCGGATGGCGGAGCTCGCGCGGGACGAGGGCATCGCGGTGCGGTGGGAGGAGGCGCGCGGCGGGGCGGGCGCGCCGCTCAAGACCATCGGGGGGCTGCGCGGTCCGCTGCGCCGCGCCGACCGGATCGTCATCGGCGATCCGTTCTCGCGCTATGTGCAGCTGCTGCTGATGCTCACCCGCGCCCAGGATCTGATCGTCGTCGACGACGGCACGGCCACCATGGAGTTCGTCTCCCAACTGGCCAGCGGTGAGCCCCTGGTGCGCTGGCACCGGCGGGGCACCGGCCGGGGCGCGCGCGAGATGGTGTTCGCGCCGGTGTCGGCGACCGCGCGCCGCCGGCTCACCCCGGGCGGCAACCGGCGGGTCGAGGTGTTCAGCTCGATGCCCGTCGAGCCGCCCGCCGGGGTGACCGTCACGGCCAACTCCTTCGCCTGGACCCGGGACCGCTTCGGCCCGCCCACGCTCACCCGCGGCACCGACCTGGTGGGCACGTCCCTGGTGGAGACCGGGGTGGTCGACCTGGAGCGCTATCTGGAGGCGGTGGCCTCCCTGGCCCGTACGCACGGGGCGACCCGCTACTTCGCGCACCGCCGCGAGAGCGCGGAGAAGCTGCACCGGGTCGCGGTCGAGATCGGGCTGGAGATCGTACGGCCGGATCTGCCGCTGGAGCTGATAGCCCGCCGTGGCCCCATCGGCCATACGATCGTCAGCTTCCCCTCGACCGTCGTGCATACGCTGCCGCTGGCGCTCGTGGGTACCGGGGTCAAGGTCGCGGTCTGCGATGTGGACCCCGCCTGGCTGCGGAGCGACGCTTCGCCGCGTGCCCAGGGGTTCCTGTCGGGGGTCACGGGCACGGCCCGGGATGCGCACCGGCTGCAGTCGATGCCCGCGGCCACGCCGTAAGCGGCCAGGAAGGGAGGGCCGCCGACCACATCCTGAGATGGTGGCGGCAACTTCCTGTCAGGGGTTCACCTGTACGCCATGTGGCGCTCGTCACTACCGGGCGGGGGTGAAGGGGCCTCTTATACCCCCTGACTAGGGAGATCATGCGCAAGGGGTGGCAGTTTCCTGTCCCCGAACGGGTTGAAGTTTTGTTGATCGACATCCGGTCGCCCCACCAGCCGTTCTACGCTTGATCGGGTGAAGCAATTGATGTCCCCCGAGACCGATTCCGTCACCGCTGAGGCCGAGGCTGTCGCCGCCCAGGCCCAGGCCCTCGCGCCCGAGACCGTCCCCGCAGACGCTCTTGCGCTGCCCGGCCGGCTCCCCGAGGAGCTGCGGACGGAACTGATCGCCTTCCGGCGGGACATCCACATGCACCCGGAGCTCGGCAACCGCGAGTTCCGCACCACCGCCGCCATCAAGGCGCGGCTGGAGCAGGCCGGTCTGGAGCCCCGCGTGCTGCCCGGCGGCACCGGCCTCATCTGCGACATCGGCACGGACGGCGGCACGGACGGCGGCACAGCGATCGGCACGGACGGCGGCGCGGGGGCCGGTACCGGCGACGCCGCGGCCCTGCCCATGCTGGCACTGCGCGCCGATATCGACGCGCTGCCCATCCCGGACACCAAGTCCGTGCCCTACCGCTCGACCGTCCCCGACCGCGCCCACGCCTGCGGCCATGACGTCCACACCACCGTCGTCCTCGGCGCCGGTCTGGTGCTGGCGGAGCTGGCCCGCGAGGGCCGGCTGCCGCGCCCCGTGCGGCTGCTGTTCCAGCCCGCGGAGGAGGTGCTGCCGGGCGGTGCGCCCGACGCGGTCGAGGCGGGTGTGCTGGACGGGGTCGGCCGGATCCTGGCGCTGCACTGCGACCCCAAGGTCGACGTGGGCCGGATCGGGCTGCGTATCGGCGCGATCACCTCCGCCTGCGACCGCCTGGAGGTCTCCCTCGACGGCGCGGGCGGCCACACCGCGCGCCCCCACCTCACCACCGATCTGGTGACGGCCGCCGCGAAGGTGATCACTGAGGTGCCCGCGGTGCTGTCCCGCCGGGTCGACACCCGCTCGGGCCTGGCCGTCACCTGGGGCCGGGTGGAGTCGGGCCACGCCTGCAACGTCATCCCGCAGCACGCCGAGCTGTCCGGCACCGTCCGCTGCCTGGACCTGCCCGCCTGGCGGGAGGCGCCCGATCTGGTGCATGCCGCGGTCGACGAGATCGCGACCCTGCACGGCGCCAAGTCGGAGATCAATTACGTCCGCGGGGTGCCGCCCGTGGTGAACGAGGAGAGCTCGGTCGAGCTGCTGCGCCGTGCGATGGAAACCCGCCGCGGATCGTATGCGGTGGAGGGCACAGAGCAGAGCCTCGGCGGCGAGGACTTCTCCTGGTACCTGGAGCGTGTGCCCGGCGCGATGGCGCGGCTGGGTGTCCGCAAGGTCGGTGACACGGCCCGGCGTGATCTGCATTGTGGCGATTTCGACGTGGATGAGGGGGCCATCGAGGTTGGCGTGGAGCTGTTCACCGCCGCTGCGCTGCTCGACTGAGCCGCGACTTTGCCGGAATGACATGTCCCGGAGACCCCCGGGACAAGTCAGATTCGCGACGATCCGATAACGGCTTCCGGACGCCCCTTTATCTGCCATCTACGCGCGTTACGATGCGGCGAAACCAGCGCCGATGGAGGCGCGCTCAAGCCGAAGGGGAACCCTCGTGCGCCGGGTATCCAGCATCGCCGTCGCGGGCATAGGCATCGCCGCCCTCGCGTTCACCACCACGGCCTGTGGTGGCAGTTCATCCGACTCCAAAAAGGATAAGGGCGTCGCCATCGCCTATGACGTCGGCGGCCGCGGCGACCAGTCCTTCAACGATGCCGCGTACGCGGGCTTCGTCAAGGCCAAGAAGGAACTGGGAGTCAAGGGCGACGACATCGAGCCGTCCGAGGGCGAGTCCGACGCCGACAAGGTGCAGCGCCTGACCGAGCTGGCCCGCGAGGGGCACAACCCGGTCATCGCCGTCGGGTTCGTCTACGCCCCGGCGGTGAAGGAGGTGGCGAAGAAGTACCCGAAGATCACCTTCGGCCTCGTCGACGATGACACCGTCCACATGAAGAACGTCGTGAACATGGTGTTCAACGAGGAGCAGGGCTCCTACCTGGCGGGTGTGGCGGCCGCCCTGACCACCAAGTCCAAGACGGTGGGCTTCGTCGGCGGTGTGGAGAACCCGCTGATCAAGAAGTTCGAGGCGGGTTACGTCCAGGGCGTCCACGACACCGACAAGTCGGTCAAGGTGAAGGTCCAGTACCTGACCCAGCCGCCGGACTACAGCGGCTTCAAGAAGCCCGACTCCGGCAAGGACACCGCCAACGGCCAGCTGGACGGGGGCGCGGACGTCATCTACCAGGCCGCGGGCGACTCCGGCAGCGGCGTCATCGAGGCCGCCGCCACGCGCGGCAAGTGGGCCATCGGCGTCGACAGCGACCAGTACACGCAGAAGGGCCTGGCCAAGTTCAAGAGCAAGATCCTGGCCTCGGCGACCAAGGCCGTCGACGAAGCCGTCTTCAACCTGGTCAAGTCCGTCAAGGACGGCAAGCCGGAGTCCGGCACGGTGCGCTACGGCCTCAAGACGGGCGGCGTCGGCCTGGCCGACTCCAACCCCGCGTACCAGAAGATGACCAAGGTCGTCGAGGCGGTCGAGACCGCGAAGAAGAAGATCATCAGCGGTGAGATCAAGGTCAAGACGACGCCGTAACGCGGCGTGCGATCTCTTGAACATCTGCTGAGTGCGTGCTGAGCATCTGCTGAGTAGATAAGCGGGGCCTGGGGAGGGAGCTTTGGGCACACCACCTCAGGTCCCGCTCGCTGTGCGGCCCATCGCCGCCCCGCACCACGCCACACCACGCCACGCCCCACCGCCGAGACTCCTTCTTCGAGGAGAGTGCGCCATCAACGCGTCCAGCAGTCCGCCCGCAGTAGAACTCAGCGGGATCACCAAACGTTTCCCCGGCGTCGTCGCCAACCACGACATCCACATCGCCGTCCGCAAGGGCACCGTGCACGCGATCGTCGGTGAGAACGGCGCGGGCAAGTCCACCCTGATGAAGACCCTCTACGGCATGCACAAGCCGGATGAGGGGACCATCGCGGTCGATGGCGAAGAGGTCTCCTTCCACAGCCCCGCCGACGCCATCGCCCGCGGCCTGGGCATGGTGCACCAGCACTTCATGCTCGCCGACAACCTCACCGTCCTCGAGAACGTCGTGCTCGGCGCCGAGAAGCTGTACGGCATCGGCGCCAAGGCCCGTGCGAAGATCAAGGAGATCTCGGACGCGTACACCCTCGGGGTGCGCCCCGACGTCCTCGTCGAGGACCTGGGCGTGGCCGACCGGCAGCGCGTGGAGATCCTGAAGGTCCTCTACCGGGGCGCCCGGACGCTGATCCTGGACGAGCCGACCGCCGTGCTGGTCCCGCAGGAGGTCGAGGCGCTCTTCGACAACCTCCGCGAGCTCAAGGCGGAGGGACTGACCGTCATCTTCATCTCGCACAAGCTCGGCGAGGTGCTGTCCGTCGCGGACGACATCACCGTCATCCGGCGCGGCACCACGGTCGGCTCCGTCGTCCCCTCCGAGGTCACCGCGCGGCAGCTGGCCGAGATGATGGTCGGCAGCGAACTGCCCTCGCCCGAGACGCGCGAGTCCACCGTCACCGAAGTGCCGATGCTCCAGGTCGAGAGGGTGACGCTGACCACGCAGAACGCCGAGGACGGCGCCCGCACCGTGCTGGACGACATCACCTTCACCATCCGCAAGGGCGAGGTGCTGGGCCTGGCCGGGGTCGAGGGCAACGGCCAGACCGAGCTGATCGACGCCCTGATCGGCACCCGCAAGCCCGACGACGGCACCATCCTCCTCGGCGAGGAGGACATCACCGGCTGGCCCACCCGGCGGCGCCGCGAGGGCGGCGTCGGCTATATCCCCGAGGACCGGCACCGCCACGGCCTGCTGCTGGAAGCGCCGCTGTGGGAGAACCGCATCCTCGGGCATGTCACCGAGCGGCCCAACACCAAGGGCAAGGGCGGCTTCTGGCTCGACCTGAAGGGCGCGCGGGCGGACACCGAGCGGATCGTCGCCGAGTACGACGTGCGCACCCCTGGCATCGAGGTCACCGCGGCCTCGCTGTCCGGCGGCAACCAGCAGAAGCTCATCGTGGGGCGGGAGATGAGCCACCGCCCGCGGCTGCTCATCGCCGCGCATCCCACGCGCGGCGTGGACGTCGGCGCGCAGGCGCAGATCTGGGACCAGATCCGCGAGGCGCGCCGGGAGGGCCTGGCCGTGCTGCTGATCTCCGCCGACCTGGACGAGCTGATCGGGCTGTCCGACACCCTGCGGGTCATCTACCGCGGCCGGCTGGTCGCGGACGCGGACCCGGCGACGATCACCCCCGAGGAGTTGGGCTCGGCCATGACCGGCGCGGCCACGGGCCATCTGGAGCACCCCGCCGAGGAGGGGGCGGCGCGATGAAGAACACCGACGAGGCGGAGCCGATGAACGGCGACGCGAAGAACGGCGGCAGCGCGGGCACGACCGGCGACGCCCCGGACAAGTCCGGCGACGGCCTGAACGAATCCGGGCGTACGCCCACCAAGTCCGGCAGCCCGGCCGACAGCCCGGCCGACAGCCCGGCCAAGTCCGGCAGCCCGGCCGGCAGCCCCGCCGACAGCCCGGCCAAGACCAGCAGCGCCGCGGGCAGTGCCGCCAAGTCCGGTGGCTCCGCGGGCAAGAGGTTCAGCCGTGACCGGCTGCTGCTGGCAGTGGCCGGCCCGGTGCTGGCCCTGGTCGTGGCGGTGCTGCTGACCTCCGGAGTGCTGCTCGCCTCGGGCAAGAGCCCGTTCGAGCCGTACCAGCTGATGCTCGAATACGCGGGCAACGCCGATATCCAGGTGCTCATCGTCAACCAGGCGAGCTCCTACTACCTGGCGGCCCTCGCGGTGGCGATCGGCTTCCGGATGAATCTGTTCAACATCGGCGTGGACGGCCAGTACCGGGTCGCGGCGATGGCCGCGGCCCTGGTCGGCGCCAATGTCGATCTTCCCGGCCCGCTGAGCATCGCGCTGATCGTGATCGTCGCCATGCTGGTGGGCGCCTTCTGGGCGGGCATCGCGGGCATCCTCAAGACCACCCGCGGCGTGAGCGAGGTCGTCTCCACGATCATGCTCAACGCGATCGCCACCAGCTTGATCGCGTATCTGATCCTGCCCGAGCAGTTCGGTGTGCAGCCCAAGGGCAGCAACAACCTCACCACCGGCGACCTGCCCGAGTCCTCCTGGTTCCCGGGCCTCCACGTCAGCGATGTGGCCGGTGACATCTACGGCTTCGTGTTCGTGGCGATCGGCTGCGGCGTGGCGTACTCGCTGGTGCTGGGCCGCACCCGATTCGGCTTCGACCTGCGCGCCACCGGCGCCAGCGAGAGCGCGGCGGCCGCCAGCGGCGTCGACGCCAAGCGCATGGTGCTCACCAGCATGCTGATCTCCGGCGCCGTGGCGGGCCTGGCGGGCATGCCCGTGCTGCTCGGCGACTCGCATACGTACAGCCTGAACTTCCAGACCGGCATCGGCTTCACGGGCATCACCATCGCCCTCCTCGGCCGCAACAACGCGGTCGGCATCGCCTTCGGCGCGCTGCTGATCGCGTTCCTCGACAAGGCGTCCCAGACGCTGGACTACAACGGCTACGAGAAGGAGATCGCCACGATCATGCAGGGCCTGATCGTGATCTCCGTGGTCGTCTCCTACGAAACCGTGCGCCGGTACGCCCTGCGCCGCCAGCAGCGGAAGGTCGGCGAGGAACTGGCCGCCGCGGCCCGTACGACGACCCGCGAGGAGGTGCCGGCGTGAGTACGGCTACGACCACCACCGCGACCGACAAGCCGCAGCCGCGGAAGCCGGTACGCCAGAAACTGTCCCTGCCCGTCGTTCTGCTGATCGTCGCGGGCGCCCTGGTCCTGGTCTCGGTGGTCCGGCTGATCACCGGGGCCGACGACATCACCTCGGTGGGCCAGGTGTCGGGCGCGCTGGAGCTCGCCATCCCCATCGGGCTGGCCGGGCTCGGCGGCCTGTGGGCGGAGCGGGCCGGCGTGGTCAACATCGGCCTCGAGGGCATGATGATCCTCGGCACCTGGCTCGGCGCCTGGGCGGGCTACCAGTGGGGGCCGTGGGTCGGGGTGCTGTTCGGCATCCTCGGCGGCGCGATCGGCGGGCTGCTGCACGCCGTCATCACGGTGACGTTCGGCGTCAACCACATCGTGTCCGGCGTGGCGATCAACATCCTCGCCGTCGGTGCCACCCGCTATCTGTCCAACTTCACCTTCCTCGAGTCGTCGGGGTCCGCCCGGAAGTCGCCGTCCATCGACCCGATCACCCAGATCACCGTGCCCGGGCTGTCGGACGCGATGAAGACACTCAACGGCAAACACTGGTTCCTGGTCTCCGACCTGGCGGGGCTCGTCGGCGGCGTGGTGACGGAGCTGTCGCTGCTCACCGTCGTGGCGCTGCTGCTGATCCCGGTCACCTGGTGGGTGCTGTGGCGCACCGCGTTCGGCCTGCGGCTGCGGTCCTGCGGCGAGAACCCGGTGGCGGCGGAGTCGCTGGGTGTCAACGTCTACCGGTACAAGTACCTGGCCGTGATCATCTCCGGCGGGTTCGCCGGGCTCGGCGGCGTCTTCCTGGCCGAGGTGGCCTCCAACCTCTACCAGGAGGGCCAGACCGGAAACCGCGGCTATATCGGCCTGGCCGCGATGATCTTCGGTAACTGGATGCCCGGCGGTCTTGCCATGGGCGCGGGCCTGTTCGGCTACACCGACAGCCTCAACCTGCGCTCCGGCGGCACGAACGTGCACGCGCTGCTGCTGTTCCTGGTGGCCGTGCTCGCGCTGGTCGCGCTGTGGCAGCTGTACCGGAAGAAGTACCTGGCCGCGGCCATCGGCGCGGCGTTCTCAGCGCTGCTGCTGGTCTGGTATTCGCTGACCAAGGAGGTGCCGAGCCAGTTCGTGACCGCGGCACCGTACATCGCCACGCTGCTGGTACTGGCGCTGTCCGCACAGCGGCTGCGCGCGCCCAAGGCGGTGGGGCTGCCCTACCACAAGGGAGGCGGATGATGACCACGGGCGCGACCCCGACCGCGAGCGCGCCGGTCGACTGGGAAGCGCTGCGCGCACAGGCCCGGGGCGTGATGTCCCGGGCCTACGCCCCGTACTCCCGCTACCCCGTGGGCGCCGCCGCGCTGGTCGACGACGGCCGCACGGTGACCGGCTGCAATGTGGAGAACGCGGCGTACGGCGTCGCGCTGTGCGCCGAATGCGGTCTGGTCTCCGCCCTGTTCGCCTCGGGCGGTGGCCGGCTGACCGCGTTCACCTGCTGCGACGGCCACGGCGCGGTGCTGATGCCCTGCGGCCGCTGCCGCCAGCTGCTGTGGGAACACGGCGGCCCGGAGCTCCAGGTGGACACCGCCTCAGGCATCCGCCCGCTCGCCGAACTCCTCCCGGACGCGTTCGGTCGCAACGACCTGGAACGCTGAGCGTCTCCCTCTGAAAGGCCCGTACCTCACCATGGACGCCATCACCGACGGGCATCTTCGCAACCCAGAGCGCCCGGCGCGCTGAGCGTCTCCCTCTGAAAGGCCCGTACCTCACCATGGACGCCATCACCGTCATCCGCGCCAAACGCGACGGCGGCCGTCTCACCGACGCCCAGATCGACTGGATCATCGACGCCTATACGCGCGGTGAGGTCGCCCACGAGCAGATGTCCGCGCTCGCGATGGCGATCTACCTCAACGGCATGGACCGTGCGGAGATCGCCCGCTGGACCGCCGCGATGATCGCGTCCGGCGAGCGCATGGACTTCTCGTCCCTAGCGCGCCCGACCGCCGACAAGCACTCGACCGGCGGCGTGGGCGACAAGATCACGCTGCCGCTGGCCCCGCTGGTGGCCGCCTGCGGCGCGGCCGTACCGCAGCTGTCCGGGCGCGGTCTCGGCCACACCGGCGGCACGCTCGACAAGCTGGAGTCCATCCCGGGCTGGCGGGCGCGGCTCTCCGGCGAGGAGATGCTGCGGGTGCTCGAAGACGTCGGCTCCGTCATCTGCGCGGCAGGCGAGGGGCTGGCGCCCGCGGACCGCAAGCTGTACGCGCTGCGCGATGTGACCGGGACCGTGGAGTCGATCCCGCTCATCGCGAGCAGCATCATGTCGAAGAAGATCGCCGAGGGTACGGGCTCGCTGGTGCTGGACGTGAAGGTCGGCTCCGGCGCCTTTATGAAGGACCTGGCCTCGGCGCGGGAGCTGGCCGCCACCATGGTGGGCCTGGGCACCGACCACGGGGTCCGTACGGTCGCCCTGCTCACCGGCATGGCCACCCCGCTCGGCCGCACCGCCGGCAACGCCCTCGAGGTCCGCGAGTCCGTGGAGGTCCTGGCGGGCGGCGGCCCGGCCGACGTCGTCGAGCTCACCCTCGCCCTCGCCCGCGAGATGCTGGACGCGGCGGGCCTGCCGGACGCCGATCCGGCCAAGGCCCTCGCCGACGGCTCCGCGATGGACCACTGGCGCCGCATGATCGCCGCCCAGGGCGGCGACCCGGACGCGCCGCTGCCCGTAGCCCGCGAACAGCACGTCGTGACTGCCGAGTCGACCGGGGTGCTGACCGGCTTGGACGCATACGCGGTCGGCGTCGTCGCCTGGCGTCTTGGCGCGGGCCGGGCCCGTAAGGAGGACCCGGTGCAGGCGGGGGCGGGCGTGGAGATCCACGCCAAGCCGGGGGATGCGGTACGGGCGGGCGATCCGCTGCTGACGCTGCACACGGACACGCCTGAGAAGTTCGACTACGCGCTTGAGGCGCTGGCGGGGGCGGTGAGCTACGCCCCGCCGGGGACGGAGTTCACGCCCGAGCCGATCGTTCTGGACCGCATCGCGCGGTAAGGAAAACGACAGACGGGCGAAGGGGCCGCTCCGCCGGGACAGTGGCGGAGCGGCCCCTTCGGGCTCTGTGTTTCTTCTCAGGTGTCAGGGTTTCTTCTCAGGTGTCAGGTCTTTCGGGCGCCGGCCGTTACGCCTGTGCGGCCAGCCGACGCATGCCCTGCGTGGTCTCGTTGGAGGATGCGCGCTCGGACTGCTGCGCCGACCGGGCGACGATCTCCGCGCGCCGCTCGGCCAGCGCCTTCCGCGTCGCGTAGAGCGTGATCGCCGCCGCACCGGCCACGGCCACAAGACCGAGCACGACCGTGCCGCTCCAGCCGGCCGCGTGGAAGGCCAACGCGCCGAGGGTGCCGCCGACGCTGCTGCCGACGTAGTACGCGGTCTGGTAGAGCGCCGAGGCCTGGGCGCGCCCGGTCTTGGCGGCCCGGCTGACCGAGGAGGAGGCCACGGCGTGGCCCGCGAAGAAGCCCGCGGTGATCAGCACCAGGCCCAGCACCACCGCCACCAGCGAGTCGCCGAGGCTCAGCAGCAGCCCGGCCGTCGTGGTGGTGACCGCCACGTACAGCGCGCCGCGCCGGCCCAGCCGGCCGACCAGCTTTCCGGCCGCCGCGGAGGAGGCCGTACCGACCAGGTAGATCAGGAAGATCGAACCGACCAGGGACTGCGAGAGGTTGAAGGGCTCGGCGACCAGGCGGTAGCCGATGACCGTGTAGACACCGCCGAAGACGGTCATGAACAGCGCGCCGATCGCGTACAGCCTGCGCAGCAGCGGATCGGACAGATGCCCGCCGCAGGTGCGGGCCAGGGCGCGCGGGCTGACCGCGGACGGGGTGAAGTGGCGCGCTTTGGGCAGCAGCAGCCGGAAGGCGATCGCGCAGACCAGCGACAGTACGCCGACCGTGGCCAGCGATACGCGCCAGCCCCAGCCGTCGGCGACCCAGCCGGTGAGCAGCCGGCCGGTCATACCGCCGAAGCTGTTGCCCGCCACGAACAGGCCGATGGTGCCGATGAGGGAGGAGGGGCGGACCTCCTCCGAGAGGTAGGCCATCGCGGAGGCGGGGATACCGGCGATCGCGGCACCCTGGACGGCGCGCAGCGCGATCAGCCAGCCCAGGTCCGGGGCGAAGGGCACCGCGAGGCCGACCGCGACGGCGACGGCGAGCGAGCCGGTCATCATGGCGCGGCGGCCGAAGCGCTCGGACAGGGCGCTGAGCGGGAGCACCGCGAGGGCCAGCGCGAGGGTGGCCGCGGAGACCGTCCAGCTCGCCTGGTCGGGCTGGACGTCGAGGTCAGCCGAGATCGCGGGCAGCAGTGCCTGGGTGGAGAAGAGAAGGGCGAACGTCGCAAGACCGGCGGCGAAGAGCGCGAGTCGCATCCGGCCGAAGCCGGGGTCTCCGGGGCTCATTCGGTCGGGGGTCATCTGAGCAGGGGTCTGAGCAGGGGCCGTCTTGACGGAGGCGTCCACAGGGGTTCCGGTGGACGCCTCGGTATCAGCAGGAGGCATGTCTCGACCGTATGTGGCCCCTTTTGATGCGTCCAATGCACGGAATTGCCATAATCGATGCTGTGGAGCATCAGCCGAGGTCAGCGAGATCATTGTCGCGCCCCCGCAATGAAAAAGACATTCCCGTGACAAACGGGTCCCAGGCCGTCGATCGCATCATGGCCGAGTTCGAGGCCGACTCCTGGGCCGCGTCCCTCACGCCCCGCCTCGTGCAGTTCGCGGCGGTGGCCCGCCACGAGCACGTCACCCGGGCCGCGCAGTGGCTCGGCGTACCCCAGTCGACACTCAGCCGGGCGATGGTACGCCTCGAAGCGGACCTGGGCGTAGCCCTGTTCGCCCGCCGCGGCCGCACCGTCGCGCTCACCCCCGCCGGGCGTACGTTCCTGCGCGCGGTGGAACGGGCGCTCACCGAGGTCGAGCGCGCCGCCGAGACCGTACGAGCCGACGCCGACCCCGCCGCGGGCAAGATCGCCTTCGGCTTTCTGCACACGCTCGGCCCGGAGACCGTACCGGGTCTGATCCGCGCCTTCCGGGTCGACCATCCGCGCGTGCGCTTCCAGCTCGTCCAGAGCTACGGCGAGGCGATGATCGAGCGGATGCGCACCGGCGACCTCGACCTCTGCCTCACCTCACCCGTCCCCGAGGCCCCGGACCTGGTCGCGCGCCGCCTCGACGAGCAGCGGCTGCGCCTGGTGGTGCCCGACGACCACCGGCTCGCCGACCGTAAGCGGATCCGGCTGGCCGAGGCCGCCACGGAGCTCTTCGTCACCCTCGAACCGGGCTACGGGCTGCGGCGCATCACCGACGCGCTGTGCGCCGAGGCGGGCTTCAAGCCGAAGATCGCCTTCGAGGGGGAGGAGGCAGAGACCCTGCGCGGCCTGGTGGCCGCCGGGTTCGGAGTGGCGCTGCTGCCGCCCCCGGCGGTGCCGCGCCCCGGGGTGGCCGAGCTGACCGTGACGGCCCCGCGGGCGGTCCGCGAGATCGGCGTCGCCTGGCTCGACGGCCACCCGGACACCGCGCCGGTCGCGGCCTTCAAACGCTTCCTGCTCAGCCGCCGCGGACAACTCCTGCCCAGGTGAGGCTCGACGCTGCCGGGGCTCACCCCGGCAGCGTCGAGCCGAACCCCGCCGCCAGCGGCATGCGCAGCCCCAGCGGTGGCGGGGCCGCGAGCGCGTCCTCGACCGGGCGGGAGAAGCCGTGGTCGAAGAGCGAGCCGAGCAGGAAGTCGGCGGCCAGCGCCTGTACTTCGGAGCGGTGGTGGTGCATGCCGTGGCCGTCCGCGTGGACCTCGAAGCGGCACACATCCCGGTTGGCCTTCTTGGCCCGCTCCGCGAGCCGGTACGACAACTCGGGGTCGACCCGCTGGTCGTTCGTCCCGTGGGCGATCAGCACCTGCCGCCCGACGAGCTGCTTGACCGGCTCGGGCTCCAGTGCGGACTCGGCCGGCGGCAGCCACGGGGCCAGCGCGACCACCGAGACGACGGCGTCGTGTCCGGCGGCGCGCAGGGCGGCGCGGGCGCCCATGCCGTGACCGACCAGGCACACCGGCACATCGCCGTAGCGCCGTATCACCTCGTCCACCGCCCACCCGGCGTCCGCGGCGGGGTCGGCCGCGGTGTCGTTCCAGCCGCGGTGGCGGTAGTGGACGACATGGGCGGTCAGCCCTTCGGCGCGGCCCGCCCGGACCAGCCGCCGGGCCAGGGGCAGCACCGCGGCCACCGACAGCCGCGAGGGCCGTCCGGTGCCGGTCTCCGGACCCCCGGGGAGCAGTAACACCACGCCGTGCACGGTCTCTTGTGCGGCGGCCGCACCTTTCGGCCGCCCCAGCCGGGCGCCCCGCTCGGGCAACGCTTGCTGAGCCATGGCGACACGATCGCAGAAGGAGCGGTGTACTCCACCACTCGTGCGGGTCACTGTTGCATATCTATCGGGGCCACGCGGCGGAGCCGCACATGACACGATCTACGCGCGTAGGGGTATGGTGCGCAGATGACGAGCGAGTACCAGGACCGCCCCACCCCCGAGCAGATCCGCCGCGCCCCGAAGGTGCTGCTGCACGACCACCTCGACGGCGGGCTGCGCCCCGCCACCGTCGTCGACCTCGCCCTGGAGACGGGCTATGACGGGCTGCCGAAGAGCGATCCGGCGGAGCTCGGCCGCTGGTTCCGCGAGGCCGCCGACTCCGGTTCGCTCGAGCTCTACCTGGAGACCTTCGCGCACACCTGCGCCGTCATGCAGACCCGCGACGCGCTGTTCCGGGTCGCCGCCGAATGCGCCGAGGACCTGGCCGAGGACGGGGTCGTCTACGCGGAGGTGCGCTACGCCCCTGAGCAGCATCTGACCCGGGGGCTGACCCTGGAGCAGGTCGTGGAGGCGGTCAACGAGGGCTTCCGGGAAGGGGAGCGGCGGGCCCGGGAGAAGGGTCTGCGTATCCGCGTCGGCGCCCTGCTCACCGCGATGCGCCACGCCGCCCGCGCCCTGGAGATCGCCGAACTCGCCAACAGCTACCGCGACCACGGCGTCGTCGGCTTCGACATCGCGGGCGCCGAGGCGGGCTACCCGCCCACCCGCCACCTCGACGCCTTCGAATATCTCAAGCGGGAGAACAACCACTTCACGATCCACGCGGGTGAGGCCTTCGGGCTGCCCTCCAT
Organism: Streptomyces milbemycinicus; assembly: GCF_002154605.1. GTDB lineage: Bacteria > Actinomycetota > Actinomycetes > Streptomycetales > Streptomycetaceae > Streptomyces > Streptomyces milbemycinicus. Next base: position 4,901 of record NZ_MUNE01000329.1, on the reverse strand, counting down.
CTGGCAGGCGCTCCAGTGGTGCGGCGCCGACCGGCTCGGCCACGGCGTCCGCATCATCGACGACATCGAGGTGGCGGACGACGGGAGCGTGACCCTCGGCCGGCTCGCCTCGTACGTCCGGGACAAGCGCATCCCGCTGGAGCTGTGCCCGACCTCGAACCTCCAGACCGGCGCGGCCCGTTCGTATGCCGAGCACCCCATCGGGCTGCTGCGCCGACTGCAATTCCGGGCGACCGTGAATACGGATAATCGTCTGATGAGCGGCGCAAGCATGAGTGATGAATTCGAGCACCTCGTTTCGACGTTCCACTACACGCTCGACGACATGCAATGGTTTACGGTCAATGCAATGAAATCGGCGTTCATTCCTTTTGATGAACGTCTGGCGATGATCAATGACGTGATCAAGCCCGGGTATGCCGAATTGAAGTCCGAATGGCTGTTCCGTCAGATGGCCTCAGCATCGCCCCTGACCAGGTGGTCTCACGTCGAGGGCGGCTGATCTCGCGGAGCGGGAAGCGGGCGGGGATAAACGGCCGGAAGGCAAGTGGAGGGCGCTTTTCCGGGTTTGCGGAAGGCCGAAATCCATGGCTACGTTGCCGTACCGGTCAAGCCCCCGTCTCAAGGACAGATTTCTGATGAAGCAGGGAACCATCAAGACCCTCGGCGCCATTGCCCTCGGTGCGGTCGCCGTCATTGCCGGAGGCGGCACCGCGGCTGCGGCCGGCAACGCTCCGGTCGGGCCCGCAAGCCCCGGAATGGGCGCCGGGCAGGCGAAGGCGGCCGTCGGGCAGGGGCCCGCACCCGCACCCGGGCCCCAGGCCCAGGCCCCGCGGCCGGGTCAGCCCGGCCCCAACAAGACCTTGTTGGACAACCTCCCCCTCCCCGCCAACGCCCTGAAGACCGGCGGTCTGCCGGTGCTGGGCTGACCTCCGTAGTGTCGGGCAGTGGGGCCCGCACACCCGAGCAGGGTGTGCGGGCCCCACTGTGTGCTGCCGCATGGTTCTGCGCCTACGGTGCGACCCCGACGCTGTGGACGGAACGGGCCACGGCCTGGGTGCCGCCCCCGGCCCGTTCCCCTTCGCGGCCCTCGTCGCCCTCGTCCCGGGAGAGGGCGGCGGCCCGCCGCCGGTCCGTCCGCCGGCGGAGCCACGACCGTGTGGCGGGGACCACCGCGAGATGCGCCAGCGCGACGCCCGCCGTGTTGAGCAGCACCGTGTCGACGTTCATGATCTGGCCGGTCAGCTCGCTGTGCACCAGCGCCATCGTCAGCGAGACCATCGCGCCGGTGAAGACCGTACGGACGAACGAGGCGAGCGGGTAGACCGTCACCCGGCCCCCCGCCAGCGGCAGCAGCACACCCAGCGGGGCGAGCAGCAGCAGCCCGCCGCCGATGCTGCGGGTGGCCTCCCAGGGGCCGAGCGCCAGATCGGCGCGGATGGTGGCCAGCGGCTCCAGGGTTACGGCGGTCACCCAGGGCGCGGACAGGGGGCGCAGGGTCAGCCAGCACACATACGCGAGATGTGCGGCGAGGAGGACGAATCCCGCGGCGCGGAAGCGGAAGGCGGCCCTGCGGCCGGAACCATGACCCTGCACGACTCTCAGGACGCCTGTTGCGGGGGTCGCGGTTCCGGCTGAGTCGCGCTGGTGAGAAACGGGTTACCGGTGAGTCGGCCAGGAGCGGGAAGCAGGGCGGGAACGCGGGCCAGTCGCCACGCGGGGGCGCAGAGCGTCAGGAGACGAGTACTCCCGAGGTGACCGCGATCTCGGGGTGGCGGCGCATCTCTCCCGTGCACTCGTACCGTCTGAGCGGATCCCGGTCGGCGTCCGGGCCGCCGAGCACCACCCGGTGCCTGGAGTCCGCCACGGTGGTCTCCGTGAAGGTGCAGACGATCTGCGCGAGCGCGTACGACTGCAGCTCCTCCGGCAGCCGGTTCAGCCGCAGCGCACCGTCCGGATCGTCCTTGGCCGGTCCGGAGATCCGCACCCAGTCCTCCACCGCGGTGGAGAACCCCGCCTCCTCCTCGGCCCTCGTCGGCGGGTCCTGCAACTGCTCCAGCAGCGCGCGGGCCACCTGCAGCGGCTCGGGCGTCTTCTCGTCCGTCAGCCGCGCCGACCGGCTCACCGAGAGGATCCGCGAGTTGCAGATCAGATAGATCCGTACGGTGACCCGGCCCGCCCCCTCGGCCGACCGGCCCGGTTCGGGCGCCTGACACGACGCACGCGAGGGGGCCGGGCCCGCGTCCACCGGCACCGACGTACCGCGGATGCCGCACCCGGAGGCCAGCAGTGCCACCGCCCCGAGCAGCGCCCCCGCCGCTCGCCGCCTCATCGCTCGCTCCCCTCGTCCGGGCCGCCCTGGCCACCCTGGCCGCCCTGGCCACCCTGCCGGTCGCCACCCTCGCCGCCGGCCTGGCCACCACCTGGGCCGCTGCCCTGGCCGCCGTCCTGGTCCGGTTCGCTGAGCCGTGAGGCGTCCATGGGCAGCCGCAGCGTGAAGACGGCTCCGCCGTCGGGATGGTTGTCCGCGGTGATCTCGCCGCCGTGGATATGCGCGTTCTCCAGCGCGATCGACAGGCCGAGGCCGCTGCCCTCCGACCGGGGCCTGGAGGCGCTGGCCTTGTAGAAGCGGTCGAAGACATGCGGAAGCACATCCTCGGGGATGCCCGGGCCGTGGTCCCGGACCCGGATCAGCAGATCGTCGTCCTCGGGCCGCACCGAGACCCGTACCGGCGAGCCGCCGTGCTTGAGGGCGTTCCCGATCAGGTTGGCGAGGATGACGTCCAGCCGCCGGGGGTCGAGCCGGGCCATGATGCCGCGCTCCGCGTCGAGCTCGACCGCGTCCAGCCAGGCCCGGGCGTCGATGCAGGCCGTCACCTGGTCCGCGACATCGACGTCGTCCAGGACCAGCCGGGCCGTGCCCGCGTCGAAGCGGGTCACCTCCATCAGGTTCTCCACCAGGTCGTTCAGCCGCCGCGTCTCGCTGACCACCAGCTGCACCGCCGGGGCGATCATCGGGTCGAGCGCGTCGGTCTCCTCCTCCAGCACCTCCGTCACCGCCGTGATCGCGGTGAGCGGGGTACGCAGCTCATGCGACATGTCCGCGACGAAGCGGCGGCTGGACGCCTCCCGTGCGCTCAGCTCCTCCACCCGCTTCTCCAACCGCTCCGCGGCCCGGTTGAAGGTACGGGAGAGATTGGCGAGCTCATCGGTGCCGGAGACCTCGAGCCGGGTGTCGAGATGCCCCTCGCCCAGCCGGTGCGCCGCCTCTCCCAGCCGCTGCACCGGCCGCAGCACGGTGGCCGCGGCGGCCTGGGCGAGCAGCGCGGAGCCGATCAGCGCCAGGGCGGTGGCGATGCCCAGGGACCAGGCCAGAGAGTTGAGGTCCTGGCGCTCGGTCTCCAGGGACTTGAGCATGTAGCCGGTCGGCCCGCCGCCGTTCACCCGGGCCCCGGCGATCAGATACGGGGTGCCCTTCAGCGTGATCCGCTGCCAGTAGAGGTGATACGGGGAGGTATTGGAGCCCGCGACGGCGCGTTTCTTGTCGACCGCGCTCCGCAGCGTCTCCGGCACCGTCTTCAGCGTCAACAGATCGTCCGCGGAGGCCGCGGTGCACGGACCGCCGCCCTCGGTCCGGGCGATCAGCAGCACCTCGTACTTCTGGGAGTTGTCCGCCATCCGATCCGCGGCGTCCTGCAATTCGGGACAGGTCGGCACGGCGGGCAGCGGGTCGGTGGCCTCCTTCAGCGACTTGCTGAAGTCGTCCAGCGCGGCGTCCTGGGTGCGCGTGAGCACCGCGTCACGATTCAGCCAGTACGCGATCGCCGACGCGGACACGGCGGCTGCCAGCGCCACCAGACCGAAGACGAGCATCAGCCGCAGCCGCAGGCTCAGCCACCGCAAAAGCCCCGCGGCCCAGCCACGCGCCCGGCTGGGCTTCTCTTCCCCGGCTACCGCTGGGTGGTGCCCCCTCACCGCGCTCAATGCTTCGCTTCCCCGCCCCCCGCGGCGCCCGCGGTCGGGCGGCACGCGGCGTCCAGCGGCCCGGGCCGCTCAGCCATCGCCTGTCCGCTCACTGTGGCGCGTCCAGCCGGTATCCGACCCCACGCACCGTACGGATCAGCGTCGGGGACGACGGTACGTCCTCCACCTTCGCGCGCAGTCGCTGTACGCAGGCGTCGACCAGCCGGGAGTCACCGAGATAGTCGTGCTCCCACACCAGCCGCAGCAGCTGCTGCCGCGACAGCGCCTGCCCCGGTCTGCGGCTCAGCTCCAGCAGCAGCCGCAGCTCAGTGGGGGTGAGCTGGAGATCCTGGCCGTTCTTGGTCACGGTCATGGCGGCGCGGTCGATGACCAGAGAGCCGAACGACGCCGAGTCATTGGCCTCCCGCTCACCGCGGCGCAGCACCGCGCGGATCCGGGCGTCGAGCACCCGCCCCTGCACGGGCTTGACCACATAGTCGTCCGCGCCCGACTCCAGCCCGACCACGACGTCGATGTCATCGCTCCGCGCGGTCAGCAAGATGATCGGCAGCTGGTCGGTGCGCCGGATACGGCGGCACACCTCGAAGCCGTCGATGCCGGGCAGCATCACATCCAGNNCCGTCCTCGCCGGTCGCCGCCGTCGCCACGCGGTGGCCCTGGCGGGACAGGGAGAGTTCGAGGGCCGTGCGGATGGCGTCGTCGTCCTCGATCAGCAGAAGGAAAGGCACGTTGGTCATTCTGGCCTACAAGGGGCCTGTAGTTCGACCGTCAGGCGACCAGGAGGTTCATTCACCCCCTACCCCTGTGACGAGCCTGTGACAGTCGGCAGACAGGGCCATGAAACTGGCCCGGCAATCTTTTGGGCACCGGGAGGAACGAAGACCCGGGAAGCACAGGGAACCGAGCAAGCTCTACCG
>NZ_MUNE01000328.1 GCF_002154605.1 Streptomyces milbemycinicus | reverse complement strand
GGCCGCACCTCAGCGACTCATCACAGGAACGAGTTGATCTGGATCGTCTCGTCGCGGCCCGGCCCGACGCCGATCGCCGAGATGGGCGCGCCCGACATCTCCTCCAGCGCCGATACGTACTTCTGCGCGTTCTTCGGCAGCTGGTCGAAGGACTTGGCCTGGGTGATGTCCTCCGACCACCCCGGCAGGGTCTCGTAGATCGGCTTCGCATGGTGGAAGTCGGTCTGGCTGTACGGCAGCTCGTCGACCCGCTTGCCGTCGATCTCGTACGCGACGCACACCGGAATGCGCTCCCAGCCGGTCAGCACGTCCAGCTTGGTGAGGAAGAAGTCGGTCAGGCCGTTGACCCGGGTCGCATAGCGCGCGATGACCGCGTCGAACCAGCCGCAGCGCCGGTCGCGGCCGGTCGTCACGCCCCGCTCGCCGCCGATGGTGCGCAGCTTGTCGCCGTCCTCGTCGAGGAGTTCGGTCGGGAAGGGGCCCGCGCCGACACGCGTGGTGTAGGCCTTGAGGATCCCGATCACGCGGTTGATCTTTGTCGGGCCGACCCCGGTCCCCGTGCAGGCACCGCCCGCGGTGGGGTTCGAGGAGGTGACGAAGGGATACGTGCCGTGGTCGACGTCGAGCAGCGTGCCCTGGCCGCCCTCGAAGAGGACGACCTGGCCGTCGTCGATGGCGTTGTTCAGGAGCAGCGTGGTGTCCGCGACAAAGCCGCTGAGCTGGTCGGCATAGCCCAGCAGCTCCTCGACGACCTGCTCGACGGCGATGGCGCGCCGGTTGTAGAGCTTGGCGAGGACCTGGTTCTTGAAGTCGAGGGCCGCCTCGACCTTCTGCCGCAGGATCGACTCGTCGAAGATGTCCTGCACCCGGATGCCGACACGGTTGATCTTGTCGGCGTAGGCCGGGCCGATGCCCCGACCGGTGGTGCCGATCTTGCGCTTTCCGAGGAAGCGTTCGGTCACCTTGTCGAGGGTGGTGTGGTACGGAGTGATCAGATGCGCGTTACCGCTGATCAGCAGCTTGGACGTGTCGATGCCGCGCGCGTTCAGCCCACTCAGCTCGGAGAGCAGGACCGCCGGGTCCACGACGACACCGTTGCCGATGACCGGGGTGCATCCCGGGGAGAGGATTCCGGAAGGGAGGAGGTGGAGCGCGTACTTCTGGTCGCCGACGACGACCGTGTGGCCGGCGTTGTTGCCGCCCTGGTAGCGCACCACATAATCCACCGAGCCACCGAGCAGGTCGGTGGCCTTTCCCTTGCCTTCATCACCCCACTGAGCACCGAGCAGCACAAGTGCGGGCACAGGCGTACACCCCTTCCGGGCGGGGCATGTCCAACGTGCGCGGTGGCTTGTGCCACCACAAGAGCCGTCGAACCGGTGCCCCGGATAGACGAAGCCCCTGGCGCAACAGCGACAGGGGCTCTTGCACCGAGAGATTACCTGAGGAAGGACCGAGGTGTCGGCTCCAGATCCCTGGCAGGTTTCCCCGGACGCCGTCCGGGGGCGCCCCCTGCTCGTGCTCATCGACCCCACCGCCCGTCGAACCGACGGGGAGTCGGTGCGGATCGCGAAAGATGTGCTGTGTGCGGGCGCGTCTGCGAAAATCTGCCTGCCGGAGGGGCCCGAGGAGGTCGAGCGGGCGCTCGCCCGCCGTGGCAGCCGCCGGCCCGTCCTGGTCGGTGACCACCGGGCCCTGCTGCGCACCGTGGAGCTGCTGCACCGCAAGCGGGAGCTGGCGGACGCGGCGCTGTCGGTGGTGCCGGTGGGCGGCTCGGCCACGGTGGCCCTGGCCCGCGCCCTGGGCCTGCCCACGGACGCGGTGAGCGCGGCGCGTACGGCGCTCGACGGCACCGCGCACCGGCGTGACCTGCTGGTCGACGAGAGCGGCGGGGTGGTCCTCGGGGGCCTGCGGATCTTCGGCGGGGAGCAGCCGGGGAGCGGGGACCGGGACGCGAACGGGGCCGGGGACGCGAGCGAGGACGGGGACAGGGACGCGAGCAGGGACAGAGACGGAAGCGGGGCGGTCAGCGGCACGGGCGGCGGTACGGGCGGCGGTACGGGCGGGTACGACGGCGGCCATCAGCCGTGGTGGACCCCCGCGGCCCGTACCGCGCGCACCGCGCTGACGCTGCTGTCGCTGCAGGGCGGCGGCCTGGGCGGCTCCCGGCGGCGGACCCGGCCGCCCGCGCAGCGGCTGCGGGTGGAGGCGGACGGGGTGCTGCTGGCCGATCTGGACCGGCCGGTCGAGCGGGTCTCGGTGTCCACGGCCGCGGCGGGCCGCGGCGGCCTGGCCGATGTCGTGGTGCACCAGTGTGCCGGGGACGGCCCGGTCCGTGCGCGGGCGCGGGCGATCACCGTCTCGGGTCCGGACTTCCGCTACCACGCGGACACCCTGACCCGTGGCCCGGTGCGCACCCGCACCTGGACGGTCCTCACCGAGGCCTGGCGCCTGATGGTCCCCCGGGGGGAGTGAGCGGATGCCGGGAGAGTTAGCCCGTCTTCTGTTCCCCCACGTGGGGCACCTCCAGATGGGCGCCCTCCACGTGGGCCCGCCAGCGCGCCAGCATCTCGACCAGTTCCTTCTGCATGAACTCGTAGAACTCCGCGGTCCTGATCGCCCGCGCCCCCGCCAGGGTGTGCGGACCGAGGACCTTCGCCCCGTCCCGCATCGTGTGCTGCCAGCGGGTGAGGATCTGGTCGCGGTTGGACACCGCCTCGTACCAGACCTCGTTGTAGAGGCGGTACTGGTCGCGCCGCGTGCCCGGCTCGCGCTCGCGGGTGATCAGGTTCAGCTGGGCGAGGTAGCGGACGGCGCCCGAGACCGCGGCCGGGCTGATCTGCAGCAGCTCGGCGATCTCGGCGGCGGTGAGTTTGCCGGAGTCGGAGGCGAGAAGGGCGGCGAAGACCCGGGCGCCCATCCGCTGCATCCCGGCCTCGGTCATGTCCGCGGCGAACCGCTCGACGAACTGCGACACCGCCTCATCGTCGCGATCGAAGTCCACACCCTCGCCGTCGCGCGCGCTCTCCTGCCGCGTCACCTCCGTCACCGCCGCCTCATCTCCCTTCATCACTCGTTCGCTCGTTCAATATCAGTTTATACACTTCGCTAACTTCACAATTTTGTGAAACTAGCGTAGCTTCAGAAGCATGACAACGGCAATCTCCACCTCCGGCCTCCACAAGTCATTTGGCCGCACGCATGCGCTGGACGGCCTCGACTTGGAGGTCGAGACGGGCGAAGTCCACGGCTTCCTCGGGCCCAACGGGGCCGGGAAGTCCACCACCATCCGCGTTCTGCTCGGCCTCCTGCGGGCGGACAGCGGAGCGGTCCAGCTCCTGGGCAAGGACCCCTGGCACGACGCGGTCGAGCTGCACCGCCGCATCGCCTACGTGCCCGGCGACGTCACCCTGTGGCGCAACCTCAGCGGCGGCGAGGTCATCGACCTGTACGGGCGGCTGCGCGGCGGCCTCGACCAGGACCGGCGCACGGAGCTGCTGGAGCGGTTCGAGCTCGACCCCACCAAAAAGGGACGCACCTACTCCAAGGGCAACCGGCAGAAGGTCGCGCTGGTCGCCGCCTTCGCCTCGGACGTCGACCTGCTGATCATGGATGAGCCCACCTCCGGGCTCGACCCCCTCATGGAGGAGGTCTTCCGGGACTGTGTGATCGAGGAGCGGGAGCGGGGCCGTACGGTGCTGCTGTCGAGCCACATCCTCAGCGAGGTCGAGGCGCTCTGCGACCGGGTCAGCATCATCCGCAAGGGCCGCACCGTCGAGTCCGGCTCGCTCGCCGAGCTCCGCCACCTCACCCGCACCTCCGTCACCGCCGAACTGTCCGGCCCGCCCAACGGTCTTTCCGCCCTCCCCGGCATCCACGGCCTCGACATCCAGGGCAAGCGCGTCAAGCTCCAGGTCGAAACCGACAAGCTGGACGCCGTGCTGCGGCAGCTCGGCGAGTCGGGCGTGCGCAGCCTCATCAGCACCCCGCCCACCCTGGAAGAGCTCTTCCTGCGCCACTACCAGGACGACATCCGCGACGAGGCAGAGGCGGTCGCCCGATGACCGCCGTAGCCGACACCCGCGTCTCGGCCCCCGAGCGCACCGGCTCCCGCGACCTGGCCGGCACCGGCACACTGCTGCGGCTCGCGCTGCGCCGCGACCGGATCATGATCCCGGTGTGGGCGCTGGCCATCGGCATGACCGGCAGCAGCACCCTCAGCCGGATGAAGAGCACGTACGAGACGGCCGCCGACCGGGCCAATGTCGCCAAGGACATGAACACCAACGGCGCCTTGCGGTCCATGCTCGGCGTCGCGTTCGACGACTCGTACGGCGCCCTCACCGCCTGGCGGGTGGGTACCTTCCTCGCGGCCTTCGCCGGGATCATGAGCCTGCTCATCGTGATCCGGCACACCCGTGAGGAAGAGGAGTCGGGCCGCCAGGAAGCGCTGTCCGCCGGCATGGTCGGCCGCCGCGCCGGCCTCACCTCCGCCCTGCTCACCGTCGCCATCGCCAACGCCGCCATCACCCTGCTGGTGGTGGCCACCCTCGCGGGCGAGGGGAGCGGCGGCGCGCTCGCCCTGGGCCTGTCCATCGGCCTCACGGGCCTGGTCTTCGGCGGTCTGGCCGCCGTCGCCGCCCAGATCACCGAGAACGCGCGGCTGGCCAGGGGCCTGGCCGCCGCCGCGGTCGGCGTCGCGTACCTGCTGCGCATGGCGGGCGACGCGGCCAAGGACGCCTCGGAGGGCTCCAGCCATGTGCTGGTGTGGCTCTCGCCCATCGGCTGGGCGGAGAACACCCGGCCCTTCGCACAGGAGCGGTGGTGGACCCTGCTGCTGCTGGCCGTGCTCGCGGCCGCCTCGTTCGCCGTCGCCTACGTCCTCACGGGGCGCCGTGACGTCGGTGCCAGCTTCTTCGCATCACGCCCCGGCCCCGCGGCTGCCGGCAAGTCCCTGCAGGGCGCGTACGGCCTGGCCTGGCGCCTCCAGCGCGGCACTCTGCTGGGCTGGGTCGTCGGCGTCGCCCTCTCCGCCGCCATGCTCGGCGGCGTCGCCAACGGCGCCGGCGACATCGTCGGAGACAGCGAGAAGAACCGTGAGATCATCGAGCGCATGGGCGGGGCGCAGAACATCGACGACGCCTTCCTCGCCGCCATGATCAGCCTCATCGGCGTGATCGTCACGGTCCACACGGCCACCGCCGTGCTGCGGCTGCGCGCGGAGGAGACCGACCAGCGCGCGGAACCGCTGCTGGCCAACGCCGTCAGCCGACTGCGATGGGCCATGAGCCACCTCGTCATCGCCTACCTCGGCCCGGTCGTCATCCTCGCCGCCGGCGGTCTCGGGGCGGGCATCGTCTACGCAGCCGCGGCCGACGACCTGGGCGGTGAGTTGCCGCGCGTCCTGGGCGCCTCACTGGCCCAGATCCCGGCGGTGTGGGTCGTCACCAGCGTGGTGGTCCTGCTGTTCGGCCTGCTGCCCTCGTACACCACGTCCCTCGGCTGGGCCGTGGTCGGAGTGGTCGTCGCCATCGGCTGGCTCGGCCCGGCGCTCGACGCGCCCCAGGCCGTCCTGGACCTCTCCCCCTTCAGCCATCTGCCGAAGCTCCCGGGCGAGAGCGTCTCGGCGGCGCCCTTCGTATGGCTGCTCCTGGGGTCGGCCGTGCTGACGGCCGCGGGCCTGTGGGGGCTGCGGCGCCGCGACATGACCAACTGACCGGTCCGGTGCCCCTGAACGGCGGGACCGGTCCGTGAACGGCGGAACCCCCGTTGTCGTCCACAGGCTGTGGACGACAACGGGGGTTCCGCCGTTCACGGGCTCAGACCTCGACCAGCAGCTCCTGCAGCCCCCGGATGACAAACCCGGGATTCCACCGCGGCTCCGCGGCCGGCCGCAGCCCGGGCGCCCTCCGCAGCAACGCACCGAAGGAAGCGGCCAGTTCGAGGCGGGCCAGGGGCGCGCCCAGGCAGTAGTGGATGCCGCCGCCGAAGCTGAAGTGGGCGTTGTCCGTACGGGACAGGTCGAGCCGGTCGGGGTCGGGAAAGCGCTCCGGGTCCCGGTTGGCCGAGCCGAAGAGCAGCGCCACCTCGCTGCCACGCGGGATGACCGTCCCGCCGACCTCGATATCGTCCAGCACCCACCGCTCGAACAGCTGCAGCGGCGTGTCGTAGCGCAGCAGCTCATCGACGGCGGTGGGCAGCAGCGCATCGGGGTCGGACCGCAACAGCGCGAGCTGATCGGGGTGGCGGAAGAGGGCCAGCCAGCCGTTGCCCGTGGAGTTGACCGTGGCCTCGTGACCGGCGTTCAGCAGCAGCACACAAGTGGAGATCATCTCCTGCTCGGTGAGCCGGTCCCCCTCGTCGTACGCCGCGACCAGCCCGCTGATCAGATCCTCCCCCGGGTTCCGGCGGCGAGCGGCGATCAGCTCACGCAGATACTCCGAGAACTCGACGGAGGCACGGACCGCGCGCCGCGCGGCCTCGTCGCCCGGGTTCAGCTCGAACATCCCGCAGATATCCGCCGACCAGGGGCGTAGCTGCGCGCGGTCGGCCGGCGGAATGCCCAGCATCTCCGCGATAACGGCCACCGGCAGGGGCTCGGCGACAGCCGCCACAAGATCGCCGCCGCCCTCGGCGACGAACGCCTCCACCAGCTCGTCCGCCAGCCGCTCGACAACCGGCGCCAGCCGCTCGACCGTACGCGGCGTGAACGCCTTGGACACCAGACGGCGCAGCCGGGTGTGGTCCGGCGGCTCCAAGTCCAGCATCCCGTGGCCGTTGAGCGTATGGAACGGCTCGTGCTCGGGCGGCGGGGCGGTGCGGCCGAACTCCTCGTGGCTGAAACGGTGCAGATAGGTACGGCCGAGGCGGCGGTCCCGCAGCAGGACCCGGACGTCCTCGTGGCGCGGGATCAGCCACTGCCGGGATGCCTCGAAATAGTGCGCACGACCACGCTCGCGCAGCGCCGCGTACGCCGGGTAGGGGTCGGCGACGAACGACGGCTGCCAGGGGTCGAAGACGGGGGCGGGGGCTGCGCTGCTGCTCATGCCGGGGACGCTACCGCCCTTCTCGACGAGTGGTACGGGCGACGTGGGCGATCTCGTCGGCGACCGTGCGTACGGCGGCCGCCGTGGGGTCGATCAGCGGGAAGTGCCCGGTGGAAGCGAGGCGCACCGCCCGGACCGGCTGTCCGGCGCGCCGCGCGGTCTCCGTGAACGCGTACGCCACCTGCGGCGGGACGTCGATGTCGGTGACGCCCTGCACGATGGTGGTGGGAACGGCGGTGGGGAGCAGCGCGGCGGGATCGGCGAGCGGCAGCCGGTCCAGGTGGTGCGCCTCGCCGTCGGGGATATCGCCGTCGGGGATATCGAGGTCGGGGATATCGAGGTCGAGGAACTGGCTGACGGCGTCGGAGCACACCCGCAGCTCGCGGGCGGTGGCGAAGTCAGCGATGGGGGCGAGGGCGACCACGCCGCACACGGGGGGAGGCGAGGGGAGATACCAGGGGCAGTCCGGCGGCAGGACATGGCGGGCCGCCGCCCACAGCGCGGCATGCCCGCCCGCGGAGTGCCCGGCGAGCACCACGCGCGCCGGGTCCACGGGCAGCGCAAGACCCCGCGCGAGCCCGGGCACGGTGTCCACGGCGGCCGCGATATCGTCCAGCGTCTCCGGCCACCGCCCGGCCCGCGGCGGGGAGCCGTCTCCCCCGTCCGGGCCGCCCCGGCGGTACTCCACCGACGCCACCACGAACCCGCGCCCCGCCAGATACGCGGCGAACGGCGAGATATGACGCCGGTCGTACGGGGCGCGCCAGGCGCCGCCGTGGAACAGCAGCACCAGCGGGGCGGGCAGCGCCGCCGCGCCCGCCTGCGTCTCCGCCTCGGGCAGATAGAAGTCGACCACCTGGTCGCGGTGGTCGCCGTACGCCGCGACGCGGTCAGGGGAGACGGGCGCGAGGCCGAAGAGGGACGCCTCCTCGGCCTCGGCGGACGCCGCCGGGCCTGCCTGATCGGCCGGGCCTGCCTGGTCGGTCATCGGCGCGTCCGGCCACACCGGGTGATGCCCCACGCACGACCAGGCGCGGCGGCGCGGCACGGCTAGGCCACCTCCCCCGGCGCGCCCGCCTCGCCCGGCTCGCCCGCCAGCACCGCGGCCAGCACGCGCGCCGCGCGCTCGGTGTCGGCGAAGCCCGTGTAGAGCGGGGTGAAACCGAAGCGCAGCACATCGGGGCGGCGGAAGTCGCCCACGACGCCGCGGCGGATGAGCTCGGCCATCGCCTCGCCCGCATCGGCACAGCGCAGCGCGATCTGGCTGCCGCGCCGCTCATGCGCGGCGGGGGTGACGGACTCGACGCGCCCCGCCGGGACGTAGGTGTCCACGCAGCGCAGGAAGAAGTCCGTCAGGGCGAGGCTCTTCGCCCGTACGGCGGCCGTCGAGACGCCGTCCCAGACGTCCAGCGCGGCCTCCAGCGCGAGCATGGACAGGATGTCCGGGGTGCCGACCCGGCCGCGGACGGCGCCGTCGGCCGGGGTGTACGCGGGCGCCATGCCGAACGGGTCGGCGTGGGAGTTCCAGCCGGGCAGCGGGGAGTCGAAGCGCGGCTGGTGCTCACGCGCGACATACAGATAGGCGGGCGAACCGGGCCCGCCGTTGAGGTACTTGTACGTACAGCCGACCGCCAGGTCGACCCCGTGCGCATCGAGCCCCACCGGCAGCGCGCCCGCGCTGTGGCACAGGTCCCAGACGACGAGCGCGCCCGCGGCGTGCACGGCCGTCGTGGTGCCGGGCAGATCGTGGAGGCGGCCGGTGCGGTAGTCGACGTGGTTGACGAGCGCGACGGCGGTGCGCGGGCCGACGGCGGCGGCCATCTCGGGGGCGGGTACGGGCCGCAGGGTGCAGCCGGTCAGCCGGGCGGCCGACTCGGCGATATAGCCGTCGGTGGGAAAGGTGGACTCGTCGACGAGAATTTCGTCCCGGGACACGTCGCGGGCCTGGACGATCCGTACGCCGCCCACGAGGGCCTTGAAGACATTGACGCTGGTCGAATCGGTGACCACCACCTGCCCGGGCGCGGCGCCGACGATCCGCCCGACGCGGTCGCCGATCCGCTCCGGCGCGGTCCACCAGCCGCTCTCCTCCCAGGACCGGATGCGCAGCTGCCCCCACTCACGGGCCACGACATCGGCCAGCCGGGCGGGGACGGCGGCCGGCAGGGCGCCGAGCGAATTGCCGTCGAGGTAGACCGTGTCGTCGAGGACGAAGTCGGCGCGCTTGGCGCGGAGCTCGTCGGCGGCGTCCAGCTTCGCCGCCTCCTCGGCCAGAGTCACGTTGGGCTCAGACATGGCTGCGCGCCGTCCACAACTCGGGGAAGACGTTCTTCGTCGCCCGCTTCTCCAGCCAGGCGACCCCCGCCGAGCCCCCCGTACCGGCCTTGGCCCCCATGGCCCGCCGGGTCGCGACGAGATGGTCGTTACGCCAGCGCCACACCAGCTCGGCGACCTCGGTCAGCGCCTCGCCCAGGCGGGCCGGCGCGGTGTCGTCCGGGCCGGAGTAGATCTCCTGCCACACCCGCTCGACCGCGGCGTCCGGCTCGTACCGCCGCGTGGGATCGCGGTCCAGTACGGACTCCGGGACCGCGTAGCCCTGGCGGGCGAGATAGCCCAGCACCTCGTCGTACAGGCTGGGCTCGGTCAGAGCCTTCTCCAGCTCCCCGTGCACACGCGGCGCGCCCCGGTGCGGGACGAGCATCGACGCGGACTTCTCACCGAGCAGAAACTCCATCCGCCGGTACATCGCGGACTGGAAGCCGGAGCCCTCGCCGAGCGCGGAGCGATAGGAGTTGAACTGGCCGGGCGTGAGATGCGCAAGCGGCTTCCACGACGCGTTGAGCGATTCGAGCTCGTACGTGGAGCGCTTGAGCGCGGCCAGCGCGGTGGGCAGATCGTCCTCGCGCAGCGCCTGCGCGGCGGTCTGCCACTCGTGGACGATGACGGTGAACCACAGCTCCATGACCTGGGTGGTGACCAGGAAAACCATCTCTCCGGGGTCGTCGGAGAGCGGGTGCTGGAGGTGGGTGAGCACGGACGCCTGGACATAGTCCTCGTATGGGGTCGTGCCTTGGAAGTCGAGATTCGGGGTGTCCGGCTCGGCTTCGTGCGGGGCAGGCTGATGCGACATCGCCGTCTCCTGAGTCTGCTGCTACCGGGTAGCGGTCCGCCCCTTCATCTCGGCATCGGAGCCCCGGTCCCCTCGGGACCCGCCCCGGGCGGGCCCCGAGCGCATCATGCGTGTCATGCGCACCCATCCGCAAGTGCGCTGCCGGCCAGAGGAAGCCGACCCGAGGAGGCCGGCCCGAGGATGCCGACCCGAGGAGGCCGGCCCGAGGATGCCGACCCGAGGAGGCCGGCCCGAGGATGCCGACCCGAGGAAGCGGCCCGCCTCCCGGAAGAGACGGGCCCAAGGAGAGGGACGGACGTCAGGAGAGGGTGTCCGCCGCGGTCGGGGAGCTCTCCCGCAGGAACGTCGAGCAGCGCTCGTACTCCTCCTGCTCACCGATCGACTGGGCGGCGCGGGCCAGCGCATGCAGGGCACGCAGAAAACCGCGATTGGGCTCGTGCTCGAAGGGCACGGGCCCATGCCCCTTCCAGCCGCTGCGCCGCAGCGCGTCCAGCCCACGGTGGTATCCGGTACGCGCGTACGCATACGACTCCACCACCCGTCCGGCCTCGAACGCCTCGTCGGCGAGCTGCGCCCAGGCGAGTGAGGAGGCCGGATACTTCGCCGCGACCTCAGCCGGAGCGGCACCGGAAGCAAGCAGCTCACGCGGCTCCGGGTCATCGGGCAGATGGGTCGGGGGCGGTCCCCCGAGCAGGTTCTCATGAATGGCCATGACCCCCAGTCTGCCTGGTCCGCGGGACGGTGGGGCACGTCCCCAACACCCGCCTGGCGGGTCAGCCGCCCGGGTCGCCGGTGCGGCTGCCCAGGTCGCCGGGGTCCAGTGGCGGGGCGCCGACGCCGCAGTGGTACGCGCACTCGGGGCGGCACGGCCGGCGCGGAACGGCCTTTTTCTCCGCGGCTTCCGCCGCAACCTCCGCCCCCTCCTCCACCGCCGGCGCACCAACGGGCGGGGCGGCGGGCGGGGCGGCGGCCTCGGGGGGCGCCTGTTCCAGCGCATTGGACCGCACCGTGCACCAGGCGATGATGGCGCCCACGACCAGCACCCCGGCACAGATCGGCATGGCGCGTCCGAACGTCTCCGAGAACCGGGCCGCCGAGCGGTAGGCCTCCGGCCCCATACCGGCCAGCAGCGGCAGCGCCGCCACCGCGATCAGGCCCGCCGCCCGCGCCGCCGCGTTGTTGATGCCGCTGGCCAGGCCCGCGCGTTCGACCTCCACCGAGGCCAGCACGGTCGCGGTGAGCGGGGCGACCAGGGCGACCATGCCCAGGCCAAGCACCAGCAGCGCGGGCAGCACATCGCGCCAGTAGACCGCCCCCACCCCGACCCGCGTCATCAGCAGCATCCCGGCCGCGCACAGCAGCGGGCCGACGGTCAGCGGGATACGCGGCCCAATGCGCCGCCCCAGCTCGCCGGAGCGCGCGGACAGCAGCAGCATCAGCACGGTGGTGGGCAGCAGCGCGGTGCCCGCGCCGAGCGCGGAGTAGCCCACGACCACCTGGAGCTGGAGCACGGACAGGAAGAAGAAGCCGCTGAACGCCGCGTACACGCACAGGGTCACCGCGTTGACGGCGGTGAACTGGTGGGAGGCGAAGATGTCGAGCGGCAGCATCGGGTCCGGCCGCCGCCGCTCCACGTACACGAAGGCCACGCCCAGCAGCACCCCCAGGACGGCCGGGACGATCACGGCGGGCGAGACTCCCTGGCCGGGCGCGGCGATCAGGGCGTACGTCACCCCGGCGAGCGCGAGCGCGCCCAGCGCGGCACCCAGGACGTCGAATCGCCCGTGCCCGCGCGGATCGCGGGACTCGGGCACATGGCGCAGGGCGACGGGCGCGCACACCGCCGCCAGCGGCACATTGAGGAAGAACACCCAGCGCCAGCCGGGCCCGTCCACCAGCCAGCCGCCGACGAACGGCCCGATCGCGGCCCCGACCCCGCCGAATCCGGACCACAGGCCGACCGCCCGCGCGCGGTCGTCGGGGTGGA
Organism: Streptomyces milbemycinicus; assembly: GCF_002154605.1. Lineage (GTDB taxonomy): Bacteria > Actinomycetota > Actinomycetes > Streptomycetales > Streptomycetaceae > Streptomyces > Streptomyces milbemycinicus. The sequence goes on along the minus strand of NZ_MUNE01000328.1, from coordinate 4,376 downwards.
AGGTGGCTTGGATCAGCGCCAGGGACCCCGGTGTGAGCAGCGCTCCGCCGATGCCCTGCAGGGCGCGGGAGGCGATGAGCATCCCGGCGTTGGGCGCGAGCCCGCACAGCAGCGAGGCCACGGCGAACCACACCACACCGATGACGAAGACCCGCCGCCGCCCGAAGCGGTCCCCCAGCGCACCGCCCAGCAGGATCAACCCGGCGAGGGTGAGCATGTAGGCGTTGATGGTCCACTGCAGGACGGGGAGATCGGCGTTCAGGTCGAGGCCGATGTGCGGCAGCGCGACATTGACGACGGTGCTGTCGAGCAGCGCCATCGACGATCCGAGCACGGTGGTCAGCAGGACCCAGCGCCCGACCGACGAGGACACACGCATCGTGCCCACGCCCCCGGCCCCTCCCACCACCGCCGGCGCGCGGGGCGGAGCGCGATGCTCACGCCGTGGGCCGGGCCCCGGCCCGGAGTCACCCATACCTGGATCCTCCTCGCTCCCGCCCCTCCCCGCCACCTCGGCAAAGGGGAAATGCCACCGGAGAGAAAACCATGGGAAGAGGGAAAAAGCCGCCGGGCCCGGCACCCCGCCGTGGGGTGCCGGGCCCGGAGAGGCCGACAAGCCGGGAAGCCGCCGCGTGCGTTACTTCAGCTTGGTGCCCGTGGAGCGCAGGTTCGCGCAGGCCTTGGTGACGCGCTCGGCCATGCCCTTCTCGGCCAGCTTGCCCCAGCTGCGCGGGTCGTACGTCTTCTTGTCGCCGACCTCGCCGTCGACCTTCAGCACACCGTCGTAGTTGCGGAACATGTGGTCCGCGATCGGGCGGGTGAAGGCGTACTGCGTGTCGGTGTCGAGGTTCATCTTCACCACGCCGTTCTCCAGCGCGGTGCGGATCTCGTCCTCCGTGGAGCCGGAGCCGCCGTGGAAGACGAAGTCGAACGGGTCGGTCTTGCCGTGCTTCGCCGCCACGCCGTCCTGCAGATCGCGCAGCAGCTCAGGGCGCAGCACGACATTGCCCGGCTTGTAGACGCCGTGGACGTTGCCGAAGGAGGCGGCCAGCAGGTAGCGGCCCTTCTCGCCCAGGCCGAGCGCCTCGGCGGTCCGCTCGGCGTCGGAGACGGTGGTGTACAGCTCGTCGTTGATCTCGTGCGTGACGCCGTCTTCCTCGCCGCCGGTCGGGGTGATCTCGACCTCGAGGATGATCTTGGCCTTGACGGCCTCGGCCAGCAGCTCCTGCGCGATCCGAAGGTTCTCGTCGAGCTTCTCCGCGGAGCCGTCCCACATATGGGACTGGAAGAGCGGGTTCTGCCCGGCCGCGACGCGCTCCTGGGAGATCGCGATCAGCGGGCGCACATACCCGTCGAGCTTGTCCTTGGGGCAGTGGTCGGTGTGCAGGGCGATATTGACGGGGTACTTCTTGGCGACGACATGCGCGAACTCGGCAAGGGCGACCGCACCGGACACCATGTCCTTGCTGTACTGACCGCCCAGGAACTCCGCACCACCGGTGGAGATCTGGACGATGCCGTCGCTCTCCGCCTCGGCGAAGCCGCGGAGCGCGGCGTGCAGAGTCTGCGTCGAGGTCACGTTGATCGCCGGGTAGGCGAACTTGCCTGCCTTCGCCCGGTCGAGCATCTCGTTGTAGATCTCGGGGGATGCGATGGGCATCTGTCCGCTCCTTGTGATGTGCGGGGTGTTGTTTCTTGGCCCTGACCTAAGGGATGTGGGGGCGACGTCGCCGTCGTGGCCATCCTCCCAGACTCTGCGGATTGCTCCACACGGCGCACGGTGGGATGACTCGGACGGCGGGTGGTGGTTTCACGTGAAACCACCACCCTCGGTCATCTCAGCCCAGGTCGAGGTCGGCCAGCGAGTACGCCGGTACGTATCGCAGCCCCGCCTCCGCGATCGCCGGCGCGGCCCCGCGCTCGACGATCGTCGCCACCGCGACCACCTCCGCGCCCGCCTCACGCGCCGCCTCGACGGCGGTCAGCGGCGAGCCGCCGGTGGTGGAGGTGTCCTCCACCACCAGCACCCGGCGGCCCTTGATGTCCGGGCCCTCGATGCGCCGCTGCATACCGTGGGTCTTCTGGGCCTTGCGTACGACGAAGGCGTCGAGCTTACGGCCCCGCGCGGCGGCGATATGCAGCATGGACGTGGCCACCGGGTCGGCGCCGAGGGTGAGCCCGCCCACCGCGTCGTACTCCAGGTCGGCCGTGGTGTCGAGCATGACCTGGCCGACCAGCGGAGCCGCCTCGGAGTCCAGGGTGATCCGGCGCAGGTCGATGTAGTAGTCGGCCTCCAGCCCGGAGGAGAGGGTCACCTTGCCGTGGACCACGGCCTTGTCCTTGATCTGCTGCAGCAGGGCGTCACGCGCATCGCTCATGGACATGAGCTTAGGCGCTGCCCCGCGGCGGGACTCAGGCGAGCCGCCGCCAGCTCCAGGTCATGGACATCTCCAGGGGGTCGATGGGGGTGACGAGGCGCGGCAGGGTGTTCAGGCCGTTGGGCGGGCCGGACTGCGGCTCCACGCAGACCGCCTCCGCCTGCTCGTCGTAGACCACGACCCACTCGCTGCGGCTGGTGACCTTCAGCTCCAGCCGCCCCGGCCAGGTGAGCGTGACGTCCACGCCGTCCGACATGCCGAAGCAGTCGTCCCAGGGCCCGGGGCGGGGCTCGATGCGACGGCCGGTGGGCAGGTGGTTCTCGCCACGCTCCTCCTGCCACTCGGGCTGGAAGGAGATCTCCGCCTCGCCACCACCGGCGCCGTCATCTGGGAGGTTGCGCAGAAACCACGGGTGCCAGCCCGCCTGCGCCGGGAAGGAGTCGCCCTCGGTCTCCACGCTCATCGTGGTGGTCAGGGAGTCCGGGGTCAGCTGGAAGGTCTGGCTGACCCGGCCGCGGTACGGCCAGGGGTCGGCGAGGTCGTAGGCGAAGGCCGCGGCGGCGGTGTCGACGCTGATCGTGCGCCAGGCGACCTCCCGCCCGGTGCCGTGGATCGCGTGCGGGGGCGCGTTCACGGGCAGTTGATGGCTACGGCCGCCGTTGCGGAACCGCCCGAGCTCGACCCGGCCGCACCAGGGCACCATCGGGAACGATCCGAACCTCGGGCCCTGCCGCAGCAGCTCCGTACCGTCGATGCGCAGCGAGGCGACACGGCAGCCGTTGTCGGGTGCGACGGTCAGCTCGACATCCCCGGCGCTCAGCCGTACGCCGTGGGTATCCGTTCTCTCTTCGGTGGTCACGCCCCGACTTTATGCGCCCGCGCGCGCCTCGCTCACCTTCTGCGAGCCTTCTGCGGCGCTCACTTTCTGCACGCTCACCTTCCGCGCGCTCACTTTCTGCGGCGCAGCACCCGGCTGACCACGACGGCGGAGGCGAGCACCACCGCGGCGGCGGGCGCCGCCCAGCGCAGTGCGATACCGGAGGACACGGTCTGGGGTGCGGGTACGGGGGCGTAGCGGCCGCGCGGCGGGGCGTGGTCGACCTCCTCCGTGCTGCGGCCGATCATCGTGCGGCGTGCGTGCGCGGCCTCGGCGGGCGGCTCGTCGTCGAGCTCGCCCAGCTCTTCGAGCTCGCCCAGCTCACTGAGGTCACCGACCTCGGCCACGTCCTCGACATCGTCGATGTCGTCGAGGTCCCCGACGTCGTCCACGGCAACCCCGTCGTCGGCCGTATCGATGTCCTCGACCTCGTCGAGTGTGGCGACCGGCTCCTTCTCCAGGCCGGTGGCCAGCGCCGCGCCGAAGCGGTCCAGCAGCCGACGGGCGACCATGACAGCCGCCTGCTCGTCGAACTCCGCCAGCCGCCCCTCGCTGCGCACCGTCCCGGAGCAGACCAGCGCGGTCCCTCCGGACACGGCCCTGGGCACCACGGTCAGCGCGAGCTTCACCGAGCCGCTGCCGCGCGCCTCCGTCCCCTCGCCCGCCACCTCGAAGCCGGCGCCGCGCTCGGCGATCCGCAGCGAGCCGCGGTAGGTGATGGTCGAGCTGCCGATCCGCACCCGGAGCCGCCCGGCGAGCGGACCCACCGCCGCATCGGCGTCCTGCTGGAGCCCGGGAACGCAGCGGGCGACGCGGTCGGACTCCGTGAGTGCCAGCCGGACGGTGTCGACGGGAAACGGAACGAACACCTCATGCTCCATAGCTCAAGACACTACCCATCGCGCCTCCCGTGAGACCCGTTCCGGCGCGACTTTCCCCGCGTGCGCCCATGAATTCCCGGCGACCCGGCAATATGCGATACAGCGAGTGCGCCGATGCGGTCATGGCGTATCCGGCGTCATGGCGTATCCGGTGCCGTCAAGCCGCGTCCGGTGCCGTCATGGCGTGTACCGGGGGTGCGTCAGCGTCGAGGCGGGCAGCCCCGGTACACGCCATGACGG
>NZ_MUNE01000327.1 GCF_002154605.1 Streptomyces milbemycinicus | reverse complement strand
TCATGGAAATACGGCCCGTGAGCAGGCGCTGGTCACGGGCCGTATTTCCATGAATTGACGCCCGTGGTCACCATCGCTTCAGCGAGGTCGCAAAGACAAGCTCGGTGCGGTCCCCGGACAACGTGACGTCGGAGAATTCCACGACCCGGCCGTTGATGTCGATGGAGATCTTCCGGAGGAGAATCACCGGGACGCCCTTCTTCAGGCCGAGTTCTTCGGCTTCCTCCACGGTCGGCGGGCGGGCCGTGATCCACTCCTCTACGCGATCCAGCTCGATGCCGAGCGTATAAAGCTGGCTCTGTGTACCACCGGGCCACGGCTCATTCGAATCGTCGAGCAGATCCGGATTGGCCGCCACCACATCGCGTACGAGATATGAGCGCACCAGCGCGAGGGGGAAGTCCTCACGGCAGTTGGTGCGGTAGATCCGCTCCAGCAGCCGCGTACCGACCGGCACCCCGAACACCGCCGCCCGATCCTCGTCGGCCCTGGCCTCGCGGTACTCGGCGCGGAAGACGAGATCGGCGGCCTCCAGCCCGGTGTCGCGCTCCGTGGACCCGGTCTTCAGACGCTCGGCCCGCGACTGACGCGCCCGGTCCTTCTCCCACTGGTGCCGGTCGTTGTTCCGCTCCACCCGCGGACGCGGCTTGCGGACGAAGGTCCCCATGCTGTGCTCACCGCCCTCATGAACGACAACGGCCCCTGGCTGCGTTTTCGCAGCTCAGGGGCCATTTCCCAGCGTGGCGGCGCCAGGATTCGAACCTGGGTAGGCAAAGCCGACGGATTTACAGTCCGCTCCCATTGGCCACTCGGGCACACCGCCTGGGATGTGACCAGGAGCTCCGTTCCCACTTTCGGGGAACCCCCTGGCGACGACGTAAACAATACCCGATGACAGGGGGTGCTCCGCCACCGGGTTGATCCCGTCTCGATCATGGCTGGGATGGCTAGGCTGACCCGTGCGGTCCGGCGGGCCGTGCCCCTGACAGATCTATGTACGAGGAGCCAACTCAAGATGGCCGACTCCAGTTTCGACATCGTCTCGAACGTCGAGCGGCAGGAGGTCGACAACGCTCTCAACCAGGCGAGCCGCGAGATCTCCCAGCGCTATGACTTCAAGAACGTCGGCGCCTCGATCGAGTGGTCGGGCGAGCGGATCGAGATGCGTGCCAACTCCGAGGAGCGGGTCAAGGCGATCCTCGATGTCTTCCAGTCCAAGCTGGTCAAGCGCGGTATCTCGCTGAAGGCGCTGGACGCGGGCGAGCCTCAGGCCTCCGGTAAGGAATACAAGATCTTCGCCTCGCTGCAGGAGGGGATCTCCCAGGAGAACGCCAAGAAGATCGCCAAAATCATCCGCGATGAGGGCCCCAAGGGCGTCAAGGCGCAGGTGCAGGGCGATGAGCTGCGGGTGTCGTCCAAGAACCGGGACGATCTGCAGGCCGTGATCGCGCTGATCAAGGGCAAGGACCTCGACTTCGCGGTGCAGTTCGTCAACTACCGGTGAACGTCACCACTGCCGTCTAGGGACCGCTCTCCGACTCTCCTTCGCATGGGCGGGCAGCCTGTTTACGGGCTGCCCGCCCTTGGCATGTGTCTGCCGCCGTCTTCCGCTGGAGCGGTTACCAGCGGCCGGTCGCGAAGGGGCGGTCCGTGGAGACGATCTCGTGGCCCAGGGGGGTCAGGGATATCGGGATCAGCTTGAAGTTGGCCAGGCCCAGCGGGATGCCGATGATCGTGAGGCAGAGGATGGTGCCGGTGATGATGTGGCCGAGCGCCAGCCACCAGCCCGCGAGGACGAGCCACAGCACATTGCCGATGCAGGAGGGCGCGCCGGCGTCGCGGCGGGGGACGGCGGTGCGGCCGAAGGGCCAGAGGGCGAAGCCCGCGATGCGCCAGGAGGCGATGCCGAACGGGATGCCGATGATGGTGATGAAGAGGATCAGCCCGGCGATGAGATAGGCGCAGGCGAGCCAGAAGCCGGAGAGGACGAGCCAGATCAGGTTGAGGATGGTCTTCACGGTCGGCGTCCTGCCATCTCCTCGAGGCGGGCGATGCGCTCCGCCATGGGCGGGTGGGTGGAGAAGAGCTTGGCCATGCCCTCGCCGGCGCGGAAGGGGTTCGCGATCATCAGGTGGCTCGCGGTCTCCAGGCGGGGCTCGGGCGGCAGCGGAAGCTGCTGGGTGCCCGTTTCGAGCTTGCGGAGGGCGTTCGCGAGGGCGAGGGGGTCGCCGGTGAGCTGGGCGCCGGAGGCATCGGCCTCGTACTCGCGGGAGCGGCTGACGGCGAGCTGGATGATGGTGGCCGCGAGCGGGCCGAGGATCATGATCAGCAGCATGCCGAGGAAGCCGGGGCCTTCGTCGTCGTCGGAGCGGCCGATCGGGATCAGCCAGGCGAAGTTGACCAGGAACATCACGACGCTGGCGAGCGCGCCGGCGACGGACGAGATGAGGATGTCGCGGTTGTAGACGTGGCTGAGCTCATGGCCGAGCACGGCGCGCAGCTCGCGCTCGTCGAGGAGGCGCAGGATGCCTTCGGTGCAGCACACCGCCGCGTTCCGCGGGTTGCGGCCGGTCGCGAAGGCGTTGGG
>NZ_MUNE01000326.1 GCF_002154605.1 Streptomyces milbemycinicus | reverse complement strand
GCAGGCTCCGGAAGCGCAGCAGGTCCAGGGAGCCGTTGTCGACCTCCAGGCGGTAGCCACCCGCGCCGCGCAGCAGCCAACGGCCCGCCGCCCGGGTGGGCAGCTCCGGCTCCAGCAGCCGGCGCACCGCGCCCACATGCCGGTGGATCACATTGGCGGCGCTGTCCGGCGGGTCCTCGCTCCACAGGCCGTCGATCAGGTCGCCCATCGACACCGTCCGCCCGGCCCCCGCCAGCAGCAGTGCCAGCAGCGCTCTGCGCTGAGGGCGCCCCAGGTCGAGTTCGCTCTCCCCACGCCAGGCCCTGACCGGCCCCAGCAGCGCGAACCGCACGGGCCCCTGTGACAACTCACCCTCCGAGATCCGATCGCCGCCCCGTTCACGATCACTCTAAGTGGTGATTCGGCCGCGGCCGAANNCCGGCCCCCTCACCGGGCCGGGGAGCCGCCCGCGCCCGGGTCACCCGGTCTGACCAGCCCCGTCTCGTACGCGAGCACGACGGCCTGGGCGCGGTCGCGGAGGGCCAGCTTGGCGAAGATCCGGGCCACATGGGACTTCACCGTGGCCTCGCTCAGGGTCAGCTCGACGGCCAGCTCCGCGTTGGACAGGCCACGGCCCAGCAGGCCAGGGACCTCCAGCTCGCGGGGTGTCAGGGCCGCGAGGTCGGCGTGCTGGGCGGGGGCGGGGGCGGACGGTGAGGCGAAGCGCTCCACCAGCCGCCGGGTGATGGACGGGGCCAGCAGGGCATCGCCCGTGTCCACCAGCCGTACGGCCGCTGCCAGATGTTCCGGGGTGACGTCCTTCAGCAGAAAGCCGCTGGCCCCGACGGACAGCGCCGTATACACGTAGTGGTCCAGGTCGAAGGTGGTCAGCATCAGCACCCGGCAGTCCGGGGTCCGGCGCAGGATGCGGCGAGTGGCCTCCAGGCCGTCCATGGTCGGCATGCGGATGTCCATCAGCACCACGTCCGGCCGCAGTTCGCACGCCGCCGCCACCGCTTCCGCCCCGTCGGCCGCCTCGCCCACCACCTCGATGCCACGGGCGGTGAGGATCAGCCGGAAACCGGTCCTGATCAGCGTCTGGTCGTCGGCGATGAGCACGCGCGGAGCCCGCTCGCCCGCGGGCGCCGCCGTCATGGGCGGTCCAGGGGGATACGCGCCCGGACCCGGTAGCCGCCGCCGAGGCGGCGCCGGGCGTCCAGGTCTCCGTCGTGCACGGCGACCTGGTCGTCGTCGGTGAGTACATGGAGGACAACAACCGGTTGGTCGTGGGCGACTGGTCGACGATGACGGCCCTGTCACCCCAGGAGAAGCCCATCGCGTACCACGTCCAACTCCGTGACGGAGCGGACCCGGACACCTACGCGCGCGGCCGGGGACGCCGACTCCGGGATCACCACGACACCGAACGGACCGGACCCCGCCGCCCAGGCCATCATCGGCTCCGCGGCCGCCCTCACCCTGATGCTGACCGTCGTCGCCGCCTTGGGCGTCTTCAACACGGTCGTCCTCAACACCCGCGACCGCCGCCGTGACCTGGGCATGCTCAAGTCCATCGGCATGACGCCACGACAGGTCACGGCGATGATGGTGACGTCGATGGCGGTGCTGGGCACGGCCGGTTCGCTGCTCGGCATTCCGCTGGGCATCGCGGGCTACGACCTGGTGGTGCCGCGGATGGCGGACGCGGTGGACATCGCCCTGCCCTCGTACATGACCGACGTCTGGCACCCCCTGGCCCTGGCCGGCCTGGCCCTGGCGGGGTTGGTGATCGGGGTCCTGGGCGCCCTGATCCCGGCGCGGCGCGCGGCGCGGCTGACGATCGCGGAGGTGCTGCACAACGAGTGAACGCGGCGGCCCTCGTCCGGATCGGAACCGGACGAGGGCCGCCGCGTGATGCGTAGGTGACCAGGGGCCGCTAGTCGGCTCCGAACTCCATCGCGGCGCGGTCGAGCAGCTGGTCGTCCAGTTGCTCGTCGCCCGAGACCTGGCCGTCGGAGGCGATCGCCTCGGACGCGCCCTTGGGCATCGCGCCGATCAGCCCGGTCGAGGCCGCCTGCGCGGCGCCGATCAGCGCCGGGTGGGAGTTGCCGACCATCCCGAGCCCCGCGTACTGCTCGAGCTTGGCGCGGGAGTCCGCGATGTCGAGGTTGCGCATGGTCAGCTGGCCGATCCGGTCCACAGGACCGAAGGCGGAGTCCTCGGTCCGCTCCATGGAGAGCTTGTCCGGGTGGTAGCTGAACGCCGGCCCGGAGGTGTCCAGGAGGGAGTAGTCCTCACCGCGCCGCAGCCGCAGAGTCACCTCGCCGGTGATCGCCGCGCCGACCCAGCGCTGCAGCGACTCGCGCACCATCAGCGCCTGCGGGTCCAGCCAGCGGCCCTCGTACATCAGCCTGCCGAGCCGCCGGCCCTCGGTGTGGTAGGTGGCGACGGTGTCCTCGTTGTGGATCGCGTTGACCAGCCGCTCGTACGCCGCGTGCAGCAGTGCCATGCCCGGGGCCTCGTAGATGCCCCGGCTCTTGGCCTCGATGACGCGGTTCTCGATCTGGTCGGACATGCCCAGGCCGTGCCGGCCGCCGATGGCGTTGGCCTCCAGCACCAGATCGACGGCGGAGGCGAACTCCTTGCCGTTGATCGTCACCGGCCGGCCCTGTTCGAAGCCGATCGTGACGTCCTCGGCCGCTATGTCGATGGTCGGGTCCCAGAACCGCACGCCCATGATCGGCTCGACGAGCTCCAGCCCTACGTCAAGGTGCTCGAGCGCCTTGGCCTCGTGCGTCGCGCCCCAGATGTTCGCGTCGGTGGAGTAGGCCTTCTCCGTGCTGTCCCGGTAGGGCAGACCGTGGGCGACCAGCCACTCCGACATCTCCTTGCGGCCGCCGAGCTCGCTGACGAAGTCGGCGTCCAGCCACGGCTTGTAGATCCGCAGGGAGGGGTTGGCCAGCAGACCGTAGCGGTAGAACCGCTCGATGTCATTGCCCTTGAAGGTGGAGCCGTCGCCCCAGATCTGGACATCGTCCTCGAGCATCGCGCGCACCAGCAGGGTGCCGGTGACCGCCCGCCCGAGCGGGGTGGTGTTGAAGTAGCTGCGGCCACCGGACCGGATGTGGAACGCCCCGCAGGCCAGGGCCGCGAGACCCTCCTCCACGAGGGCCGCCCGGCAGTCGACCAGCCGGGCGACCTCCGCGCCGTAGGCCGTGGCGCGGCCGGGCACCGAGGCGATGTCGGGCTCGTCGTACTGGCCGATGTCAGCGGTGTAGGTGCAGGGCACCGCACCTTTGTCGCGCATCCACGCGACGGCTACCGAGGTGTCGAGGCCACCGGAGAAGGCGATCCCGACGCGCTCGCCGACAGGCAGGGAGGTGAGAACTTTGGACACGGCAGAAGTATGCATGACCCCGCATGATCATGCAAGCGCGGTGGTCGGGACACCGCCAGGCACATCTGACCCGGACGTCGCGGAAGCTGCTCGGACGGACACCGGGTTCCCTGCCGTCGGCGTCGATCGCCCTGCGCGCCGCGTTGTACCAGGCCTTCGGTGTCATCCGGACCGGCGTGGCGCGGGCGGACTCGGCGACGGACCGGCTGCCGCCGACGCAGGAGCGATCCGCGGGGTCCGGCAGTGTGCGGCTCACGGTCAGGCCCGCGCCGAGCAGGGCCAGCGCCGCGAGGGCCGAGACGATGGAGGTGGTGGTCCGCCAGCTCAGCCTGAAAGTCCTCGGCGCCACCGGACCCACGGGCGGTCCGGGGCCCGCGAGCGCCGCCTCGCCGAAGGTCACCAGGGCCGGTGGGCCGTCCTTCTGGCCCAGCTGCAGCCCGGCCTGGGTGAAGTTGCTCTCCGGCGGGCCGCCCAGCTCGGCGAGGAGGGCCGGGGACGGCTGTCCCACGGCGATGACCAGCGGCCCCGGCTGCGCCACGGTGTCCCGCATCCGGTGCAGCGCGCTCAGAAAGCGCTCGGCGCCACGGGCGCCCTGTGCCCCGGTCGGCTCCAACTCCACCAGGAGCACCGGCCGCGCTGTGCGCCGTCGCCGCCTGGGCAGCACGCCGCCGACCGGCGGGGTGCGCAGATCCTCCAGCAGGGCCCGCACCAGCAGCTCCTCCAGTTCCTGGAGGGCTTCGTCGTGGTGGGGATTGGTCCTCAGCTGCACCGCCTGGACGGCGGCCACCTGGTCCATGACCGCGAACAGCGTCCGGCCGCCCGCCGCCGCCGGCAGATCCGCCAGCCAGGCGCGCATCACCTTCCCCGATGTCCACCAGGACCACAGTCTGCGGGGGAGCCTGCGGGTGAACGACAGCCAGCCGACCCGCAGCAGCCACCCCCGGATGTTGTCCGCCGGGGGCTCGCTCGCCGGGAGCCTCCCCAACAGGCCGCGGCGCTCGGCCTGTTGCCGATCGCAGACGTGTTCCCGCAGCTCCCTGGCGCGCGCTCCGGGCCGACCGGCGCAGCGCCTCCAGGACCCGGTGCGCGGCGGGCTCCCACTGGGCGGCGTCGCCCGGGACCCGCAGGATGAACAGTGGCGGCTTCGTCGCCAGGTTCTTTCGGTTCGCCGGAGCCACCGCGGTCAGGAACTCGCGTACGAAGACTTCGGCTCTGGAATCGTCCGGGAACCCGTCGAATCCACCGTGCGGTAAGGGCATAAGCGGACACCCCCGTTACGGTTCGTTATGAATTATGAGCCTATAGGGGCTCGGGCGGGACCGGTCCCGGGGTTTCACGGGGGTATCGGGATCCGGTAAATCGAGCCTGGCCTTCGACACGCTGCCCCCGCCGGGTGACTCACTCCCCGAAGAATTCGGGATGGCTCTTCACAAAGCCTTCCATGCTCGTCGGCTGCCGGCCGAGGATCGTGCTGACATCGTCCGTGGCGCGGTCGTAGCGGTTCTCGGCGTGGAGCCGCGCCATCGTGGAGAGATGGTTGAACAGATGGTCGGGGAGGCCCTGGGTGGCCAGCTCCTGCTGAAGCCATTGGTCATAGGGCACATCGACGTATGTGATCTTCCGCCCGAGCGCGGCGGAGAACTCCGCGGCCATGGCCGTCATATCGCGGGAGGCGTCGCCGGTGAGGTGATACGTGTTCCCGACGTGTGGAGCCGGATCCATCAGGACCGTCGCGACGACCTCTGCCACATCCCGGGCGGCGATGGGCGAGGTTTTCCCGGAGCCGAACGGCAGCCGGATCGTGTCGCTCTTCTTCATCGAGGCGTAGGCGAAGATCTGGAAGAGCGGGTTCTCCATGAACACGGTGGGCCGAATATGGGTCACCGGCAGGCCCGACCAGTTGAGGACCTGTTCGACCAGCCAGTGCTGGTGCTGCTGGGTCGATTCCGAAGTGCTCGTGGCGCTCATCTGGGCCACGGTCATCTGTGACATGTTGACGAACACGTCCAGGTGTCCGCGGTCGCGCGCGATGGCCGCGGTGTTGATCGCGGCCTCCAGATACTGCGCGGAAACGCCCATACCGAAATAGACCCGCCGGCAGTCCACCATGGCTCGGCCGACGTCCCCGGGGTTGGTGAGATCACCGACGACGACTTCCGCGCCCGTGGCGCGCAGCGCCTGCGCTCGCTCGTCCTCCCGGCGGACAAAAGCGCGCACGGGGAGTTCTTTCGCGCGGAGAAGTTCCACTACGGTGCGGCCGACGGCTCCGACACTGCCCGCCGCCCCGGTCACGAGAATCGGACGTGTCTCAGGCATCGGGAGTCCTCCTGTTCCTCAGCATTCTCGCTGGCCCGCACGCTCGGCGCGAGTCGGCCTCGTACGCCCTTGCCCCGGCCGGGGCGCATGGACGGGGCGGTTCCGGCCGGGGGTGTGCTGGTGGGAGTGTGCTGGTGTGGCGGGACTGGTCGTTCGTCAGAGTTTGACCGACACGTACTCCTTGCCCTTGTCGTTCTCCACCACGACCTTGGCGACCTTGCCGGCCGGTACGGCAGCCGAGCCGTCGAGGTTGGCCCCCTTCTTCTCGCCCGAGACGAGCCAGCTCCCGGCCACTTCGCGGCTGCCGTCGTCGGACACCACCACCAAGCGGCAGCGCTCGCCCGCCGGGATGCCGTTGACCGAGGCGTTGATCCGGACCCAGTCGGCCGCCGGGGTCACCCGTACCGTCATCCGGCTGCCCGTCTCGGCGCTGGTCACCGAGGCCACCTTCGTACCGGCCGGGGGAGTGGCCGGAGCCGAGGTCGAGGTCGGCGGGCGCTCCGCGATCTCCGTCGTCTGCCCGCCGGTGTGCCGGCCGATCAGCACACCGCCGCCCAGTACGGCCGCGGCCGCGACCGCCGCGACGGCGGCCAGGACCACCCGCTGTCTGCGCTCCATGCCCGCGCGTTCGCCGCGGGCCTGCCGCAGGGTGCGCTGCAGCAGCAGATCCCCGCCGTCCGGCGGACCGTCGAGAAACGCCTCGGGGGGCACCTCACCCAGCGCGGACTCCATCTCCCGCAGCCCGTCCAGTTCGTCGCGGCATCTCCGGCACGACGCCACATGTTCGTCGATGGCCCGCACCTCCTGCTCATCCAGCGCACCGAGAACGTAGGCGCCGAGCAGTTCGCTGTTGTCATGCTGCTGAATGCTCATACCGCCACCTCCTTCAGCGCGACGAGCTTCGCCGTCGTCGGTTTGTCCCTGTACATTTCACGCAGTGCCTTCAAGGCATAGTGTGATCGCGACTTCACGGTTCCGGGTGGAATCCCGAGACTTTTCGCCGCTTCGGCGACGCTTCTCCCCTGGAAATAGATTTCCCTCAGCACATCCCGGTGGTCCGGGGAAAGCTGGTCGAGCGCTTCCATCACGAGCATCGAATTCACCACGGCGTCCGCGTGGTCCTGCGCCACGGGCGTGGTGGCCGCGGACTCGGCGACCTCGGTCGGCCGTGCCGCCTTGGCCCGGTACCGGTCGGTGACGATGTTGCGGGCCACGGTGAGCAGCCAGCCGCGCACCGAGCCCTTGCCGTTGACCAGCGCGTCCGGGTGGGTCCAGGCACGGATCAGCGTCTCCTGGACCACGTCCTCCGCGGCGCTGTGATCGCCGGTCAACCGCTGCGCATAGGCGAGCAGCGCCCTGCCGTGTTCCTCGTAGAGAGCCCGGATCAGTGCCTCGTCACTCGTTCTCTGTTGCTTCTTGCGAGTGCGGGACCATAGTGCCGCCGCCATCCACCCACTCCCGTCCTCTCCTGCACTGACGCGCTGAACACGGATCCCGAACGGCCCCGGTTCAATGTGGCCTGTGTCACATGGGCTGTGTTACATGGACCGGCAGTGACGGCCCTCGTTGAGACAGCGCACCACCGACGCCATCCGACGGTCCGTCATCACATTGATGACGAGAGCGTGGTCGGTCCTCGGATCACGCCGTTGCTCCGGGAAGGAGTCCACGGCGTAGCGCGTGCCGTGCGGGAGGTCGTACGCGACGGTGATCCGCAGCTGCGGCACCGGGAAAGTGGCCTGCGGGCAGACGCCGTTGACGGCGGGGAACACCACATGGGCGCGGTGGTCGGGGCTGTCGGTGGCAAGTCCGTTCCAGCAGCTGGGCAGGTCGAAGGTACGGGTGGGCCCGCTGCCCTGGGGACACCTCGTATACGCCGTCGTGAACCGCCCGGGGTGGCCGGAACAGCCCCACTGGGCCCGTATCCGCGCATCGCCGCCCGCGGTCGCCGCGACCGCGTCTCCCGTGACCAGCCGCAGGAACCGGGGCATGGCGACCACCTTGCTCACCGGGTTGCCGCGGAACTCCACCCGGACCGACGACGGTGTCACGATCGCGCCGGTGTTGCCGTCCGCCCCTCCGCCCACGGCATGGGCATCGCTGCCGGTGCGATCCAGTCGCCGGATCACCGGCCAGTAGTACGTCGAGCGGTCGCCGCCCGCGCAGGTGGTTCCGGCCCGGGCCAGGCTCTGGTTGGTCGACAGGGCGTCGGTCGACACATTGCCCACGTAGTCATGGGTGTGGTGGGCGCCGCCCACCACACCCGGGGCCACGACGACATTGTCGGCGTTGTGGTGCCCGTTCTCGTTGCGCCCGCAGTCCTCCGTGACGGATCCCGTGGAGGCGTCCGGCCCGGTCGCCGGGACGACGGCCGGAGAAACGGCGGTGATCTCGACATAGCGGTCGGCCGAGGGGCCCGTACGGTCCGGAGCCGCACGGCCGGCGGCGAAGACGATCCCCACGGCGACGATCACGGACAGACAGAGCGTCACGGTGAGAACCACCGGCACCGGCCGGGACCTTGGACGGAGGTGTCGAAGCCACACGGGAGCAGGGTCCCAGCACTTGCCCGGCCCCATCAAGGTTGGGGTCGAGCCGGAGCGGAGGCTCCGTCGGGGAATTCCTTATGAGGGGGCGGTATAGGGGGCGGCCAGCTGCGGCGGATTTGATAGGGAGCACCTATACGGGGCATCGATTTTTGGTCGTGGACCCCCGGCGTGTGACCCGGTTCACTGTGGCGGAAGTCAGCGCGATGCCGATCGGGCTCGGTGTCGCGCGTGCAGGGAGGTCGCAATGGTGCATACCCCGGACGGTGCCGCAGACGGCGTACAGGAAGCCTCGGACACGCGAGACACCCGGAACACCCGGAACACCCGGAACACCCGGGAGATCCGGGATA
Source organism: Streptomyces milbemycinicus (assembly GCF_002154605.1). Lineage (GTDB taxonomy): Bacteria > Actinomycetota > Actinomycetes > Streptomycetales > Streptomycetaceae > Streptomyces > Streptomyces milbemycinicus. The sequence continues at coordinate 14,438 of NZ_MUNE01000326.1, read as the reverse complement.
CGAGGGACACCGCGAAGCCATGGTTCCGGCAGCTGTACATACAGGTGCTCGTGGCGATCGTCATCGGCATCGTGCTGGGGTGGCGATGGCCGGATCTGGCCACCTCGATGGAGCCGATCGGCACGACGTTCATCACCGCGATGAAGATGCTGATCGGGCCGATCGTCTTCCTGACCATCATCGGCGGTATCGCCGGGGTGGCGGATCTGAAGAAGGTCGGCCTGACCGGTATCAAAGCGCTGACCTACTTCCAGATCGGCACCATCGTCGCCCTGCTGACCGGCTTGATGGCCATCAATATCGTCCGCCTCGGCGACGGCGTACACGCCGACCCGTCGACACTCGACACCTCGGGCGACGCCGGACAGTACATCGAGCAAGGCCGGCATCAGCACTGGTGGGAGTTTCTGACCCATGTGGTGCCGAACAGCTTCTTCGGAGCCTTTGTCGAAGGCGACATCCTCCAGGTCATCTTCCTGGCCGTGGTCTTCGGTATCGCGCTCAAGGCCGTGGGCGCGGTGGGGGAGCCGATCATCGCGGGTGTCCATCGCCTCACCGAGGTGGTGTTCAAGGTGCTGTCCTTCGTCATGAAGGTCGCGCCACTCGGCGCCTTCGGCGCGATGTCGTACGCCATCGGAAAGTTCGGCCTGTCCACGCTGACCAGCCTCGGCTCGCTGATCCTGCTCTTCTACGCCACCTCGCTGCTGTTCGTCGTGGTTGTCCTGGGCGGTGTGCTCGCCGCGTATGTGAAGCTGAACATCTTCCAGCTCTTCCGCTACTTCAAGGAGGAGTTCTTCCTCATCCTGGGCACGTCCACCGCCGAGCCCGCGCTGCCGGGTCTCATGCGCAAGCTGCGGTTCATGGGGGTCGAGCGGTCCACGGTCGGTCTTGTCGTGCCGACCGGCTACAGCTTCAACCTCGACGGCGCGGCGATCTATCTCTCCCTCGCCACGGTCTATATCGCCCAGGCCACCGACACTCCGCTGTCCATCACTCAGCAACTCGGCCTGCTCGCGGTCATGCTGCTGACGTCCAAGGGCGCCGCGGGCGTCGCCGGGGGTGGTTTCATCGCCCTCACCGCGACCCTGTCGACGGTCGGCCATGTCCCGGCGGCGGGCATCATGCTCGTGTTCGGCATCGACAAGTTCATGTCGGAGTGCCGGGCGCTGGTGAACTTCTTCGGCAATGCCGTGGCCACGCTGTTCGTCGCCAAGTGGGAGAACGGCCTGGATCTGGCCAGGGCCCGGGAGGTGCTGGCGGGCCGGGCCGGGGAGCCTCCGGTGTCCGTCGAGGCCGAGGACACCGTGCCGGCTCCGGCCCGCGCCCCGGACACCGCGTCCGCCCCGGCGTCGGCGTGAAGACTGCCCCATAAGGAGGCTGATAGGTAGGCTGCGCCTATCGGACGAGGTCAACGATGTGGAGAGGCGCCATGGACGCCCGGCAGCTCGAGTACTTCCTCGCCATCGTCGAGCACGGCGGCTTCAGCAAGGCCGCCGCCGCGCTGCACGTGGCTCAGCCGTCCCTGTCCCAGGCGATGGCCAATCTGGAAGCCGATCTCGGGGTGGCGCTCTTCCACCGGGTGGGGCGGGGTGTCGTGCTCAGCGAGGCCGGTGCGGAGCTGCTGGAGCCCAGCCGGCGGGTGCTGCGGGACATGACGGCCGTACGCGACACCGCCGCCGCGCTCTCCGGGCTGCACGGCGGGACCGTCGAGGTGGCCACCATGCCCTCGCCCGGGATCGAGCCGCTGACCACCCTCGTCCAGCGTTTCGCCGAGCGGTACCCGGCGGTCACGGTCAGCACCCAGGCCGCCTTCACCCCCGACGAGGTGGTGTCCATGGTGCGCAGCGGCGCATGCGAACTGGGGCTGCTCGGTTCGGCGAGCCCGGTGGCGGTGTCCGGGCTGGATGTACTGCAGGTCGAGGACCAGCCGTTCGTGGTGGTCGCGGCGCCACAGCCACACGGGCCCATCCGGGACGATATGGCGATCCGGCCCGATGAGCTCGCCGGACAGAAGCTCATCGCCTCGCGGCCGGGCAGCCTGATGCGCAGCATCGTGGACGAGATCACCGCGGGTGGCAGTGGCACCGGGATCGTGACCGTCGTCGACCACCGCACCTCGATCCTGCCCCTGGTCCTCTCCGGGGTGGGAGTCGCCGTGCTGCCCTCCTCCTGGACCTGGCTGGCCCGGCGGTGCGGGGCCGTGGTGGCGCCCATCGAGCACAGCGCCCACCTCCATGTGGCGATGGTCAGCCTCCCCGCACACCTGACCCCCGCCGCCCGCGCGTTTCTCGCCCTCACCACCTCACTGGCCCGGCAGCGCGCCCAGAAGAACTGATCGGTCAGGCCTATAGGTCGCATCGAAAGCAGGTCTTGGACGGGCCACGACCCTGGTGTGTTGACTCGAACCGACCGAACACACAGCACACGCCGGGCGCTCACCGCCCCGCGCCCGTTCGGGAAACCCACGCAGCCCTGCCACGCGCCGGAGGCACCGATGACCACAACTCGCACGTTCCGCATAGCCGCCGTCCCCGCCGACGGAGTGGGCAAGGAGGTCGTCGCCGCAGGACGTGCCGTCCTGGACGCCCTGGCCGCGGACTCCCAGGGCTCCGATGAGGCATTCGCCTTCGCGTGGCAGGAGTTTCCCTGGGGGTGTGACTTCTACGAGCGCACCGGCAAGATGATCGACGACGACGGCCTGGACCGGCTGAAGGACTTCGACGCCATCTACTTCGGCGCGGTCGGCTGGCCCACAGTCCCCGACCACATCAGCCTCTGGGGCCTGCGCCTGAAGATCTGCCAGAGCTTCGACCAGTGGGCCAACGTCCGCCCCGTACGCTTCCTGCCCGGTGTCCAAAGCCCGCTGCGCAAGGCCGACGACACCGAGCTCGACTGGGTGGTCGTCCGCGAGAACAGCGAAGGCGAATACGCGGGGCTGGGCGGCCGTAACCTCTCCGGCCGGGGGCCGGGGGGTGAAGTGGCCGTGCAGTCCGCCCTGTTCACCGAGGTCGGCTGCGAGCGCATCATGCGCTTCGCCTTCGAGCTCGCCCGCACCCGCGCCCGCCGCAAGGTCTCATCGGTCACCAAGAGCAACGCCCAGCAGTACGGCATGGTGCTGTGGGACGACGTGTTCAAGCGGGTCGCCGCGGACTACCCGGACGTCGAGACCGAGAGCGTGCTGGTGGACGCGATGTCCGCGAAGTTCGTCCTCCGCCCCGAAGATCTCTCCGTCGTCGTCGCCTCCAACCTCAACGCCGATATCCTCTCCGACCTCGGCAGCGCCCTCGCCGGCAGCCTCGGCCTGGCCGCGAGCGCCAACCTCAACCCCGAGCGCCGCTTCCCCAGCATGTTCGAACCCGTCCACGGCTCCGCCCCGGACATCGCGGGCCAGGGCCTCGCCAACCCGATCGGCGCGGTCGGCAGCGCCGCCCTGATGCTGGAACACTTCGGCCTCCCGGACCAGGCCGCCCGTCTGCACCGGGCGATCGAGGCCACCACGGCCGCGGGGATCCTCACCCGCGACATCGGCGGCACCGCCGCCACCGAGGATGTCACCAAGGCCCTCATCGACGCGCTCAACATCTGACCGGGAACAACGCTGACGGGCCGGGGCCGCGCGGCCCCAGCCCGTCAGATCCGTCCCCGGTGTCCGCAGCTGCCTATCAGTGGCGGTCAGCGCCGGTGGACCGGGGCAACGGACTCCAGGGTCGGCACCACCGGCTTGATCGTCCCGTCGGCCGCGAACTCCATGCGGTCGATGGTGGTCTCGCGGTGTGTGCCGTCGCCACCCGCCTTCCCGGGTCCGTTCACGGCGAACCGGTGGTAGGCGATGTACCAGTCGTCCGTACCGGGGACGTTCACCACCGAGTGGTGGCCCGTGCCCTTGATCCCGTACTCGGCGCGCTTGGAGAGGATCGTGCCCCGCTTGGTCCACGGGCCGAGCGGTGTCGTACCGGTGGCGTAGGCGACGTGGTAGTCCTCGCTGCGGGTGTCGTCCTCGGACCACATGAGGTAATACGTGCCCTTGCGCTTGACGACGAAGGAGCCCTCCCGGAAGTTGTCCGGGGTGAACTGCCGCACCTTCGAGGCGTCGAAGGACGTCATATCGGCGTTCAGCGGCACCCCGTACGCCTGGCCGTTGCCCCAGTACAGATACGCCTGGCCGTCGTCGTCCGTGAACACCGCAGGGTCGATCATCTGGCCGGTGAACTGTCCCTTGGCCACCAGCGGTTTGCCCAGCGCGTCCTTGAAGGGACCGCCGGGGGAGTCGGCGACCGCGACGCCGATCTGCTGTTCGGCGCAGAAGTAGAAGTAGTACTTGCCGTCCCGCTCGGCCACCGCGGGCGCCCACGCGTTGTTGTCCGCCCAGCTCACATCGGGGCCGAGATCCAGGATCACGCCGTGGTTCTCCCAGTGGACCAGGTCCTTCGACGAGTACGCCGTGAACTTGGTCCCGCTCCAGCTACGGAAACCGTCACTCGTCGGGTAGATCCAGTAGCGGCCGTCGAAGTACTGGATGTCCGGATCGGCGGTGAGCCCGGGCAGCACCGGGCTGCGCATCGGCACGGCCTCGACGGTCCAGGTGCGGGTCGTCCCGTCGGCGGTCTTCAGCGTGTACGTCCGGGCCTTGCGGAAGTCCCGCCGGGTGCCGGAGGCCGGGCTGAGGGTGGCGCCGGCCGGGAGCGCGAAACGGGGCGCGAGACGGCTGAGATCGGCCTTCGGGTCCATCGGCAGCACGACCTTGCCGCTCGCCTCGGTGACGATCGCGTACCCGTGCTGCCCCTTGGCCGTGACGTCGGCGAGCGAGGTGGCGGACGCCGGGTAGGCGCTCAGCAGCCGGTCGTACTCCTCCTGTGTCACCGGCAGCACGGTGCCGTGCCGGGGGCTGGCGGGCAGCTGGTAGTTCTCGGACGGCGTCCACTTGCCCGAGCCGAGGTCGGTGGTCTCGAACGGGATATAGCCGCGACCGCCGAACTCATCGATGAACAGATACCACTTGTCCTCGGTGTTCGACTTGAAGATCGTCGGCCCCTCACCGCGGTCGATCGCGCCCTTGCCGATGCAGTCGGCGACGAAGTCGTACGAGGTGTCCGTCAGCGAGGTGGACTTCTCGGCCGTGATGAACTTCGAGCAGGGCGTGCCGGAGGACGGGTCGCGCTCGTCCTTGGTGAACCGGTAGTAGGTGCCCTTGTCCTTGATGACGGTGGAGTCGATGACCGAGTAGCCGGGGTCGTTCCACACCTTGGGCGCGCTGAAGCTGCGGAAGTCCTTGGTCGTCGCGTACAGCATCTTGTTGTACGTGTTGCCGGTGTGGTTCGGGTCGTCCTCGGCGTAGAGCTTCGAGGCCCAGAAGACCACGTACTCGCCGAGGTCTTCGTCGTAGTACGCCTCGGGCGCCCAGGTGTTGCCCGCCGTGTCCGGCGAGACCTTGACGAGGCGCTGATCGGTCCAGTGGACCAGGTCCGTCGACTCCCACACCATGATCGACTTGCTGCCGGTGCGCTGCACCTGGTCCCAGCTGCCGCTGGAGTTCTGGTACATCCGCAGATCGGTGGCGATCAGATAGAACTTGTCGCCCTTGGGGGAGCGGATCACGAACGGGTCGCGCAGCCCCTTCTCGCCGAGGCTGGAGGTGAGGACGGGCTTGCCGGCGTTCAGTTCGCGCCAGTGCAGCGGATCGTTGCCGCGGCTGAGGGCCATCCGTATCTGTTCGCCGTCGGCCGTGCCCTCACCGGTGAAGTAGGTGAAGAGATAGCCGGCGTACTTGGGTCTCGGCTGCGCCTCCGATGGCGCTTCGCGGCTCTGTGCGGGACTGGGCGATGCGGCCAGGAGGCTCACCACCATCGTGAACAGGACGAGCAGCGGCAGGAGGAAGGTGCGGGCGGTGCGGGACGCCATGAAACATCCTGTGGGAGTCTGATGGATTATGTTGGACTGCTGGCCCGAAGTGTTGTCAGTTGAACCCTGCACGTCAATGGGTGAGCGGCCGCTCAAGAGTGCGAAAGTTTTCGGCCGCCCTGTGCGGTTTCGTCTCGGCGTGGGCGGGTCAAGGTCGCGGCCCGCCCGGGTGGCATGCCCGGCGGACGCCGCGCACGCTGGCGATATGGCACAGGGGCTGCGACAGCTGGGACAGTACGTATCGGACACCGGCCCGCGGGTGCGGGTCAACCAGGTCGGCTGTCTGCCGTGCGGACCGAAACACGCGACCGTCGTGACCGACGCCCCGAGGCCGATCCCCTGGCAGCTGAACAACAGCGCGGGTGTCACCGTGGCATCCGGCACCTCGACACCGGCCGGGGTGGACCCGTCCTCCGGACAGCGGGTGCACACACTGGACTTCGGCGCGGTGGCCGAGACCGGCACCGGATACACGCTGAGCGCCGACGGACAGACCAGCCACCCCTTCAACATCTCCGCCACCCTCTACGACCAACTGCGCTCCGACGCCCTGCACTTCTTCTACGTCCAGCGCAGCGGCATCCCCATCGCCGACGCGCTGGCACCCGGATACGGGCGGCCGGCCGGACACATCGGTGTCGCTCCCAACAAGGGCGACACCAGCGTGCCCTGCCTGCCGGCTGTCGGCGACTATGCGCTGGATGTGCGCGGCGGCTGGTACGACGCCGGCGACGCGGGCAAGTACGTGGTGGGCGGTGGCATCGCCACCTACCAACTCCTCAGCCAGTACGAGCGGACACTCACCGCACCCCCAGGGCGCCTGGGGCCGCCCGGCGACGGTGATCTGCGTATCCCCGAGGCAGGCGACGGCGTACCGGACATCCTCGACGAGGCGCGCTGGGAGCTGGAGTTCCTGCTGCGTATGCAGGTGCCCGCCGGACAGCCCCGCGCGGGGATGGCACACCACAAGGTGCACGACGACAACTGGACCGAGCTGCCCCTGTCCCCGGACCAGGACCCGCAACCGCGCCATCTGCACCCGCCGTCCACGGCGGCGACGCTCAACCTGGCCGCGGTCGCCGCGCAGGGCGCCCGGCTGTACGCGCCCTACGACCCGGGCTTCGCCCAGCGCTGCCTGACCGCCGCCCGCACCGCCTGGGTGGCGGCCCAGGCCCACCGGGACGTGTTCGCCGACAGCGCCGACACGATCGGCGGTGGCCCGTACGACGACACGGACGTCACCGACGAGTTCTACTGGGCGGCGGCCGAACTGTTCCTCACCACCGGTGAGCAGGCGTTTCTCGACGCCCTTCGGGCCTCGCCCTATGCCACCGGCGAGGCGTTTCCGCCGTCCGGGTTCGGCTGGCAGCAGGTCGCCGCCCTCGGCCGGCTCGACCTGGCCACCGTGCCAAGACCGCTGCCGGAGCCCGACCGGATGGCCGCCCGCGCCTCGGTGGTGGCCGCCGCGGACCGGTATCTCGACACGGCGCACGGCCAGGCGTACGGGATGCCGCTCGGCGAAGGCGAGTATGTGCAGGGCTCCAACAGCGTGCTGCTCAACAAGCTCGTCGTCATCGCGACCGCCTTCGATCTGACCGGCGATCAGCGGTACCGCGACGGGGTGTTGGAAGGTCTTGACTACATCTTCGGCCGCAATGCCCTCAACCAGTCCTATGTGACCGGATACGGCGCACACCACTCCCGCAACCAGCACAGCCGCCTCTACGGCCACCAGATCGACCCCGCGCTGCCGGGGCCACCGGCCGGTTCGCTCGCGGGCGGCCCGAGCGCCGGCCTGGAGGACCCGAAGGCGAACAGGCTGCTGATCGACCGCACGGTGAATCCGCCCCGGCGGCCCGCGCCGCAGCTCTGCTACCTCGACGACATCCAGTCGTGGTCGACCAACGAGGTCGCCGTCAACTGGAACGCGGCGCTGTCGTGGGTCGTCTCGTTCGCGGCCGACCAGCCGGGCCATCCGGATCGCCGCCGACCCGGACCGTCGTAAACCGATCGGTTTCGGTGGCCGTGGAAACCGGACTAGCCTGTCGCACATGACCACAGACGCGACGAAGACGAGCTCCCGCGACCGGCTGCTGGAGGCCGCGGCCACCCTTGCCTACCTGGACGGCGTCGGTGTCGGCGTGGAGGCGCTGTGCAAGGCGGCGGGGGTGTCCAAGCGCTCGATGTACCAGCTTTTCGAGAGCAAGGACGAACTGCTGGCGGCGAGCCTGGAGCGGCGTGCCGTCGGCTTCGCGGCGCGGCTCCTGCCCGGCGCGGACGACGTCCGTACGCCGCGTGAGCGGATTCTGGGCATCTTCGAGCAGGCGGAGGAGCAGGCGGGCCGGCCGGCCTATCGGGGCTGCCCCTTTCTGGCCGTGCAGATCGAGCTGAAGGATGTGAACCACCCCGCGAGCAGGGTCGCGCTCCGGATCAAGCAGGGCCTGACGGCGTTCTTCCGGGCTGAGGCCGAACGGGGCGGGGCGAGCGATCCCGATCTGCTCGCCCGGCAGCTGAGCCTGGTCTTCGACGGGGCGAGCGCCCGCGCGGGCATCCAGGCGGACTCCATGGCCGGACTGCTCCTGCCGACCGTGGTCACCCTGCTCGACGCCGCCGGTATGCGCTGACCTGCCAAGGCGCGGCCGCGATCATGGTCCTGTCCGCGGACCGGTGCCTCTTCTGCGCAGTTGTGTTTCCAAACCCGCCTTGCATCAGGAAACCGATCGGTTTACGGTGGCGATGTCAGCCTGAGAAACCGATCGGTTTACCATAGTGGGAGACATCATGACTGCGATCAAGGACGCCGTTGTTCTCGTCACCGGCGGCAGCCGCGGCATCGGCCGAGAGCTCGTGGCGGAGGCCTATGCGCGCGGTGCCGCCAAGGTCTACGCCACGGCCCGCGATCCGCGTACGGTGACACACCCCGATGCCGTCCCGCTGGCACTGGAGGTCACCGACCCCGACTCCGTGGCGGCCGCCGCCGAGCAGGCCCAGGACGTCACCGTCCTGATCAACAACGCCGGCGCCTCGGTCGTCGCCTCCTTCCTCGACTCCCCGGTCGCCGACGTCCGCCGGGAGTTCGAGACCAACTTCTACGGGCCGCTGCTGGTCACCCGGGCCTTCGTACCCGTCATCGAGCGCAACGGCGGTGGCCACATCCTCAACGTCCACTCCGTGCTCTCCTGGCTGGGCAACGCCGGCTCCTACAGCGCATCCAAGGCCGCCCTGTGGTCCCAGTCCAACTCCCTGCGCCTGGAGCTGCACCCGCGCGGCATCGGGGTCACCGGACTGCACGTGGGATACGTGGACACCGATATGACGGCGAACATCGACGCGCCCAAGGCCGACGCGGGCCAGGTGGCGGCGGCCGCGCTCGACGGCATCGAGTCGGGGGCGTACGAGGTGCTGGCCGACGACCTCACCCGGCGGGTCAAGGCGGGGCTGGCCGAGGACCCGGCGGTGCTGTACCCGCAGCTGGCGCAGTAGCGCAGACGTGTTCAACCGCGGCGCGGCCACGGTTGAACACCACTCCGCGGTGGCCGACTTATTGAATGCTCCAGCGGTGCGGATGTCCGGGATCGGCCGGGCAGGCGAAGATGTTCAACAAACCCCAGCGGCCCACGGTCACCTTGGTCGGCGCGGCGGAGCGCAGCCGCCCCGGAAGGTCCCGGTCCTCCTGCGGCATCCAGCTGTGGCTGCCGCCGTCCCACTCGGAGCTGCTGATCGTCAGCAGCAGTTCCATCGGCGTCGCGCAGGCCAGGCAGTTCATGGGGGAGGGGTCGGTCAGATGCCATGACGCGAAACCGCCGGCGCGCCAGCCGGGCGGAATCGACAGGTCGTACTGGTAGGCGGGCGGCTCGGTCTCATGCCCGGCCTCATGCCCGGCATCATGCCCGGCCCCGTGTCCGCCGCTGTCCTCGCCCTCCTCGTCGTAGTCCATCTCGGCCTCTGCGGCCTCTGCCTCCTCCTCAAGCGCCTCCTCCCAGGCGTCTATCCGGGCTTCCAGCTCCTCGGGCAGCAGCCCGGCGAACGGATAGGTGACCACCTGCTCCGGGTGCAGTACGCAGGGCTCCGCCACATATCCCTCGTAGCCCACGACCTCCGGCAGCGGCGGCGTGGCCGGCACCTCATCGACCTCCCACGACCGGCGCCACAGCAGCCGCAGCGACATGCCGTAGCCGGTCCTGCCGTGCCGGTCGAAGGGGCACCAGAACACCTGGAGAAGATCGCAGCCGTCCGGCCCCGCGGGCAGGTCGGGGACGTCCCGCCGGTACAGCTGGGCGACCCCGATCATCGGCAGCGGGTCGGTGTCCTCGATCCCCGCGACACGGTGCTCACGGCCCAGCTCCGTCAGCAGCCGCCGCTCCTCCTCCGTGGGGCCCGAAGCCGGGTCGCGGGCCCATGCGGTGGCGAGTACCCGCCGCGCCCGGTGGATGTCCGCGGGACGCCGGCCACGCCCGCGCCGATGCGGTTCGGTGCACACCGGCCACGGCTCGTCCACCGGCCACAGCAGCGGACCGCCCACCGAACTGTCCGACACCCCCGGACTGCCCGGCCGCGGATGCAGCCGGGTCGTCGTACCGCGGTGCGCGGCCAGTTCCGGGAAGAGCGCTTCGACGTCCAGCGGGCGCGGCGGTGTGGTCCTCGTCATGGACGCGACTCTAAGGACCCGGCGCATCCCACCGGATCGGCACCCCCGCTACGCGGCGCCCGAACCTCCCGCCGTGAGGAACCAGTCGACCGCCGAGCTGACCGCGGCGGGGTTCTCCACCGGCAGCTCGTGGCCCGCGTCGACGATCCGTACCACCGCGTCCGGGTAGTCCTTGGCCATCCGCAGCATCTGCGACACCGGCAGCTGGATGTCGTGGTAGCCGTGCAGCAGCAGCGTGGGCGTCCGGATCTCACCGACCCGGTCCAGCACATCGAAGGCCCGCATCGCGTCGTAGCACGTCATGACCACCTCGCGCGGCGTGGTCGCGGAGGCGCGGGCGTATTCGCGCACCTCGGCGCGCGGGTAGCCGGGGCCGAAGGCCCGCTGGATGTTGACCGTGACGAAGACGCGGAACGGCAGCAGTGTCGAGGCCGCCATCAGCAGGCCACGGCCGCGGTTGTAGACCATCCGGCTGATCGAGTTCACCAGCACCATGCGCTCGATCCGCTCCGGGTGGTCGAGCGCCAGCGTCTGGGCGATCATGCCGCCCATCGAGTGGCCGACCGGCACGAAGCGGTCCACCTCCAACCGGTCGAGCAGGGCGGACACATCGCCCGCCAGCTCCGCGATGGTGCGCGGCATGCCGTCGCTCTCGCCGTGCCCGCGCAGATCGAGCCGGATCACCCGGCGGTGCGGGGCGAAGTGCGCCATCTGGTGGTCCCAGCGGTGCCGGTTGGCCGTCCAGCCGTGGATGAACACCAGCGGCACACCGTCGCGGCGACCCTCGTCGTCGAACGTCAGTCGGGCGCCACCGACTTCGAGCTGCGGCATGGGGCATGACCTCCGGGCTGTGGTGCGTGACGGTGCGGGGCTGTGGGGTACGGGATCACCGGTGCTTGCCCAGGAAGTCGAGGATGTGCCCGAACACATCGAGGGCGGCGCCCCGGCCGATGAACGTGTCGAGGTGACCGTAGCCGGGGACCTCGGCGTACGCCACATCCAGCCGCGGCTGACGCGCGGCCAGAACCTCGTGGCACAGCTTCTGGGAGTCCAGCCACAGCCCGTTCTCGCTGCCGGAGAGCAGCAGCACCGGGCAGTCGATACGACCGGCCTGGTCCAGCGCGTTCTCCGGCAGCGCCCGGTAGCGGTCGTCCCCGTGGTGCCAGCGCACCACGCTGCGCGCCAGCTCGATCCGGCGCAGATGCGGCAGGATCCACAGCGGCGCCGGGCCCAGCAGCTCGGCCAGCCGGTTGTGGGTGGTGGCCGACAGATGCTCGTGTACGAACAGTGAGGCGCCCGTGCCCCAGGCCGAGTTGTGCAGGATCTGGCAGGTCGGGTCCGGACAGCTCGCCTTCCGGGAGGCCAGGGCGAACAGCGGGGTGTACCGCGACCAGAAGCCCACCGTGCGGAAGTCCACGGGGATGTGGTCGACACGGGACTTCAGCAGCTCCGCGGCCAGCGTCATCCGCAGGGACGTACGGCCCGCCAGCTTCGGCGTCAGAAAGACCCCCTGCGCCACCACCCCGGCGAGCCCGGGCACCAGACCGCCCGCCATGCTCATCGACAGCGAGAGCGCGCCGATGCAGTGGGCCACGACGAACAGCGGACGGTCGCCGATCCGCTGCCGGACCAGCGCCACCGCCTCGGGGATGTCGTACACGGCGACATCGTCGTAGGTGTACCGGCGGCCGGTCTCGTTGTACGGGAGCCGGCAGCTGCCCCGCCAGTCCAGCAGCCACGGTTCGTACCCCTCGTCCAGCAGGACCTCGACCAGGTTGCGGGTCTCGGGCAGCAGGAACATGTCGGAGGACGCGGTGTGGCCGTGCAGCAGCAGCACCGCGGGGCGGTGTCCCTGGCCGGGGGACGAGTCGGTGGTGACCCTGCCCAGGCCGAGCCGGGTCCCGTCCTTGGTCCGGAAGGGGATCTCCTCGACCCTCGCCCCGTCGAGCCGGGCGTACAGCGGCCGGAGGGTCACGGGGGTCCGCGGGTTCACCGGTGCCATCGGGGTCTGCCGGTTCCTCGGGGTCAGCGGGGTCATCGGGTGCGCTCCGTCAGCGTCGGGTTCCGGCGAAGGTCGAGCAGGTCCGCCCCCACCCGGGCGAACGGGCCGAGCAGGCCGCGGCCCACCTCCCGGCCGAACCAGGCCAGCCACGTCAGCTTGGCGACCCGCTTCTCCTGGCTGGAGAGGCGCGGATCGACCCGGATGCCGTCGATCTGGTCGCGCACATAGCTGTCGGCAGGCACGACGACCTCGCCCGCCAGACACGCGGGCTCGCCTTCGCGGCCGATCTCGACGGTCAGCGCCCGAGTCTGCCGCCACACATCGCGCCGCGCACGGGCGAACTTCCGGCCCTCCAGCCACCACCGCCCGCCGTCGGCATCACGCAACCGCAGCCGGTAGAGCAGTAGTTGATGCCGCAGACCGTGCGTCAGGGGTATCCCCTCCTGCGGCCGGATCCACAGATCGCCCCGCTCCACCACGACCGGATCGGGGTGCAGCAGCGCGCAGAAGAGCTCTCCGCGGACATCGACCCGGCGCTCCCGCACCAGCTGGTACATGCTCGCGATGGACAAGGTCAGCGACAGCGTGCACCTGCTGTGCGCGGGCCCGCCGACCGAGCCCAGGCTCCCCTCGATCGTCTCGGGGAACCACAGATACGGCGGGTCCTCGCGGTCGGGCAGCCGACCGAGGCCGTCCTTCGCCAGCCGCTCGAACGTCTTCAGCTGCGCCTGCGTGTCGTACCGGGCCGCGGCCGGCAGATCGTGCGCGGCGACGAACGCCCTGGTGCGCTCGTCGGTGGCGGCCGGCCCCGTCAGCGTCGCCTCGCACAGCTTCAGGGCCGCGGGGCTGCGCAACACCCTGGTCAGGAAGTCCAGTTTGGGGACCGGTTCGGCCTCCAGACGGGCCAGGGCGTCGGCCCGCCACTCGTCCCAGTCCTGCACCGTCACGTTCATCCCGCCGAACCCCATGTCCCGCACCACGTCGTCCAGGGTGTTCGGGACACCGGTCAGGTTGTAGTTGTAGCCCCAGGCGTCGGGTTCGCAGATCACGGCCGCCGCCACCCGGCTCACCCAGTCCACCGGGGCGGCGTTGAGGTAGCGGAAGGCGGGCACGGTACGGAACCGGCCGAACGCCGAGATCAGCCCGCTGCTGAGGTCCTGCGCGTTGTACGTGCCCGTCTTGGTGTGTCCGCCGATGCCTCCCGGGCGCATTATGGTGACCACCAGGCCGTGGTCACGGGCGCGCCGCAGCGCGGTCTCGGCGGCCCACTTGGACCTGTCGTAGCCGGCGACGAGGCGGTCGATACGGGCGAGCGGATCGTCCTCGCCCATGGAGACGATGCCGACCTGGTTGAAGACCGCGATCGATGAGATGTGGTGCAGCGGCTTGGGCCGCCCGGTCGCCGCCAGCTCGGCCAGCGTCAGCGGCCCGATCACATTGCTCTGCCGCAGCGACGCGTAGCCGCGCAGAAAGTCCACCGCCGCCGCCACGCTGACGACCGAGTCCAGCTCCTCCGCCAGCGCCTCCCAGCGCTCCTCCGACAGGCCGAGGCGCGGCCGGCGGAGGTCGCCCGGCAGCACCGTCACCCGCCTGCGGATCTCCGCGGACCAGGGGAGGGCGAAACTGGTCAGCGCGGTGCCGAGCCGCGATGTGGCCTCTTCTTCGTCGGCCGCGCGGACCAGGCAGTAGACGTGGGCGTCGCTGTACCGCAGCAGGTCGAGCAGCATATGGCCGCCGAGAAAGCCGGTTGCCCCGGTCAGCAGGATCCGACGGGGCGGGGCCGGCTCCGGCGGGCCCGTCCACGGCAGGGCGTCGGCGCGGGCGAGGTCGGCGAGGACCAGGTCCAGGTCCTCGTCGGCGGTGTCCGCGGGCAGGGCGCGGGCGGTGGGG
>NZ_MUNE01000325.1 GCF_002154605.1 Streptomyces milbemycinicus | reverse complement strand
GCCCCGCTCCCTCATCGACGGCCGCCCCACCGCCGTCACCTGGGGCCCCAACTGGGACGACGACCTCGGCGGCGGCCCCGAACACCTCGCCGGCGACCCCGTACTCGCCAAGATGACCGAGAAGGTCCGCCTGGAGTACGAGCAGGCGTTCATGTTCTACCTGCCGCGCATCTGCGAACACTGCCTCAACCCCTCCTGCGTCGCCGTCTGCCCCTCCGGCGCGATGTACAAGCGGGTCGAGGACGGCATCGTCCTCGTCGACCAGGACCGCTGCCGCGGCTGGCGGATGTGCGTCAGCGGCTGCCCGTACAAGAAGGTCTACTTCAACCACCGCAGCGGCAAAGCCGAGAAGTGCACCTTCTGCTACCCGCGGATCGAGGCCGGAGAGCCCACCGTCTGCTCCGAGACCTGCGTGGGCCGGCTGCGCTACCTCGGCGTGCTGCTCTACGACCCGGACAAGGTCGGCGAGGCCGCCGCCGTCCCCGACGAGAAGGACCTGTACGAGGCCCAACTCGGCTGCTTCCTCGACCCCGACGACCCGGAAGTGGTCCGCGCCGCCGAGGAGTCCGGCATCCCGCACGACTGGATCGAGGCCGCCCGCCGCTCCCCGGTCCACGCGCTGATCACCCGGTACAAGGTGGCGCTGCCGCTGCACCCCGAATACCGCACCATGCCCATGGTCTGGTACATCCCCCCGCTCTCCCCGGTCGTCGACGCGCTCACCGCCACCGGCCACGACGGCGAGGAGCCCGCCAACCTCTTCGGCGCCATCGACACCCTGCGCATCCCCGTCTCGTACCTCGCCGAACTGTTCACCGCCGGCGACCCGGAACCGGTCGAGGCCGCCCTGTGCCGGCTCGCCGCCATGCGCAGCCATATGCGGCGGAACAACCTCGGCGAGGAACAGGACCCCGCGATCGCCCGCGCGGTCGGCATGGACCAGGAGACCATCGAGGCCATGTACCGGCTGCTCGCCCTGGCCAAGTACGACGAGCGGTACGTCATCCCCACCGGCTACGCCGCGGGTTCCGGTCACGACGGGCCCACCGACACCTGCAGCCTCGACGTGGACGGGCTGCCCGGGATGATGCCGGACGGCTTCCCCGGCGCCGACGACTTCCACGCCCCGCCGGTGCCCGCCCCCGCCGGGGCCGGTGCCGGAGCGGGTGCCGGAGCCGGAGCCGGAGCCGGTGCCGGGACGGGGCTCGCCGGCCGGTTCAACCTGCTCAACTGGAATGGCCGCGGACGCCCCAGTGGAATGTTCCCGCGCCGCGCCGAGGAGAAGCAGTGAGCCCAATGAGCCCGCCGAGCCCGGCGACCCCCGCCGTGCACCAGGCCGCCGCCCTCCTCCTCGGCTACCCCGACCGGCACTGGCCCGCCCGCCTGACCCTGGTACGCGACGCGCTCGGCGAGCTGACCGGCCCCGGCACCGCACCGCTGCTGCGGTTCTGCGCCGCCGTACGGGACATCCCCGTACTCGACCTGGCCGCCCGCTACGTCGTCACCTTCGACCGCAGCCGGCGGCGCACCCTGCACCTCACCTACTACACCGACGGCGACACCCGGCGCCGCGGCGGCTCGCTCGCCGAGTGGAAGGCCCGCTACCGCGCCCACGGCTGGGAGCCCCCCGAGGACGAACTGCCCGACTATCTGCCGCTGGCCCTGGAGTTCGCCGCCCGCTGCCCCGCCCCGGGGACCCGGCTGCTGAGCGAACACCGCCCCGCCATCGAGCTGCTGAGAATGGCCCTGGCCGACCACGACAGCCCCTACGCCGATGTGCTGCGCGCCGTCTGCGACACCCTGCCCGGCGCCTCGCCCGCCGACCGCGCCACGGCCCTGGCGCTCGCCCGCGGCGGACCGCCCGCAGAAGCGGTCGGCCTGGCCCCCTTCTCCGCCGCCGCCCCCGAGCGCGCCGGCCACCTTCCGGGAGGAACCGGCCGATGAACCACCTCAACATCGCCCTGTGGGGCGTGCTGCCCTACCTCGTGCTCGTCCTCTTCGCCGCGGGCGGCGCCTGGCGCTACCACTACGACCGCTTCGGCTTCACCACCCGCTCCAGCCAGCTGCACGAACACCGCCTGCTGAGCATCGGCGGCCCGCTCTTCCACTTCGGGCTGCTGTTCGTCGCCGCGGGCCATGTCGTCGGCCTGATCGTCCCCGAATCGCTGACCGAGCGGCTGCGCGTCAGCGAAGGGCTCTACCACGCGGGCGCGCTGCTCGTCGGCGGCACCGCGGGCCTGGCCACCGTCGCCGGCCTGGGGCTGCTGCTCTACCGGCGGCTGCGGGTGCCCGCCGTACGGGCGGCGACCAGCCGAAGCGACCGGGCCGTCTACCCGGTGCTCGCCGCCGTCCTGCTGGCCGGGCTCACCGCGACCGCCACGGGCGTGGGCGACGACGCCTACGACTACCGGCAGGGCGTATCCGTCTGGTTCCGCAGCCTGTTCACCCTCGACCCCGACGTCCCGGCCATGTCCCACGCGCCCCTCGTCTACCGGCTGCACGCCCTGCTGGGCCTGGCGCTGTTCGCGCTATGGCCCTTCAGCCGGCTCGTCCACGCCTTCGCCGCCCCCCTCGGCTACCTGGTCAGGCCGTACGTGGTCTACCGCTCCCGCACCCCCGCCCGGCCGTACCGCCACCCGGCGCTCACCGCGCCGGACGGCGCGGACGCACCTCCCCGGAAGCGGCGGCGAGCACATCACTGACCCGGGCGGGCCCGGCCCCGGACGGCCCTGCCGCCCGGAGGTCGGGCTCGTCCGCGACCGCGGTGAGCGCCCGCAGACCACGCGCCAGCCCGGCCCGCACCTCGGCGGGCAGCCGGTCCACCAGCACGGAGATCTCGGCGCGCCGGTACTCCACCACCCGCGCCACCACCTCCGCGCCTCGGTCGGTCACCCGCAGCACCACCTCCCGGCGGCTGTCCGGATTGACCCGCCGGTCCACCAGGCCCAGGGACTCCAGCCGGTCCACCGTCCGCAGGGCGGTGGACGGGTTGACCCCAAGACCCGACGCCAGCGCCGCCAGCTTCGCGGGGCCACAGCTGTCCAGCACCACGAGGGCGCGCAGCTGCGTCGCCGTCAGCGTCTCGTCGATCGAGGCGAGCGCCCGCGCGGAGATCGCCACCAGCAGCCGCGTCGTGGCCAGCATCGAGGTGATGAGCTCTTCGGCCAGGCCGCTGTCGTCCGGCTGCCGGTCCACGTCGCCCCCTCGCCCCTCGCCCGCTCGACGTTTCTGTGCCCGGGCATCCTACGGAAGCCGGGCCCGCGCTTCATCACGTAGCTCGTGCTCTGCCGCGGGCTTCATCGGGCAGGCCGCCGCGATCAATTCACGCACCGGCACTACCACGTACGAGTGGATCTGTCGCGACGACAGGCCGAACCGCTTGTGCGCAAAGTACTTTAGGCCCGAGTCCAGACGTTTCGCCTGTCCCACGCGCCCGGTCCGCTCACCGAGGCCGTGAGACCCGCCCCCGGGCGGCCCGGCGCTGCTTTTGAGACATCGCCCAGGACCGCTCCCCTGCCCGACCTCGAGACGAGGGGCACACCCATGCCTGTGCCCGCTTCCGCGACCGCCCGCCTCCTGGCCGGTGGTATCGAAGGCCCGCGCGCGCTCCGCCCGATGCTCGACACCGTCCTCGACGCCCTCGCCACCGGCGCCGCCGACCGCGGCGGCCCGCTCCCGCCCGGCGGCCCCCGGGCCGTCGCCCGCCGCGTACGGGCCGCGGCCGAACCCGTCCTCCCCACCGTCGGCACCGGCGCCCACCAGGCCCTGCACACCCTCGTCCGGGCCCTCGCCGCAGGCTCCGCCGACCCCGCCGACCCCCACTGCACCGCCCATCTG